>JAJEIW010000260.1 GCA_022828045.1 Acidimicrobiia bacterium | reverse complement strand
AGGTCGATGAGGTCTTTGTCGGCATAACGGCCGAACTTGGTCATGGAGGTGCCGAGAATCCACACCGGGTCTTGGTTGCTCATGGGTGCTCCCTATTCATGAGGCGGGTCTGTCGCTTGTCGGTTGGCAGGGTCGGGCGGGTGGGGAATGCAGGCTCAGGCCGCCTCGGGCTCGTAGCCGAAGGCGACGGCTTCGTTGCCGTCGTCGTCGGTGGCAGTGACGTAGGTGGCAAGGCGCACACGCATGCCGAGACTCACGTTGGACGGCGTGGGTTCGATATTGATGATGTTGCTCTTGACCCGGCCGCCCCCGTCCAGATCGACGACAGCGGAGATATAGGGCGCCGGCACGCCCCTGGCAGCACGATGCACGATGGTGAAGGTCCGTACCTCGCCGGTATTGGCCAGCCGTTCGGTGGAGAACTCGCGTGCGCCGCATGCAGCACAGGCGTTGCGCCGGTCGAAGTAGCTGGCGCCGCACGCTGTGCAGACATTGGCGACCAGGTGAGGTTCGCTTCCGAGCTTCAGGTATTCGACCATGGAGATCTGCATCGGCCCTGTCTCATCTGGCGCAGTCTGCTCGCCCACGTCGGATTCCCTCTCCCATCGGGACCAGTGCGAGAGCCAGGTCCCCAGAGCGATCGCCCGGCAGCAATGTACCAGTGGCCCGCCTGCAGCCGGCTGCTTCGGTCTGTGCCGGCTAGAGGCCCAGCCAGCTCCCCCAGTGAACCAGCGGTCGCTTCGGCGCAGTCGAGGCCGCCAGCGCCTCGTCGTCCGCAGCGTCGGCGATCAGCGGGCGACGGGGCCGGTCTCGGCTCGCAGCCCCGAGGGCGGATGCTTCCGCTTCGCGATCGGGCCAACCCACGGCGACCACTCCGATGGGCTCGTGGGCTGGCGGAGCGCCGAGCATTGCTGCGACCGCGGGAGCGTGGTCAAACATGCCGAAGAACAGCACCCCGAGGCCCTCGTCGATCGCTGCGTACTGCAACGCCAGCGATGCGAAGGCGGCATCAACCATCCAGTACGGCGTGGACCAGGCATCTGTGCCAGATCCGAGTCCGGAGCGTTCCTTGTCAGGCTCCGCGTAACGCTCGATGTATGCCTGAGGGTCCGCCCAGACGGTAACGAGGACCGGGCAGGCCAGCAGCGAGGTCCAGCGAAAGCTCCCGCGGCGGTCAGCGGGCAATGCGGTGTCCCAGTAACGAGCCGTCTCGTCGGGTCCACGAAGAACCACGAAGTCGAATCCCTGCGAGTTTCCAGCTGACGGCACCCGGCGGGCGGTATCGAGAATGCGCATGAGCAATGCGTCATCGACCGGATCGGCCAAGAAGTGCCTGGTCATCCTGCGGCGGCGAGCGAGATCGCCGAAAACTCCTGTCACAGGCTTGAGCGCGTTGGCCGGCCCTGCATGAGCCCGCGAGTGCCGTGGCCCTACAGCAGCTTGGCGAGGTCTTCCCGGCTGGCCCAGCCGAACGTGATCATCGCGTCGCCGTTGGCCGCGTCGAAGCCGTCAAACAGCGCTTTGAGATCCGGGGAGGTTTTCTCAGGCCGTGCGGCGGTGTGGTTCAGCACGAACGAGGGACCGCCGTCGCCGTACACCTTGAACTCTCGTGCCCTGTACTCGCCCTGGACGTCGAAACGCTTCGCAAGCCGGCGACCCCAGGCTCGATCCTCGCCGTTGGGTTCGTAGCCAGGCCTCGGCACCACGCGGTCCAGCGGCTTGAACGCCACGAATGCAGCGGCATCGGCCATCTGACAGGCCACCAGCACGTCTTCGTCCGGAAACGCCAGAACTGCCCGGCGCAGTTGATCGGTCACCATCGCGCGCAGGGCGCTGTCACGACGCGCCGAGCGGCGTGTCGCGCCGGCGCCCATCAGCACCGTCGGGTCACCGCCGACGCGCTCGAGCGTGCAGAAGCCGTATGCGGCGAGCTTGGCGCCGTCGCGTACATGTGTGATGAGTACCCAGGCGTCACGCTGCTTGGAGAGATGCCCGACGTCGAAGTGCACCTTCTCGCCGATGACCAACTCGGCCATCTCGGAGATCTCGGCATCGCTCAGTGCCGTGCAGTCCTTGGTTTCAACCTCGATGGCCATGTGATCTTCGCTCCCTGCAGTGCTCGCTGGCCGTTCCCCCGACGGCGCGGCCAGGCAGTTCCGTCAGTGCTCCTTCAATGCGCGCCCGCGCCCGGGGCAAGGGCAACACCCGATACGTGGCATCCGCCACCGGTCCCACGGCGACCCATTCACAGATAGACCCCGCTCCGATGCGTCGCTGTCACAGGGCTGGGCTGTGCACCAGCTTCGAGGGCATTGCCCCGCATACTGCGCAGCTGCCGCTCAGCCATCATCTGCTGCGCCGACACCGCCGCTTGGATGCCGTGGAACAGCCCTTCGAGCCATCCCACGAGCTGGGCCTGAGCGATTCGCAGCTCGGGACCTGAGGGAACCTCCTCGTCAAACGAGAACGCAAGCCGATTCAGCTCTTCAGCCAGCGGCTCGGACACGGCCGTTGCCAGTTCCTCGACCGACAGGTGGTACACATCGCGCATCCGATCGCGTCCTGCTTCGTCGAGTTCGGCATGGCGAACCTCTTCGAGCAGCTTGCGGACCATCCCGCCGATGCGCATCAGCTTCGCCGGTTCCGGCACGAACGATTCGTCGTCGGTGTCGTCCTGCGCGTGAGGTCCGCCATCCAGCAGCTCGCCGTGTTCTGGCTGTTGCACCGGATCGCCAACCACCACCGCGAGGCTATCTGGGAAACGTCTCGCCCCGTCCGGTCAGAAGCCCGCGAACCCCTTGAACTCGGGGCGCACAGCCCCCTACAGCACGAGAAACGGCACCAGCATTTCTTCTGCCGTCAGCCCTCCATGCCGGCCGATCAACGGGTGATGAGGCATGTCCTCATCGGGCATCGTGAAGGCAGTGAGCGCCCGGGGCACGAGCACCACGTCGCCGAGGCGACTCAAGGCGGGCACCGTGACGTGGCGACCCAGCCATCGCTCATCCAGCACCTGCGAGAGCGGAGCGACCTCCGCGGTCGACTCGTAGCGTTCGCAGGCGTCCAGCAGGTCCCGAGCGGCGCCGGGGCGTGCGTTCAGCCACAGCATCCGGGCCTCGCCCGACCAGCCGCTGGTGAGCGCCACGACGTCCGCATCAACCATGATGGGCGGCTCGGTCACCTCGACGAGGCCATGGTCGGCAGTGACAGCCAGAGGCACGTCGGTAGGCAGCACGGCACGCAGCGCGCTGGCGAGCTGCTCTACTCCGGCCAGCACAGCCAGATACTCAGGGCCGATCCCGAACTCATGGGCAACCTTGTCGAGATTGTCGTAGTAGGCAAAGACGAGCGGGTAGCCCTGATCGACCGCATCACGCACCGACTCAGCTAAGCCATCGGGATCGCCCCACCCCCAGAACGTCCCGCCGCGCAGGTGCGCGGCGGTGAATCCGCTGTCGCGGAACTCAGCGCGCGTCACCACCGCAACCGAACGACCGCAGAACGGCACAACGGGCTGCAGGCCGGATGCGGGTACGGCGACGCGCGCGTCCTGGCCGCCGGCACGCCAGCGCAGCGTGTTCAGCAATCCGAGCTGGGTCGGCACCCGGTAGCCGACCAAGCCGTGTTCGCCGGGCGTCGCTCCCGTCGTCAGCGATGTCATCGCCGTCGCCGTGGTGCTCGGCGCGACGGTGGTGACCGGTGCGCTGCTGTCGCTGGCCGCGGCGAGCGTCGGGGCGAGCGTGCGATGGCGTCGCAGCTGGTGCCAGCCCAGCCCGTCAATGACGAGCACGACCACGGTCGGCGCACCCGCCACCTCATCAGCGATGAGAGCGGAATCCACACCGGCAAGGATTCCGGGCATCACCTCGGTGACACAGCGGCCGCCGTAGCTGGGCAGCGTGCGCTCGAGCGCAAGCGGCTCGCCCTTCATGTACCGGACCCTAGAGGCGAAGCCGCCACGCCACGCCGCGGCCCAAGCCTGGAGGGCCAGCGGAGCGAGCAGCAGCGGGAAACGAGATCACCCCTGGACGCAGGGCTACGCTGCCACCGTGGCAGTCTCGACGCGGGGAGACTACGCGAGCCGGGCGCTGCTGTCTCTGGTCCTCAATGACAACGGCAGGCCGACATCAGTGCGCGACATCGCAGAGCGCACCGGCCTGCCCCAGCCGTACTTGGAGCAAATCCTGCTGGCGCTCAAAGGCGCCGGGCTGGTCCGATCCAAGCGAGGCGTCGGGGGCGGCTATGTCATGGCTCGGGATCCCGCCGAGGTCACCATCGGGATGATCGTCAGTGCTGTCGACGGCCCGATCGCCCTCGGCGACTTCGGCCAACCGCACCAAGACGGAGCCTGCGATCACGAGGGACAGTGCGTGCTGCTGGCGATCTGGGACTCGGTAGGTCGCCGCATGCGCTCCGAGCTCGACTCCTACAGCCTCGCCGCCGTAGCCGAAGTGGCTCGCGGGCGCGCACCGTGGCCCGGCTCGCCGCCCGATTGAACCAGCGACGAGCTCAGCGGGTGACGAGCACGCGCGGGTCGGATCCGAATGCGCGCAATGCCCCCGCGAAGTCCTCCGGGATCGGTGCCACGAAACTCATCTCCGTGCCGTCGGATGGATGCCGAAACTCCAGTTCGCAGGCGTGCAGCAGCGGCCGTCCGATGCCGAATGGATCCGCGACGCCGTAGGTGAGGTCGCCCAGCAGCGGCAAGCCGATGCTGGCGAGATGTACTCGGATCTGATGGGTTCGCCCGGTCTCCAGCCGGCAGCGCAGCAGCAATGTCTCCGTCGGTCGGGTGAACGTCTCGACAACGCGGTAGTGAGTCAGCGCTGGGCGGCCATCGGCCCTGATGGCCATCTTTGTTCGGTTGGCCGGATCGCGCCCGATCGGCGCATCGATCGTGCCGTTCGGCGAGGAGGCGACACCACGAGCGAGGGCCGCATAGACCCGGCGAACAAGTCGACTTGAGAGCTGGCTGGCAAGGCTCTCGTAGGCCCCTGCGCTGAGGGCGCAGACCAGGACGCCGCTCGTTCCGCGATCGAGCCGGTGCACGATGCCGCCCCTTCCGGGTTCGCCTAGGCGGGCCATCTCGGGATAGCGGGACCAGAGGGCGTCGGCCAAGGTGCCGTTCGGATGGCCTGATCCCGGATGAGTCACGACACCGGGCGGCTTGTTCACCACCACGACATCGCGGTCGGCATGAAGGACATCGAGCGAGACTTCCTCAGAGGCCCGATTGGTCTCCGGCTGGGCGGTACGGCCTCCCATGAGTTCGATCACCGTGCCCGGATGCAGACGCTGCGAGCCGGCGAGGGCACGTTCGCCGTCGACGATCACACTCCCCTCAGCGACCATCCGCGCTGTCACCGAACGGGATTCCCCTGTGAGCAACGACAGCGCCCGATCGAGCCGTTCGCCGCCGAGCGACTCCGGGGTCTCGATGCGGCGGTGCGGTTCTGTCACTCAGATGTTCCTTGCGCAGCCACCCGACCGCGCCGCTCGCTCACGTACAGATGCACCAGCACGACGGCAAGCCCCACAGTGATGGAGGCGTCAGCGACGTTGAAGATCGGCCACCACTGCAGGTCGACGAAGTCCACGACGGCGCCTCGTCCCCAGCCCGCACCGCGAAACACCCGATCGGCGAGGTTGCCCAGAGCGCCCCCGATGATTGCCCCAAGACCGAGCGCGCCCCACACACCGCCGACGCGCCGCCGTGACGACCACAGAATTGCCACGATCACGATGGCCACCAATGCCAGCACGGGACCCAAGCCGCGGCCTGCCGAGAACGCGAACCCTGTGTTGTGCACGAGCCGCAGGCGCAGCGTCCACACCAGATCGATGATCCGATCGTCGAGAGCGTCGACAGCCCACGCCTTCGTGGCTTGATCTGCGGCGAGAACCGTGGTGCAGGTCGCGGCAATCCAGCGGCTGCGCGCTAGGCCTTCCCGTGCTCCAGCGGATTGTTCAGAGGACACCCATGAACAAGCTAGGGCCGGCGCCATGCCGGACCGCTGCTCTTCACCTCCACTCGCATGGACGCATGCGGGATGGCTTCGAGACGTTCCTTCGGGATCGGCTTGCCCGAGACGACACAGATCCCGTAGGTGCCGTTGTCGATGCGGGCGAGAGCGGCATCGATCTCGGCGATTTCCTCCCGTTCGCGCGCTGATATCTGCAACGCCCTCTCGCGCTCGACAGCGATGGAATCCCCTTCTCCGGACTCCTCGTCAAACTGCACGTCGCCCGGTTCGCGCTCGCTGACGAGCTGCTCAGCCTCGGCCTCATAGCGTTCGGCATGCTCGGTGTAACGGCGGCGTTCGGCGAGCAACGCTTGCCGCTGCTTATCAAGGAATGCTTCGCCGAAGCGCTGCTTGGCGCCGCGCTTGCGAGGCGCGGATTTCTTTGCGGGAGCCTTGCGGGATGCACCCGATTTCTTGGCGCCGGCGCCAGATTTCTTTGCCGCGGCTGTGCGAGCCGACGACTTCTTCGCGGCGGATTTGCGGGCGGAAGCCTTCTTTGGTGTCGCCATAGCCCATCCCCCCGGTTCAGCGAAGCGGCAGTCTAGGTCTCCGCCTTCGCCGGATGCGCGGATGAGCGGGCCGCTTGAGCCCCGGGCCGTAGCCTGCGGGCCGCGGTCGGCAGAGTAGCGGCCCGTTGATGTCGGCGCCGTGGAGATACCCTCACCGGGTCGTGAGCCGACCCGCACCGTCGGGGGGCATGAACGGGGCATGCAGGAGGCGCGGGTGATGGAAGAGCCGAGCGACAGCGTGTACCCGCGCGTCCGGGCACAGGCGAACTTCCCCCAGATCGAAGAACGGGTTCTCGCTCGCTGGCACGACGAGGGGACCTTCGAGGCTTCTGTCGCGAACCGGCCCGCTGATGACGAATTCGTCTTCTACGACGGTCCGCCGTTCGCGAACGGCCTGCCTCACCATGGCCATCTGCTGACGGGGTATGTCAAGGATGTCGTACCCCGGTACCAAACGATGCGGGGCCATCGTGTCAACCGGCGATTCGGCTGGGACTGTCATGGGCTGCCCGCCGAGATGGAGACCGAGCGTGAACTCGGCGTCAGCGGACGGGCGGCCATCACGGAGTACGGCATCGGGCGCTTCAACGCCCAATGTCGCGGCTCGGTGCTGCGGTACACGGCGGAGTGGCGCAAGACCGTCACCCGCCAAGCTCGATGGGTCGACTTCGACGACGACTACAAGACGATGGACCTGCCCTACATGGAATCGGTCATGTGGGCGTTCAAGCAGCTGTGGGAACAGGGTCTCGTCTACCAGTCATTCCGAGTCATGCCCTACTCATGGGGCGCAGAGACTCCGCTGTCCAATTTCGAGATCAGGCTCGACGATGCCACGAGACCTCGCCAGGATCCCGCGATCACGGTCTGGTTCGAACTCGTCGGCACCGATGAACCCCCCGGCTCCGGCGACGCTGCCAGCACAGACGGCCCGCTGCGGCTGCTCGCATGGACGACAACACCGTGGACGCTGCCGTCCAATCTCGCCATCGCCGTCAGCGAGGAGATCTCCTATGCCGTAGTGGAGTCCGGAGCGCTCGGGGCTGGACGCTACGTGCTCGCGTCAGACTGCCTCGAGCAGTACGCGTCGGATCTTGAGCCGTACTCCGTCGTAGGCACGATGAGCGGCGCCGAGCTCGCAGGCCGCCGTTACATGCCGATGTTCGATTTCTTCGGTCACCGCACCGAAGCGTTCAGGGTGCTCGCCGGTGATTTCGTGGACACATCTGAAGGCACCGGCGTGGTTCACCTGGCGCCCGGCTTCGGCGAGGAAGACCAGTCCCTCTGCGAGGCTCACGGCATCGAGATCGGCGATGCCGTGCCGGTCGACGACCGAGGTTGCTTCACCCAGCCGGTCACGCCGTGGACCGACCTCAACGTCTTCGAGGCAAATCCCGAGATCATCGCGGAGCTGAAGCAACGCAGCCGGGTGCTGCGCCACGACAGCTACGAGCACAATTACCCGCACTGCTGGCGCACCGACACGCCGATCATCTACAAGGCCATCAGCTCGTGGTACGTGAAGGTGACCGAGATCTCCGATCTGTTGGCCGAGACCAACCAGCAGATCAACTGGGTGCCCAGCCATGTGCGTGACGGCCGGTTCGGCCAATGGCTGGCGGGAGCGCGTGACTGGTCCATCAGTCGCAACCGATTCTGGGGTTCTCCCATCCCGATCTGGATGAGCGACGATCCTGACTACCCCCGAATCGATGTCTATGGCAGTCTCGATGAGCTCGAGGCGGACTTCGGAGTGCGCCCGACGGATCTGCACCGGCCGTTCATCGACGAGCTGACACGCCCGAACCCAGACGACCCCACGGGCCGATCGACTATGCGACGTGTGCCGGAGGTGCTCGACTGCTGGTTCGAGTCGGGATCCATGCCTTTCGCCCAGGTGCACTACCCGTTCGAGAACAAGGAGTGGTTCGAGAAGAACTTCCCGGCCGATTTCATCGTGGAATACATCAACCAGACCCGCGGCTGGTTCTACACGCTCCACGTTCTGGCGGGGGCGCTGTTCTCCCAGCCGGCGTTCCAGAACGTGATCTGCCATGGCGTTCTGCTTGCCGCCGACGGCAACAAGCTGTCCAAACGGCTGCGGAACTACACCGAGCCCACCGACATCTTCGCCAATCAGGGATCCGATGCACTGCGGTGGTACCTCATGGCGACGAACATCGTCCGGGGCGGCGATACGCGCATTTCCGACGACGGCATCGACGATGTCGCCAGGCAGGTGCTGATCCCCATCTGGAACGCATACTCGTTTTTCACGCTGTACGCCAACGTGGACGGGTACCGGGCACAGTTCCGCACCGATTCCGGCGACGTGCTCGACCGCTACCTGCTGTCCAAGACCCGGGTGACGCTGGAATCAGTCACCGCGTGCCTCGACGCGTACGACCTGCCCGGCGCCGCCGCGGAGCTCCAGGCGTTCATCGATGCCCTCAACAATTGGTACATCCGTCGCAGCCGGGAACGCTTCTGGGGCGACTCGGCTGCAGGCTCGTCTGCAGGGGGCCAAACGGGCGGTGAGAGCGACGCCTTCGACACGCTGTACACGGTGCTGCGCATCTTCGTGGCGATGGCAGCACCGCTGCTGCCGATGATTGCCGAGGAGATCTACCGGGGGCTCACCGGCGGGGAGAGCGTTCATCTGAGCGATTGGCCCGATCCCGCGCAACTGCCGGCGGATCCAGAGCTGGTTCGCAGCATGGATGCCGTGCGAGCGGCAGCGTCGGCTGCCCTGAGAGTGCGCGAGGACGCCGGCCTGCGGGTTCGGCTGCCGCTGCCGCAGGTCACCGTGGCCGGCGCGGGAGCAGAACAGCTTGAGCCGTTCGCGGATCTGCTGGCCTCCGAGATCAACGTCGCCGAGGTCGTGCTGAGCGATGAACTCGGCGAGGCTGCCACACATGTGCTGCGGCCGAACGGTTCAGTGCTGGGGCCACGGCTGGGCTCGGCCGCGCAAGAAGTGTTCGATGCGGCCAGATCGGGTGACTGGCACGTGACCTCAGAGGGCGGCATTGTTGCGGGCGGCCACGAGCTGAGCGAGGGTGACTACCAGTTGGCACTGCAACCGGCAGATGCGTGCACCACATCGGTGCTCGATGTGCAGCAGCTCGTGGTGGTGTTGGACACCACGGTCACGCCGGAGTCGGAGGCCGAAGGCGCTGCCCGGGATCTGATCCGCAGCGTTCAGCAGAAGCGCAAGGACCGCGACCTCAATGTCACGGACCGCATCAAGCTTCGTGTGCGATGGAGCCCTGCGGACCTGGGGGCCGTTCGCTTGCATGAATCGCTGATCGCCGCAGCCGTGCTCGCGACGGATATCGAATGGCTCGAAGGCGCCGAGGAGCCCCAGATCGACTTTGACGTGACTGCGGGGTCGTCCGGTCGCTAGGCCGAGAGCGGCTCCTTGCGGATGAGCGCGTCCAGGAAGGGGTCGTCCATCTCCTCCAGCGTGAGCGGGGACCCATCCGCGGCAATCTCAGCAGCAGCGTCCTCAAACTCGTCTGCGTCGAGACCGCTGTCACCCTCAGCCTCGGATTCACCGATGGAGTCGTAGGTGGGCTCGACTCGTTCTGCGGCGCCTGAGGTCAAGGGAGCAACAATGGCGGGCATGGCCGCAGATTCCAGGGCTGAACGCACCGGTGCGGCAATGGGCTCGGCGTCTGGCAATACATCTTCGACGACTTCTGCTTCGGCCGGCTGCTCGGAAGCTTCGTTGACGGCCACGTCGTAGCCAGCGTCGGTCAGCGTCCGGGAGATCTCAGAAGTGACCAGCTTCGAAAGCGACTCGACCAGGTCGTCAGTTGCCGACTTGAACGCGTCGTCGAGGGCCTGGCTGCCGGCCGCCTGCAGCGCCGCAAGCGCCTCGGCGATCCGGGCAATGGTGTCGGGTGAGAGCTGGACCTCGACGGGCTGATCGGGATTGCCCGACTCCACGCTGGACATGCGCGTGTCGATCTCCGCAATACGCGCAGCGAGGGCCGCGACCTGCTCACTGAGACGTTCGAGCAGTCCTGAGCCTTGCGGATCTGGTGATTCATCGTGAAGAGTCGGACTCGCCATAGCGCGGAATGTACCAGCGGAGCGGCTTTCCGGCAGATTTGTCGGCCCTAGCGTGCACAGCCCAGCAAGTAACCCGAAACCAGCACCTGCAGCGCAATTATCAGCACGATCGGAGACAGGTCAAGCGCGACCCGGCCCATGCGCACGGCCGGCAGAGCCCGTCGCAGCGGTCCCATCACCGGCTCGGTAATCCGAACCAGCCATGTCCGCACCACGGTGACCGGGCTGTCGGGAGACAATGGGATCCAGCTGAACAGAACCCGAGCGAAGATTGCGAAGGTGTATATCGACGTGAGCGTGCACAGCAGGCTTCTCATTGCTTACCGCAACTGCTCGTGCCGGGGCATTCGGGGGGCAAACGTCTCAGTGTCCGTCACCCTGCGCAGGCATCGCCTCATGTCCACTGCCGCTGACCACGACATTGGCAGGCACCAGCATGTACACGGCGTTCGCGACCTTGCGCATCTCGCCGTCACGGGCGTAACACAGGCCGCTCGCGAAGTCCAGCAGTCGTCGGGCGGTATCTCGATCGAGCCCTTGCAGATTCAGGATGATCGGCTGTTCGCGCTTGAAACGATCCCCGATCTGCTGCGCGTCGTCGAACATCCGGGGCATGAGCACAAAAGGTTGTGCCGACGCAGTCGCGACACGACGGACCGCAGTCGAAGGCACCTGGGAGGCAGCCGGTTGCGTCGCCGCCGTGGTCGGGCGTTCGACCACGGTGACGCCGCTTTGGCCAACCGGGTCGTTCACCGCATGGGCAATCGGGAGCTCGCCTGGCATGGCGCGCTCGGCCGGTGGCGCGTAGCTGTCATCTGGCCCGAGGCCCAGATAACTCATTGCTTGTTTCATGAACGACGCCATGCCGGTCCTCTGAGGGGGATACTCTCGGTTGCCAAGAGTACCGATACGCAAAGATAGGCTCAGTCACCCTGTGATGCGGTGATACGAGACGGACGCTCTCCGAACAGGGCCGTCCCGATGCGCACCATCGTCGATCCGGCCCGCACCGCGAGCTCGAGATCTGCGCTCATCCCGATACAGCGATGCTCGAGACCGTGGCGGTCCGCGAAGCGGATCACCTCGGCGAATGCCGCCTCGATGTCGTCCGGCGAACCCTGCGGGCCAATCGCCATACAGCCGCGTACCTCGAGGCCCGCACCCCTGGCTCGGTCGATCAGGTCTGGTGCATCGTCCAGCCCGCAGCCGCCCTGGGTCGATGCGCCGCTCACGTCGAGTTGCACCATGATCGCAGCACCTGGACTGTGGCGCGAAATCTCCTGTACGAGTTGCATCCGATCCACGCTCTGCCAGAGGTCCACAAGACCAGCAAGCTGCCTGACCTTGTTCGATTGCAGGCGCCCGATGAAGTGCACATCGAGACGATCTCGAACTTCTGGATGCAGTTGATCCCACTTGGCACGCAATTCTTGGGCGTAGTTCTCGCCGATCATCAACAAGCCCGCGGTCGCGGCAGCCTCCAGTGCGGGGGCATCGAAGCCCTTGGTGACCGCCACGATGTCGGTACGCGAGGGATCACCGCCAGCGTCGACGATCCGCTGACGAACACGTTCTGCGCCGCGAACAACGGCATCCGGGTCAATCACCGGCTTCGCCTGCGCTCTCATCATGCTCAAGGCAGACGAGCAGTGCCGTGCGGCCCTGCTCGTCCCTGACCCGATGCGAGAAGTAACGGATATCCGAAGCCGTGCACCGACCCAATTCGGTATCGATGATGGCCCCGCCGCGGCCGAGTGCGAGCCGCATCCCCTCAGCGAGATCAAGCGAGGGCGTGTCCCACGCCGTCGTGCTGACGACGCTGGGCCCCCCCCATGCCTCCGCACGGGCGAGGTCGGCCGCTCCGAACTCGTAGTGCGAAGAGCAGATGTGGGGACCGATGACCGCTCGAACATGGCCTATGCCGTGATTCGCCAGCTCAGCCAGGGCCGCTTCGACGACGCCGGCGAGCAAACCTCGCCAGCCCGCGTGGACAGCCGCTACAGCACTGCGGCCGCTCGAGTCGTATCCGTACAACGCCACCGGTACGCAGTCGGCCGTGCGCACGGCGAGTGTGGCCCCCGTGGTCGTCGTCCACGCGGCATCGGCGCAGGTGCCAGAGCGATCTCCAGGTTGATCGACTCGCACGACGTCGGCGCCGTGCACTTGACGCAGCACTGTCATTGGGGCGCAGCGGGATCCTTGGGCAGGTGCACAGTCGCCGTCGGTTCGCTCGGAGAAGCTGACACGTGCCGTGCGGTCTCCAGCGCGGCGACGCAACGTCAGCATGGCCGCACTGCTGATGACGATTCCAGTATCACAGCGTCGGGCCGCGCTCGTGAAGGCTGATGAGCCGACGCCGTCTTGGTCGATTGGCTCACGATGACCGAGATGCCGGCCGAAGGCTCACCGCAGGAAGCTGGGAACGTCGAACGACTCGTCGTCGTCGTCAAGATCGCCGAACGGGTCAGACAGTTCATCGCCGTCATCCGAACCGGCAAAGTCGCCGAGCGCCGTGCGGGCAGCCGATCGCGGCGCCGTGTACCGATCAAATCCCGCGGCGATGACCGTGACGCGGATTTCCTCGCCCAGCGAGTCGTCGATCACTGTGCCGAAGATGATGTTGGCCTCAGCGTGCGCGACCTCTCGGATGACCTCCGCAGCCTCGTTGACCTCGAACAGCCCCAGCTCAGGTCCTGCCGCGATGTTCAGCAGGATGCCGCGTGCACCGTCTATCGATTCTTCGAGCAGCGAGGAAGACACGGCCTGCCGCGCCGCGTTCTTCGAGCGGTTCTCGCCGTGCGCACGCCCGATGCCCATCAATGCCGTGCCCGCATTGGACATGATCGCCTTCACGTCTGCGAAGTCGGTGTTGATGAGGCCCGGCGTCGTGATGAGGCCAGAGATGCCAGAAACGCCTTCACGCAGCACATCGTCGGCCATCCTGAACGCGTCGATGATCGACGTGTGCTCACTCGCCACTGTCAGGAGCCGGTCGTTGGGGATGACGATGAGCGTGTCGACGCGCTCTTTCAGCCGTTCGATGCCCTGCTCGGCCTGGATCTGCCGACGCTTGCCCTCGAACGCGAAGGGGCGGGTGACCACGCCGATGGTGAGCGCGCCGACCTCCTTGGAGATCTCAGCGACCACGGGCGCACCGCCAGTTCCCGTGCCACCGCCCTCACCAGCGGTGATGAACACCATGTCTGCGCCCTGCAGGGCCTCGGCGATCTCGTCGCGGTGTTCCTCGGCCGCCCTTGTGCCGATCTCGGGATCGCTCCCGGCGCCGAGCCCGCGGGTCAGCTGACGTCCGATGTCCAGCTTCACCTCGGCATCGCTCAGCAGCAGTGCCTGGGCGTCGGTGTTGACCGCGATGAACTCGACACCGCCAAGGCCGACATCGATCATCCGGTTGACGGCGTTCGAGCCGCCGCCCCCGACGCCTACCACCTTGATGACTGCCACGTAGTTCTGTGGTGAGGCCACGGGGCTCCTCGCGTTCGTCAACCGGCCACGTCTCGACAACGCCGCAGCCAGTACTTCCTAGGGAAACTAGCGCAAGGCACGACAGTACTGATGCCGCTGTGGATCGGCAACACCGGACTCAGAACATGATGAGGTTCATCGATCTTCTGCGCGAAGGACCGGCAAATGCGGAACAGACACGTCGAGAACTGCGTCGGAAGGTGCGAGATCGCTGACCACCGCCGCAATTGCCGCCGTCTTCGCCCCGATCGCCGAGTCGTCACCGAGCGCTGTTTCAAACACGGCGCCGTCCGGCTGCCGTCTGATGCGTGCTCGCACGTCGCCTCGCCTGTCACGCCACACTGCGGCAACCGCGAAGCCCGGCTGTCCGTCGGCTGTATCGAGCACAGCCAGCAAGGCATCAGCGTCTGGGGCCAGGTAGCGGCCGGACGCGGGCGCTGCGGAGATGCCGGACAAGCGTGGCAGTGACGGCGGGGATGCCAGAGCTGTGGTGAGCACACGTCCCTCAGAGTCGACAAGCACCCAGCTGTCGGGGCCAGTGAGTGCAAGGGCCGCAGGGGCGCGCTCGACGATGTCGATCTCCACAGCCCCCGGCCAGCGCCGCCGTATCTCAGCGCTGCGGACCCAGGGCAGCTCAGAGAGAGCTTCCCGAGCACCGTCGGCGTCGAGCGATCCCATGAAGTCGCCAGGCCTGATGCCTGCGGCACGGTACGCCTCGTCGTAGCTCACCCGGTGCAGACCGCCGAAGTCGACCCGTTCCACATCGAACGCTCCGGCAGCGATAGCAATCGCACCGCTCAGCAACAGCAGCACGACCAATACCGCCGAGATCACCCACCGGTGCGCGTGACCTCCCGACGGCGCTCGTGCATCGCCGGACGCCCTCGATACGGCCTCCCCTGACACGGCTCAAGCCGGAGTCGGCGAGTCCTCGAAGCCCACCATGCGGACCTCGGGCTGCAGCACGATCCCGGAGTGCTCCGTGACGCGGCGACGGATCTCCGCCATCAGCGCGACGACGTCGGCTGCAGTGCCTCCCGAGTCGGACACGATGAAGTTCGCGTGCACACGGGATACCTCGGCGCTGCCTATGCGCAATCCACGCAGTCCCGCCTGGTCAATCTGCGCGCCCGCAGAGTCGGAAGGCGGGTTCATGAATACCGAGCCGGCGTTCTGCCCTCCTGGCTGATTCTCGCGGCGCCAGCGAACAATCTCCGCGATCCTGTCCATCGCGACGTGGGGCGAGGCGGGCTGTCCTTGCAGCCGGGCCCGCAGCACCACGTCGCTGTCGGTCAGACCGCTGCAGCGGTAGCCCAAGGCCAGCGAATCAACCTGACGGCTGACGGCCCGGGGAGGCGCGTCCCAGCCGTTGAGATCGGCTATGTCAGCATCCAGCAAGCATGACGCCATGTCGCTGCCGTGACCTCCCGCATTCATGCGCACGGCGCCGCCCACGGAGCCCGGCACGCCCACCGCCCACTCGAGCCCGCCGATGCCGGCGCTCGCGCACTGGCGCGCCAGCACCGGCAGCGCCACTGAGGCACCTGCAGTGACGGTGGCCTCGGTCTGATCGATCTCGATCTCGCCGTGCGTCTCGCCGAGGAACAGCGCAATGCCTTCGAACCCGCGATCCGCGACCAACAGGTTGGAGCCGCGTCCGATCACCATGACGTCCAGGCCCGATGCCTCCCCGGCAGCGCGAACGCGTTGCAGGTCAGCCGGACTGTTCGCTTCGAGCGCCACTGCGGCGGGGCCACCTACCCGGGAGGTCGTCAGGGCGCCGAGCGGCGCGTCGATCCGCGCTCGAGGTCCCAGCACGGACGCAGCCGTTGAGACTGCCTCAGGATCGGACCACCGATCAGGAGACATGCAGGAGTTCGTCCGCCAGCGACGTGAGATCGCCCGCTCCCAGCGTCAAGCAGACGTCACCCGATCGCAGTTGTCCACGCAGGTACGACCGCAGCTCTGCTCGCCCCGGCAAGTAGGCCACTGAGGCGTAGGGATGGGCATCGAGCACCGCTCCGAGCACGAGTTCTGTGGAGACCCCTGGACGGGGCACTTCGCCTGCCGGGTAGATGTCGGTCAGCACCAGCTGATCGGCGCCGGCAAACGAGTCCTCGAAGTCCTGCCACAGCGAAGCGAGGCGCGAGTAGCGATGCGGCTGGAAGACCGCCACGACGCGTTGCCATCCTCCGCTACGGGCCGCGGCGATCGCGGCCGCCACCTCAGTCGGCAGGTGCGCATAGTCGTCGATGAACGAGATGCCGTCGCGCTCGCCGCGGCGTTCGAACCTGCGCGCAACCCCGGCGAAGCGTCCCAGCGCCTCGATCATGGGTTCGGCGGCAGCGCCGAGTTCGAGTGCTGCCGCGAGCGCACCGGCTGCATTCGCCACGTTATGCAGGCCTGGCAGAGGCAGCTCGCATGTGCCGATCGAGGCATTTCCTCGGACCAACTCGAATCTTGCGCCGGAGCGACCCGAGCGTGCGTCGACGATTCGATAGTCGGCGTATGGCGAGATGCCATAGGTGACGCAGCCGCCGATACGGCCGGCCAAAGCGGCTGACTCGCGATCGTCGGCACACAGCACCCGCGGTCCGGTGGCACCCGTGCAGAACTGCTCGAAAGCTCCGACGAGGGTATCGAAGTCGCCGTAGTGCTCAAGATGATCGGGCTCGACATTGGTGACCAGCACTGCATCGGCACCCAGTTCCAGAAATGTCCCGTCGGACTCGTCGGCTTCGACGACGAACCACTCTCCAGCGGTGTCCCAAACGGCTCCCGAGCCGATCTCGTTCAGCTCGCCGCCGACCAGGAACGAGGGATGCTCCCCGGCGGCGACGAGGCACAGCGACAGCATCGACGAGGTGGTCGTCTTGCCGTGGGTTCCCCCGACTGCCAGTGTTCGCTTGCGCCCACAGATCAGGCTGAGCAGATCTGCCCGGCTCAGCACCGCTACTCCCTGGTCTCGGGCTTCGACCAGTTCGGGATTGCTGGGTGGCACCGCACTTGAATGAGCCACGATTTCTGCATCGCCGACGTTGGCTGGGTCATGGCCGATCGCGATGCGTGCGCCCTTGGCGGCGAGGCGGGTCATTCCCGGCCCTGGCCGCAGATCGCTGCCACTCAGCACGTGCCCCATCTCTGCGAGCACCAAGCCGATGGCGTTCATGCCCGAACCCCCGGCGCCGACGAGATGGATCCGGCGGGTTTCGCCGAAGTCGGTCGCGGGATCCGTCATGGTGCACGCTCGGTGGGCCGTGCAACCCCTTCGGGAACCGCGGCGCTGTGCTGGATGACGAGACGGGCAACCCGCTGGGCTGAGTCCGCGCGACCGAAGGTCGCGCCGCTCCCGGTCGACGGGACGGTCCGGTCCGCCTGCATGGACATCGCGTCGATCTCGGCAAGCAGTCGCTCTGCGTCAAGATCGGCATCGGGTACCACGCGCGCCTGACCAATGGATACCAAGGCCTCGGCATTGCGTCGCTGGTGATCGTCAGTGGCGATCGGCAACGGCACCAGCACCGCCGGGGTGCCGAGCACCGACAGTTCTGCCACTGTGGAAGCACCGGCGCGGCAGATCACCAGGTCCGCTGCCGCCAGCGCCACCGGAAGGCGCTCGTCGAATGGAACCGCGCAGTACCAGTCGCGCACCTTCGCGGAGCTGTCTCTCCGGGCGGGCGCTAGCGGGCGGTCTTCCCAATCCCTGCGTCCGACGACGTGGTGCACGAACACACCGTCCCGCTCCTGCAGCGACGGCAGTGCCGACCACAGGGCGTTGTTGATGCGCCGCGAGCCGAGCGAACCGCCGAAGACCGCAACCGACGTCGCCTCAGCCGGCCAGCCAAGGCGTTCGCGCGCGTCGCTCGCTTCGCGCGCCGCCTGGGTGACTTCCGGCCGCACCGGATTGCCGGTCACCACCTCTCGCTGCAGTCCGGTGCCCTGCGCCGGCACGGCAGCAGCGCGCGCGAATCGGCCGACCAGACGGTTGGTGGCTGAGGCGACGGCGTTCTGTTCAGCGATCACCAGCGGCACTCGCCAGAACACCGCGCCCACTGTCGCGGGCAGAGCGGCGTAGCCGCCGAGCGACAGCACCGCTGCGGGACGTCGTTTGCGTACCAGCGCGATACCCCGCAGCGCCGCCCACGCCAGACTCACCGCTGCTGCCGCATTGGTGAGGTTGACCCTTCTCGCCGTGAGACCCCGTCCGCTGAGGGTGGTCAGGCCGAAGCCTGCAGCGGGAACCAACTGCGCGTCCATGCCACGCTTGCTGCCGACGAAGTGGATCTCCTCTGCCGGCCAGCCGTCCTCGGTGAGCGCGTTCGCTACCGCCAAGCCCGGAATGAGATGTCCGGCAGTCCCCCCACCGGCAATGAGGACGCTCGCCGCACCGGGCACTCGGGCTCGCGCCGCCATAACTCAGCCGGACCGCCGCGTCACGTTCAGGAGCAGTCCAGCGGCGGCAGATGTCACGACAAGCGAGGAGCCGCCAAAGGACAGGAACGGCAGGGGCACTCCGGTCACCGGCAGCAATCCAACCACACCGCCGACGTTGACCAGCGTCTGCAGCACAAACCAGATGGCAACCCCTGCCGCCAGTAATGAACCGAACAAATCCGGTGCCTTTTGCGAAGTCCGGAAGCCACCGATGCCGACGACGCCGAGCAGCGTCAACAGTCCCAGTGCACCGACCAGCCCCATCTCCTCCCCCACGATCACGAAGATGAAGTCGGTCGGCGCATTCGGCACCCACCCCCACTTGGCCTGACCAGCGCCGAGCCCGGTGCCGCGCACCCCGCCTTGCGCGAGGCCCACCAAGCTCTGGAACGTCTGGTAGCCGCTGTCCGCGCGTTCCGCTATCGGATCGAGAAAGCCGGTCAAGCGCTCACGCCGGTACGGAGCCGCATACGCCAGCAAGGGAGCCGCAACGCCGACCATCAGCACTATCTTGGCCAGATCGCGTCCGGGCAGGCCCGCGACGAAGAGCATCCCCGCTCCGATGCCGGCGAGGATCAGCGTGGTGCCGAGGTCGGGCTGCAGCAGTACGAGCGAGCAGACGACCGTCAACATCAGCATGGTTGGACGCAGGATCCGGTCCGGTCGGTGAATCTGATCTTTGCGTGCGTCAAGGAACGAAGCCAGCGCGACGACCAGAGCGAGTTTGACGGTCTCTGAGGGCTGGAGGCCGAACGGTCCGAGTTCGAGCCAGCGACGTGCCCCGCCTGAGCGAGTTCCGATGGCCAGCACGGTGATCAACAGGATGACGCTGGCCGCCGCCAATCCCGGCGCGAACCGGCGCCAATGGCGGTAGTCGATGCCCAGCGCGATCAACAGCACGCCGACAGCGACGCCGACCGACCACAGATGACGGGTGAAGTACTGCAGCGGATGCTCGGACGTATCGACCCCCGTCGCCGAGGTGGCGGACAGCACCAGCACGACGCCCGTGAGCAGCAATAGAAATACTGCCGACAGGAGTGCGGCGTAACGCACCGAGGGGCCTGATTGAGCCCGTCCCGGCGGCGTGCGCGGAGTCTCCAGCTTGCTCATCGTCTGTCGGCAGTCGCAAAGCGGGAGCGCACGCGTTCAGCAAGGTCGGCCACGGCTGTCGCGAAGTGCTCGCCCCGCTCGCCGTAGCTGGAGTACCAGTCAAACGAAGCGCACCCGGGCGACAGCACCACATCGCGGCCGGGCTGCGCCATCCGGTGGGCGGCCTCCACGGCTTTGCGCATCGAATCGGCACTCACGAGTTCGATCTGGCCGCATGCAGGCTGGCTGAAGCAGTCGACCACCTCGCCGGCAGCCTCGCCGATCGCCACGACACCATGAACGTGTCCGGCAACGGCGGCAAGGTCCCCGAGATCGAGGCCCTTGTTGCGGCCGCCCGCGATCAGCACCGCATCGGAGAATCCCCGCAGCGCGGCCACCGTCGCGTGCGGCGCCGTCGCCTTGCTGTCGTTGTAGAAGCTCACGTCTCCGACGCTCCCGGCGAACGCGAGCCGGTGAGGCAGGCCGTCGAACGAACGCAACTCTGCTGCCACCGCCTCGGCGGATGCACCCATCCCCAGCGCGACGGCTGTTGCAGCGGCAGCATTCGACAAGTCATGAGGACGCCGTCGAGGCAAGTCCTCTACCGCCGCGATCCTGTCGCCATGTGCAACCAAGATGCCGCGCTCATAGTGCACATCGCAAGGTGCGTTGAGCTGCTGGGGCCTCGCAAAAGTCACGCGCCGTGAACGGATCCCGGATGTCCACGGCTCGATATCGGTGTCGCCAAACGGAACCACCGCGACATCGTCTGGGCCTTGCACCGCCCAGATCCGGGCTTTGGAAGCGGCATAGTCACGCAGGTCGGCATGCCAGTCGAGATGATCGGGCGCCAGATTCAGCCACGCGGCAACCGCAGGAGCAAATCTGCGTGCCCGGTGCAGCCTGAACGACGATGACTCCACCACAAACGTGGAGACGCCCCTGTCGAGCGCGTCCACTAGGGCGATGTCGGTGTTGCCTGCGCCAATGGCAGTGATGCCGCTGCGATTCAGCATGCGCTCCGTGAGCGTCGTCACGGTCGTCTTGCCGTTGGTGCCCGTAATCGCTGCGAGGGGTCGACTGTCCCACTGCGCTGCCAGGTCCAGCTCGCTCACCACCGGGACGCCGGCCGCCGTTGCCAACGTGTAGCTGAAGTGCCGCGGCGGCACTCCCGGTGCGGGCACAACAGCCGCTGCGTCCGAGAGCAGGTTGCGGAGCAGGCCCGCGTCGGTGGAGTCGTGAATCTCACCGAACTCAGCATCGGCCCCGGCGAGTCTGCGCACCGCATCGCTGGGTCGGTCGTCGGCCGCGATCACCTCGTAACCGCGTGCTGCGAGCGCTGAGGCCACTGCGCACCCGGTGACGCCCATGCCCACCACGACGACCGGCCCGTCGGTGGGCATCACGTCGCCGGATGCCGCCTGGGGTGCGGTTGAAGCGCTCATAGCGAACCTGCCGGGATCTCGACGAGGTTCAGGCTCAAGAAATCCGCGTAGTACAGACCCAACGCCAGCGCGACGAGCAGGCTGTTCACCACCCAGAGCCGGATGAGCACAGTGGTCTCGGGCCACCCGCCCAGTTCGAAGTGATGGTGGACCGGGGCCATCCGGAACAGACGGCGACCGAAGAGCCGGAATGAGCCGACCTGGATGATCACCGACGTAGTCTCGATGACATACAGGCCGCCGATGACGGGGAGCAGGAGATCGACATGCAGCAGCATCGCGAGCCCGGCCATCGCGGTGCCGATCGCCAGCGAGCCGGTGTCGCCCATGAAGATCCGCGCCGGCGGCGCGTTCCACCACAGGAACCCCGCACAAGCGCCGGCCATGGCAGCGGCGACGATGGCGAGGTCCAACGGGTGCTTGACGTCGTAGGAGATGGGGTGACGGAACGCCCAGTAGCCGACCACGACGAATGCCGCGAATGCCACTGAGGCTGCACCGGCGGCAAGGCCGTCGAGGCCGTCTGTCAGGTTCACCGCGTTGGACGTGCCGAGCACGATGACGACCGCCCACAGCATCCAGACGACGGCGGGAACACGCAGCGAGTTGCCGCCGAGCCGGGTGAACCCGATTGCGGTATCGAGGTTCACCCACCACACCGACGCTGCAGCGAAGCCGATGCCCACCGCAATCAGCCCGATCAGCTTGGCTCGCTTGTTGAGGCCGAGGTTGCGCTCGCGGCTCACCTTGATCCAGTCGTCGGCCAAGCCCACGAGGCCTGCACCGCACACGGCTGCGAGCAGCGCGATGCCCGACCGTGTGATGACGGTCTCAGCTCGCAGGTGACTGACGACGTACCCCACGACGGCCGCGGTGACCACCGCAACGCCACCCATAGTCGGCGTGCCCGCCTTGGTGATGTGACCCCGGGGCCCGTCGAGGCGGACGGGCTGGCCGACGCCACGCGCTTGCAGCCAGGGAATGAGGTAGCGAGTCCCCATGAGCGACACGAACATCGCTGAACTGGCGGCGATGAGGAGCGCGATCACCGCTGGGCACTCCTGCGCTTGCGCAGGTGCTCCGCAGCGACGGCGGCGTCATCGAACGGCACCGAATGCCCTGCGCTCACCTGCACCGTCTCGTGCCCCTTTCCGGCCACTACGACCACATCACCGGCCTGAGCGTTCCCGACGGCGTAGGAGATGGCGCTCGACCTGTCCAACTCGACGTGCAAGCTGTCGCCGGCATCGTGCCGACCGGCCACGCCTGCGGCGATGTCGGCCGCTATCTGGGCGGGATCCTCGCTGCGAGGGTTATCGGAGGTGAGCACGAGCACATCGGCGTGGCGGTCCGCCTCGGCGCCCATGAGCGCCCGCTTCGACTGATCCCGGTCGCCGCCCGCGCCGAACACTGCCCACAGACGGCCGCCTGCGGCGCCGAGCTCACGTGCGCTGGCCAGTGCGGCGCCGAGCGCGTCAGGTTTGTGGGCGTAGTCGATCAAGACCGTGATGTCGTCATAGGAGCCGTTGACCGGCCACAGACGTCCTCGCACCGGTTGCACCGCCGCTATCGCTCCGGCAATCGCGTCGTCGTCGCATCCGAGAGCGCTGGCTGTTGCTGCTGCCGCCGCCACGTTCGCGGCATTGAATCGGCCCAGCAGTCCGCAGTGCACCGGCCGGCCGCGCCATCGGCCGCTCAGTCCGTCTGGGGTCACTACGACATCGTCGAAGTCGGAGGGCTGCCATTCGGCCACTTCGACCGTTGTGCCGACCGCCATCGATGCCAGACGGCGACCCCACGCATCGGCAACGTTCAGCACAGCGATGTCGCTGCGGCCGTCGAAGAGACGCGCCTTGGCGTTGAAATAGTCCTCCATGGTCTCGTGGTAGTCGAGATGCTCGTGGCCCAGGTTCGTGAACACTCCGGCCGCGAATCTGCCGCCATCGACCCTGCCTTGGGCGAGCGCGTGGGACGACACCTCCAGCAGCACCATCTCGACGCCGGCATCAGCAGCGTGGCTGAGACGCCGGCACAGGTCGGGTGCCTCGGGCGTGGTGTGCGTGCCGTCGAGCGTGCCCATGACCTCACAAGTGGTACCGCATGCACGCGCGATGGCAGCGATTGCGTGCGTCACCGTGGTCTTTCCCGCGGTGCCGGTGACGCCCACAACCCCGCAGCGGCGCCACGGCTGGCCCCACACCGCAGCCGACGCCGGCCCCAGCGCCGCTCGAACGTCGGGCACCACGATCTGGGGCACGCCGACATCGAGGATCTGCGACACCAGCAGCGCTGCAGCACCGGCGTTCAGCGCCTCGGCGGCGAAAAGGTGGCCGTCGTGGCGCTGCCCGACGACGCAGCCGAACAGTGCCCCGGGTGTCACCGAGCGGCTGTCGTGAGCGATGCCGCGCACGAGCGCTGCGCGGCCCGCCGCCTGGTGGCCTTGCCGGCCCGACGGCACTACGCAAGTACCGCCGACCGCCGTAGCTAATTCATCCAGCGATATCGGCTTCGCTGGTGCGCTGCTGTGCTGCTCAGACATCTGGCGACACCCCGAGCATCCGCAGTGCATATTCGGCGACCTCCGCGAACACCGGTGCGGCCACGATGGCGGCCCGGTACTCGTCGGGCTCGTCGAGCACGACCACCACGGTGAGCTCGGGACGGTCGGCGGGCAGGAATCCTGCGAAGGAGCTGGTGTAGGCGTCGGCGGAATAGCCGCCGTCAGGACTGGGCTTCTGCGCAGTGCCGGTCTTGCCCGCCACTTGGTATCCGTCGATGGCGGCTCGCTTGCCGGTCCCCGAGCGAACGACGTCGGCCAAGATTGCCTGCATCTGCTGAGCGGTCTGCTCAGACAGCACCCGGTGTGTCGGAGCTGGGTCAGCAGGCCGCAGTGCGCCATTGCTGCCAACGCTGCCCAGCACGAGGCGCGGCGTGACGTACACGCCGTCATTGGCGATGGCGTTGTAGGCAGCGGCGAGCTGGATTGCAGTCATGGCGATGCCCTGACCGAACGCGATCGTGGCGAGGTCGGTGCCGCGCCATTGGTTCGCAGCCCGCAGGATGCCGCGGCTCTCGCCGGGCAGTGCGGGGGCCTCGTCGGCACCGGTCAGGCGGCCGAAGCCGAACGATCGCAGCGAGCGCTGCAGCTCGGAGGCGCCGATCCGCTCGGCGAGCTTGATCGTGCCGATGTTCGAGGAATGAACGAGGATCTCCGAGGTCGTCATCTGGTCGCTGGGCTTGGAATAGGGCTCGATGAACTCCTTGTCGGCGAAGGTGTACCTGGCTGGCGTGGAGTGCATCTCGACCGGCGTGGTGAGCCCGGCTTCCAGTGCCGTGGCGATGGTGAAACTCTTCGCCACCGACCCCGGCTCGAAGGCGTCGGTGTACGCGGGGTTGTAGGCCACCGGCCTGACCTCGCCGGTTTCGGGGTCGCGGGCGACCGCCGCCAACGCCAGCACGTCGCCAGTGTCGGTCTGCATCACCACCGCCATGCCGCCCTTGGCGCTGGTAGCCCCAACCGCCTCGCTCACAGATCGCTCGGCAACCCACTGCATCTGAGTGTGCAGCGTCAGTACCACATCGTCGCCATGACTGACAGGCTCGAACAGCTCAGTCCCTGTCGGCAGCGGCATGCCGCTCTGGGCGATCCGGGCCACCTCACGGCCGTCTGTGCCGCCGAGCATCTCGGCGAACTGCTTCTCGGCGCCGCCCAGCGGGTTCTGGTCGATGTCGGTGGCGCCGAGCAGGCCGCGGGCGAAGTCGTCGCCGTTGGGCCGCAGCCGCGACGACTCCCCGCGTACGCCCACACCTGCAAGCTGAAGCTCCTGCACCGCCAGTCCGTCCTCGGGGCTGGCTTGGCGCGCCACGTACACAAAATGCCGATCGCTCGCGAGCCGTTCGGCGATGACATCGGAGTCAACGTCCAGCACCGACGCCAATATCGCAGCCGTCTGGTACGGGTCGGTGACCTGACGGGGGTCGGCCCAGATCGTGGGCAGGCGGTCCGACACGGCGAGCAGGTTCAGGTTCCGGTCGAGGATCGCTCCGCGCACCGATTCGAGCTCCCACTGTGCGGTGCCCTGACGCTCGCCCAGGGCGGCGTAGGTCTCGCGGTCGAGCACCTGCACCTGCACCAAGCGGGCGCCGAGGATGGCCAGTGCCACGGCCGACGCGATGATCAGCAGCGCCGCCCGTCGGCGCGGCGGCCCAGCGCGAACCGTGCGTCGGCGGAGACTCCGCTCGGCCTGCTCTGCGGTGCCCTCTCGCTCGGACTCGCCACGTGACCCGTTCGCTCCCGCTGCGGGGTGCCAGCGGCGCGCTGCCGGATCTGACTGCCTGCTCGTCGGCGCGCCCGTCGTCGAGGCCGACCCTGAACCCGACCCCGAACGCGACGTCGATCCCGAGTGCGCTGCCGGCCGACGCAGCCCCGGCGGAGCACCCGTCGAGGGGTGCCACGGCGTGGTCGTCGGGCTCAGCTTCCGACGCTGCCCGGCGTACTCAAGAACGTCGGTCATGCGCTGTGGACGCGTCGGTCAGCAACGTCTTGATCGAGAGCCAGTCTCCGCCTTCATGGATGCTTCGCTGCGGCGGGTCGACAGCGACGATATGGCGCGGCTCGATCCGCACATCGATCGGGTCGGCCGCGCTCACCAGCCCGAGCGCCCCGACGCCCATCAATTCGATCTCCGCGGGACCGTGCAGGGTCTGCAGCTCATAGCGAAGGTCGATCAGCATCTCCCGCTGCATCGCGATCTCCGATTCCAGCTCCGACAGCCGGTACTGCCCCGCTGCGAGGACCGAATGGAACACCGCCAGCCCGGCCAGCACTGCGATGGCAGCCGTAGCCAGCAAAGCGGTGACGCCCACCAGGCGCAGCCCCACGGCGCGGCGCGCTGGCGACTGCACCCCTCGGGGCGCCGCTTCCGCGCCGGGGAAGCGGGCAGCTGCGAGGGACATGGGACGACGCTGGGCCTTCTCGGGGCGACCGGATCAGCGAAGGGTCGGCTCGAGGCGTTCCGCTGCACGCATCACGGCGCTGGCAGCGCGCGGGTTCTGCTCGACCTCGGCGGCGCCGGGCCGCGTCACCTTGCGACGCAGCAGGCGTACCGCAGGCGCAGCTCCGCAGATGCACGGCAGCGTCGATGGGCACTCGCACACGCCGTCGGCTGCTTCTCGCAGAATGATCTTCACAATGCTGTCTTCTCCTGAGTGATAGGCGAGCGTTGCCAGGCGCCCGCGTGGCTGCAGGCGTGCGAGCGCCGCTCGCATTGCTGGTTCGATGAGGTTCAGTTCGTCGTTCACTTCGATGCGGATCGCCGCGAACGTGCGCATCGCCGGATGGCGCCGTGCACGGCGAGCAGCGGCGGGCACTGCGGCCTTGACGGTGTCGGCCAGCTCGCGGGTGGTGTGCAGCGGCCGGGCCGCCACGATGGCGGCGGCGATGCGGTGGGCGTAGCGCTCGCCGGCGTTGTGCTTGAGCAGATCGCACAGCTCGGCAAACTCGTAGGTGTTCACCACCAAGCCCGCATCGGGCCCCGAGCAGGCATCCATGCGCATGTCCAGCGGAGCGTCGTGGCGATGCGAGAAACCGCGCTCGGCGGAATCGAGCTGACGGCTGCTGACGCCGAAGTCGAACAGCACGCCGGCAACCGGGCCTGCGCCGGCCATGTCCGCCAGCTCGCCGAGGAGATCGAAGCGCTCGCAGCGAAACGTGACACGGTCGCCGAAGGGTGCCAAGCGTTCCTGTGCGGCGGCGATTGCCTCCGGGTCGCGGTCGATGCCGAGCAGGCGCCGCTCGGGATGCTGGCGCAGCAGCATCTCCGCATGGCCGCCGCCTCCCAACGTCGCGTCCACGAACAATCCCCCGCCGACGGGCGCGAACACCTCGGCGATCTCGTCGACCATGACGGGCTCGTGGAACGACCTCGCAGCAGCAGTCACGGTCATGCCTGCTCCGGCGCGTCGTCGCCGCTCTCGGGTGCCGCCAGCAGCGATTCGCCGTGGGCGTTCATGTCCTGCCAGCGGCCGGCATCCCAGATCTCCACCTCGTCGATGGCGCCGATCACCACACACTCCCGTTGCAGGCCCGCGAACCGGCGCAGCTCCTCGGGAACCGCTATGCGGCCCTGCTTGTCGGGCATCACCCGGGCGGCGCCCGCTCCGAATGAGCGCTTGGCCGCACGCCCGCGCGGCCCGCCCGACTGCGACCGCTGCGACATCTGGCCCGCGATGTCGCCGAACCGCTCCGGCGTCATGAGCGCCAGGCAGCCCTCGCTGTGCTTGGTGAGGAAGCCGGACGGCTCGAAAGCGCTGCGGAAGCTCGCAGGGAGCACGATGCGGCCCTTGGCATCGAGCGCATGCTCGTGCTGGCCGACAAACAGACTCTCCACCGCAGGTCCCTCCGCAGCGTTCGAACAGGTTCGATGGGCAATTGCCCCGCTCTAAACCACTTTGCACCACTTTATGGGTTAACCACCCACAATGTCCACCCCGATGTGCCCGAACTTTCGAGTTGCAGCCACAGCAGGGCACACGACCGCCACCGTGAGGGCCGCGCGGTCGGGAGGGTCAGCTCCCAGGCGCCGTAATGAACTCTGTGACCAGCTCAGCCAGATCCGACGAACTCAGTCCCCCGCACAGCTCCTCCCACCCGGTCGCGCGGTCTCGGACCTGGGCTGCGGCGCGATCGTCCAGCAGCGACGCCAGCGGCCCCAGACAGAACCGCTCGTAGGTCACGCACTGGAATCGGCTGCCTTCGCGCGTACGGCGTTGCGAGATGCCGACGAGCTTGCGGCCCGCGACGGTGACTTCACCTGGTCCGCGTGATGCGAAGCACACCAAGCCGTCACTGGGACCTGCGTCATAGGGGCCGCGGCAAGTGCTCGCGCTCACGCCGAGGGATGTGAACGCTGCGGCCAGGCGGCGGCCGAGCCAGCCGAATGCCTCACCGATATCTGCCCGCCAGAGCGGATCGCGGGCCGGGACGAAGACATCGAACCAAGCGCACAGGTCGGGATCGAGCCACACGGCTCCCCCACCGCTGCGCCGCCGCACGACGTCTGGACGGCTGCCCTCGAAGGGATCAGGGCCGGTCGATCCGAGGATCACTGCCGGCGCAGTCGGCTGGAGCCATGAGATCCGTCGACGGCCGTCGAGGGGCATCGGGCGGTCATGCAGGAATTCGGCTGCGCCCCGCCATTGTTCACGCACCCACAGCGGCACCCGACCACCTTGGCAGATCGGACCGGCCGCCACTGGTCGGCGATGCAGACCGGGGTCCCGGCTCAAGCAGGCTGAGGGCGCAGTCGGGGCAAGTAGTCGGCCCATTCCATGGGAGCATCGGGGCGCATGGCGGCGACGATCGCCAGCGGCTCGGGGGCGTACGGCGTGCGACTCAGCCGGTAGCGCCCCTCCGACAGCAGAGAGTCGCCCTTGCTCACGTTGCACGTCCGGCAGCAGGCGACCACGTTCTCCCACGTGTGCTCTCCGCCGCGGCTGCGGGGGTGCACGTGGTCGATGCACTCGGCCCGGTTGCCGCAGTACTGGCAGCGATGAGCATCCCGCGCGAACACCGCTCGCCGGTGCAGCGGCGCCCGGCGCCTGTACGGCGCCCGAGCGTGATAAGTCAGCCGGACCACTGAGGGCGCCGGCATCGACATGCGTGACGACCGTATGGCGCCAGGGCGGGTGTGCACGACATCGGCCTTGCCGGACAGCACCAGCAGCAGGGCGCGCCGGATCGTGGTGATCGACAGCGGCTGGTACGTGACGTTGAGCACCAAGGTTCGTTCGGACAGGATCGAACGCGTCTGGGTCGCTGTTCCATCGACAGGCCCACAGTGCCCGTTGAGGTGCGTGTGCCCATTGGTCCCCGGATCGGTCGGCCGAGGCGCGTAGGCGACAGCTCCGCGAGCAGTCATGTCGTCCTCACGTCGCAGCCGCGCCCGACCAGCGTCGGCACCATTCCAACCATTGGATCAGATCGTCGGACTCCGCAGGCAGGCGGCCGTCGCCGCCGAGTGCTGTCATGTGCCGGAATCGCACGTAGTCGAGATCCGGCACCGGCAGGAACGGCGACCGCAGCCACCACCGTCGCGGCATTAGGCGTTTCGTGGCGGACGCCGCGGCCGGCCACAGGCGCGGGCGTGCCGCAATTGCACGGAGCGAACGGCCCGCACCGGTAAGGGGGGGCATCGGACGTCGGCGGACTCGGCGCACCGAGCCACTCTAAGAGGATGCGCCAATAGGTGGGGTCATTGGGGTTGCCAGCGGTCTCGGTGGTCGATGAGTTTGATGGTGATGATCAAGGCGACGGCGAGGGCGATCTGCGCGAGGCGGTGCTGGGG
>JAJEIW010000274.1 GCA_022828045.1 Acidimicrobiia bacterium | reverse complement strand
GGCGAGCAGGTGGAGGGCCTGCGCAGCCTCGACGACGGGTACGTGCCGCCCATCTTCGAGCAGTGGGGCGGCGTCGATCTGCTCGACCGCAAGATGATCGTGCGCCCGCGGGAGTCGATCGAGGCGACGAGGATGCTGGCGACCGAAGGCGTGTTCTCGGGCATCTCGGGCGGCGCGGCGCTGGCCGGCGCACGCAAGGCGGCTGCCCGCATCGACGAAGGCGTCATCGTGTTCGTCGTGAGCGACCACGGCTGGAAATACCTGTCGGTCGGCGCCTGGACCGACGAACTTGAGGTCGCTGCCGCCAATGCCGACGGCGTCATCTATTTCTGATTCGTCGGGCCGAATTCCGGCCTCGCGGTCGTACCGTTTGTGGGATGCGATCAGCGGCGCAGCGCTGCCTGCTGCGGTCACTCGCCGGCCTTGCCGTCTCGTCGGCCTTGCTGGCAGGCGCGTGCACCAGTCCGCCGATCCGGGTCACTGCAACGACGACGCCGGCAACAGGTCTGTCGCTGGACGTCACCCAGACGACGCTGCAGCCCGAAGCTCCGCGCAGAGACCGGCCTCCGGCGTCGCTCGTGACCGCGCCGCAGGGCGCCGACCGAAGCGCCGCGACGACCGAGGCCGAACGGCTCGGCGCTGCGGCGGTTCCGAACCCGCGTGGCGTCGTGCTCGACGGTGACGGATTGGGCATCGTCGGCTTCGGCGCCCCGGTCGAACCGGCACTGGGCACGCTCTTCGAAGCGCTCGGGCAGCCGGTCGCCGACACAGGATGGATCGATCCGTTCTCGATCTACGGCGACTGCCCGGGCAGCCGCCTGCGAGTGGTGGAGTGGCCTGGCGTGCTGGCGTTCTTCGGTGATCCCGAAGACCGTTACCTGCACCGGGATCCCGCCGGGGAGCACTTCATGTCGTGGCGTCTGGGTACATTCGGGCCTGATCCGTACATGTTGCGCACCGCAGCGGGGGTCGGTGTCGGCAGCACACGCGACGAGGTCGCTACGGCCTACCCGGCAGCGACATTCGTCCCGACCACGGCCGGCACGCCGCCGTCGGTCGTCCTCGAAACCGCGGGAGGCGAGCTCGACGGAGTCTTCAACCCGGGAGGACGTCTGCAAACGTTGACGGCCGGAACGCGCTGCGTGACGCGCTGAGGTCTAGGATCTGCCGGGTGATCCGGCCCCGATGTGAGCCGCGCCGCTTGCGTGCGTAGTATCGGCCTCCGTGAGCAAGCTCTCGGTGACGGTCTTGGGTTGTTCTGGCAGCTATGCCGCCGTCGGCGAGTCGTGCAGTGGCTACCTCGTGCGAAGCGAGACGACAGCGCTGTGGGTGGACTGCGGGCCGGGGACTTTCGCCAACTTGCAGAGCCATGTGCAGATGCAGGCTGTCGACGCGCTGCTGGTGAGCCACCACCACCCCGATCACTGCGCCGAGCTGCCGGTCATCTACAACGCCGCCAAGTACTACATGGGCATGGAGCACATCCGCGTCCTTGCAACCGAGGGAGTGCGTGAGGTCACCGATGCCTACGGCGAGAGCTCTGACCTCTTCGGCTGGGAGATGGTGAAGGACTCCTCCCAGGCGCGGGTCGGCGACATCGACGTGCTGTTCTCACGGACCGATCACCCCGTCGAGACGCTGGCGATGCGTTTCGAGAGTGGCGGCAAGTCGATCGTTTACACGTCGGACACGGGCCGGGGCTGGACGCTTGCTGCGCTCAGCCGGGACGTCAACAGGCCTGCGCCCGATCTTGTGGTGGGAGAGGGAACGCTGCTCGCGGCGACCGACGATCCCGGCATCCCCCACGTCAGCGCCGCATGGCTGGCAGCCGACGCCAACGACGTGGGAGCGGGCCAGCTCGTGGTGACTCACGTGCCACCGGGTTCGGATCCCGCGGATCATCTCGCCGAGGCCGGCGAAGTGTTCCATGGCGACGTGGCCGTGGCCCGCACTGGCGTGACCTACTTCGCGTGAGAGCTGCGCCGGTGCCCGAAGCTGAGTCCAGGTCGTGACGCGCCCCGACGGCCGGGCCACCGACGAGCTGCGATCGGTCACGTTCGAACGCGACTTCACCGACCAGACTCCCGGCTCTGTCCTGGTGACCTTCGGTCGCACCAAGGTGCTGTGCACGGTGTCGATCGATGACGACGTGCCGCGCTGGATGCGGGGCCGGGGGACCGGTTGGGTCACGGCGGAGTACTCGATGCTGCCCGGGTCGAGTCCCGAGCGGGTGGCACGCGAGGCCAAGCGCAACCAGCAGAAGGGCCGCACGCTGGAGATCGAACGGCTCATCGGGCGGGCACTGCGCGCAGTGTGCGACATGGCGGCGCTGGGCGAGCGCGAGGTCACCGTGGACTGCGATGTGCTGCAGGCTGACGGGGGCACGCGTACGGCCTCGATCTGCGGCGGGTATGTGGCGTTGCACGACGCATGCACCCGGTTGGTGCGAGACGGGGCCGTCGGCCAGCATCCGCTGACCGATGAGTGCGCGGCCATCTCGGTAGGCATCGTCGATGGGGTGGCCTGCCTGGATCTGCCCTACGTCGAGGACGCCGGGGCCGAGGTGGACATGAACGTCGTCATGACCGGCAGCGGGCGCTTCGTCGAGGTGCAAGGCACGGCGGAGGGTGATCCGTTCGACGACGCTCAGCTCGACGCGATGCTGACGTTGGCCCGTTCCGGCATTGCCGAGATCGTCGAGCTGCAACGGGCGACGCTTGACACGCCGCCAGCTCGATCCTGATGCTGTCCCGGCACGCAGTCGGGCCAGTCAGCACGACCATCACTGCGGTGCCGACGGAAGGCTGAACCCATGCGAATGGTGATGGCCTCGGCGAACCCGCACAAGGCAGTCGAGATGGTCGCGGTGCTGCGCGAGGCGATGGCAGGCGTCGAGATCGTGCCGCGGCCGCCGGAACTGGGCGATGTGGCCGAGGACGGCGAGACACTGGCTGCCAATGCGCTGATCAAGGCCCGCTTCGTGTGCGCAGCGGCCGGCGAACCGGCCATCGCCGACGACACGGGGCTGGAGGTCGACGCGCTGGACGGGGGGCCGGGGGTGCACAGCGCCCGTTACGCCGGGCCGCAACAAGACGCCGCTGCGAACTCGGCCAAGCTCATGTCGGCATTGCGGGACGTGCCTGCCGGCGGGCGCATCGCGCGCTATCGGACCGTGGTGGCTGTCGTGTTCGGCGACGGCCGTGAAGTGCTGGCCGACGGAGTCGTCGAGGGCGCCATCGCCACGGCGCTGCGCGGTGACCGCGGCTTCGGCTACGACCCGGTCTTCGTTCCCGACGAGGCGGCACCGAGAACGTTCGCCGAGCTGACCTCCGAGGAGAAGAACCGCATCAGCCACCGCGGCCGGGCGCTGCGAGCCCTCGCCGCGCGGCTCTGAGCTGTAGGGCGGATTTGCGCCACGCCGCCCGGCTGGGCGCGCAGGCGCCGTCGGTAACCTGCGCCCCATGACCGACCTTCCATCGATCTCCGTTCCGGCACCGGGTGCGCAGCGGGCATTCGACGCCAGCGGCGTCAGCGGCTGGACGCAGATCTCCAACCGGCTGCTGGACGACCGCATCGTGTTCCTCGGCGACGAGGTGGACGATCAGCTTGCCAACGTCGTGTGCGCGCAGATGCTGTACCTGGAAGGTCAGGACCGCGGCCGCGACATCTCGCTGTACATCAACAGCCCTGGCGGCTCGGTCACGGCGGGCATGGCCATCTACGACACCATGCAGTTCATCGCGTGCGATGTGGCGACGGTGTGCCTCGGCCTCGGCGCCTCGATGGGCCAGTTCCTGCTGACCGCGGGCGCTCCCGGCAAGCGCTACTGCCTGCCCCACGCCCGGGTGATGATGCACCAGCCCTCGGGCGGCGTGCGCGGCCAGGCATCCGACATCGCCATCCAGGCCGAGCAGATGGCCTACGTCAAGCGCCTGATGGCCGAGCGTACCGCCATGCACAGCGGTCAGGACGTCGAGCAGATCCTGCTGGACTCCGAGCGGGATCGCTGGTTCACCGCAGAGGAGGCCAAGGCCTAC
>JAJEIW010000002.1 GCA_022828045.1 Acidimicrobiia bacterium | reverse complement strand
GCCTCGCCCCCGCCTGACACCCACTGCGCCCGCCCGACACCGCCCACAAAACAACAAAACGCGCACAGGCAACGAACCATCAACGTCGAACTCGCCGCAAAACCACCCCCGCACACCAATAATTCAGCAGTCTCCTAGCCCTTTGCCCGATCCCATCCGGGAGCTGCGCATCCGATCGACGGGGCGCTGAAGCCGAGAGCGATCAGCCGGGGGTGAGCGCGTCGGTCACGACGGCGTCGGGGATCGCGCCGCCGCCTGCCTGCTCAGTGCCGTCGGCACGGATCAGCAGCCAGCGGGGGTGATAGCTGACGCCGAGTGCAATGGCGAGCTCGTTGTCCGGATCGGGCAAGTTCGGCATGTGGCCGAGTCCATAGGAGCGCACGAAGCGGGAAATGGCCGATGTGCTGTCATGCCCCCCGACGCTGACAAGGGCCAAGTCATCGCCATGTCGTGTCTTCAGCGCTGCGACCGCAGGCGCCTCCCGCCGGCAGTTGGGTCACCACGGCGCCCAGAACCACACCAGCACGTCGCGGCCTGCAAACGCAGCGACATCGAGCGTCGTGCCGTCGACTTGTGCGACGGCCAGCGCCAGCACCTTGGGCCGATCCTCGATGGGCTCGGGATCGGTGACGGCCTCCTCGGCGTCATCCCCCTCTGGATCTTGCTCGGCCTCCTCGGCATCGCCCTCGTCCTCGGTGCTCGCAGAATCGTCTGCCTCGGCATCCTCGGCGTCGGCCTCCTCTTCAGACACCTCGCTGCCGTCGGTCTCATCCTCACCCTCGTCGGACTCATCGTCAGCCTCGTCGGCTGGATCATCAGTGACGCCCTCAATCACCCCCTCGTCGACATCGGCACTCTCGTCGGTCTCGTCCTCACCTTCGTCGTCGGCCGGCTGTTCTGCGGTCTCGCTGGATTCGCTGTCGGCCGGTTCCGCCGGATCCGCAGCGTCGCTTTCGTCGCCGTCAGTCTGGGCCTGGTCGTCGCTTGCGTCGTCGGGCTGAGAGGCAGCGGCCTGATCCGCGCCGTCGCCGACAGCCTCCTCGGCGGTTCCGGCGTCCTCTGCAGCGCCTTCGGAATCTGCTGACTCAGCAGACACGGGCGCCGTGGTCGGGCTCGCTGGCGGCTCGGTCGTCGCGACCGCTGGTGCGGCCGTGCTGGCGGCCACCGTCTGGGGTGTCTCGTCACTGGCGCTGCTGCAACCGGCCAGCAGGCCAGTTCCCACGACACACGAGACAGCCACCAAGGCCGTTCGGCGCAGTACCAGCATCACGCTGGTGAGCGTAACCCTCCTCTGCACCGGCTCAGAAGCAACACCAATCCCTGAGCCGAGTGTCTCCGGCACGCAGGCTCAGAGGCGGCATCGAGCCGGGGGCTGAGTGTCTCCTGCATGGCAGGAACACACCGATAGGTTCGCGCCGTGCCGCGCATGTTCGTCGCCGTGTGGCCGCCCCCCTCCGTGATCGACGAGTTAGCGGCGCTGCCACGACCGTCGGGGCCAGGCGTCAGCTGGACCAAGCCCCACCGGCTGCACATCACGCTGAGATTCCTCGGCGAATGCGACCAAGACGAGGCCCTGAGCACGTTGGAGGCGGCCTCATTCCCCGCGGCGCGGGTCACGCTCGGACCGGCGCCCGAACGACTGGGTCGGGGCGTGCTCATGCTTCCGGCTGTGGGCGTCGACGATCTCGCCGCGTCCGTCATCGACTGCGCTCGCTACATCGGCGACCAGCCGCCGGATCACCCTTTCGTGGGACACCTCACCGTTGCCAGATTCCGCAAGCGGCAGCCGACGCTCGACTGGCCACGCCTGGGTGAGACGTTCGAGGTCGACGAGATCAGCCTGGTCGAGTCAGCGCCGTGGGGCGAGTACTTGGATGTTGCGAAGTTCCCGCTCCACGAGCATCCCGGGCCCGGTTCGTGAGGCGAAGCGGTGTAGCTGAATGTGAGAACCTTTGCTGTGAACACCGCAGCAGGGGAGCCATGGGACTTCACCATGTCGCCTATGCAACACGCGATCCCGAGGCGACCCACCGCTTCTATGAGGACCTGATGGGGTTCCCGCTGATGGAAGTGGACCACGGCTGGTGCCATTCGCTCTGCTTCATCGCCCTACTTTCTGGCCGATCTGGCGCTTGCCGACATCGATCTGCCGACGATGCCGACACAGGCATCTTCTCCTCCGGTACCGCCAAGATCGTCAACGCGCTGCGCGGCCGTCCCGGTGCATTCCATCTCCGGCGACCACTACCTGACAGAACCGGCCGGTGCGCGAGCCGAAGCCGCCGACCTCATCACCGACTGGGTCCGCAGCCATACGGGCTAGAAAGCGCGATCGATGCCAGATTTCTTGGACACCGAACACACTGAGGTGCTGCGTACCGCCGAGCGGCTGGCTGACGAGCTTGCGGCGCTGGCGGGCCGGGTCGCCGAGGGCGATATCGGGGCGGCGGTGCGGGAGTCATCCAAGGCGGCCGGGGTGTTCGGCATGACCCAACCGGTCGCGTTTGGCGGCACCGGGGCGGGCGCACTGGCACTGGCCATCGTGCGCGACACGCTCGCCAGCCGCAATGTGGGTCACCTGCCGGGTGTCTTCGGGCCGTCGCCGGGAGTGCTCGCCGAGGGCGGCGAGCCGTTGCGCAGCCAGTTCCTGCTGCCGTACCTCGCTGGGGACATGCGCAGCGGATTCGGGTTCACCGAACCTGCGGAAGCCGCGCGCCACACCTGGGCACGGCGGGACGGCGACGACTTGGTGGTCAACGGAGCGAAGTCGTACGTGACGGGAGGCGCAGACGCCGATTTCATCAACGCGCTGGTGGAGGTCGATGGGATCGGCCCCGCGATGGTGCTTATCGAGACCGACCGGGCGGGCGTGACGCTCGGGCAGCGATTCGGCACTCTCGACGGCAGCCACCATGCTGCGTTCATATTCAGCGATGTGCGCGTTCCGGCGACGCACGTCATCGGCGAGGCCGGGGGCGGCCTGCGACGGGCGATGCGCCAGATCAACGCCACGCGCATGGCAATTGCAGCCGATTGCATCGGCCTGTGTCGATTCGCGATCGACCTGGTCGAGCAGACACTGGTCGAGCGGGCGAGGCGACACGGCTTGCAGGAGGAATCTGCGCGGGTCGGCACTGACCTGGAGCGGGTGACGCTGGGGGGCATGCGGATCGCCGCCTACGCGGCTCGCAGCGCGCTCTACCGGACCGCACGGCTGCTCGATGCCAGCGAGAACGCCGTCAACGAAGTGATGGCAGCCAAGTCGCTGGCTACCGAGACGTTGAGCCGGATCTGTGACGGCGCCGTGCAGCTCGTTGGGGGAACCGCGCTCGTGGACGGCCATCCATTGGCCGACATCTTGCGACGGGTGCATGCTCTCCAGCTCGCGGAAGGGCCGACAGAGGTGCTCGCCGCGAATGTGGCCCGGGGCCGGCTGGACCTCGGCCTCGGCCGAATGTGACAGCTCGACCGCGTCTGACTGCCGAGGACTCGAAGCTGCAGGCGCAGATGCCATAGCTGCGGCGGCGTCAGTCCCACCCGAGCTCGTGCAGCCGGTCGTCGTCGATGCCGAAATGGTGTGCGATCTCGTGCACCACCGTCACCAGCACTTCCTCGACGACGTCGTCGGGCGTCTCGCACATCTCCAGGATCGGCAGCCGGTAGATGACGATGCTGTCGGGCATCGCCAGGCCGCCATAGTCATGGCGCTCGGTCAGCGGGATGCCCTCATAGACGCCGAGCAAATCCGGATCCTCCCCGCGGTCCTCCACGAAGATGGCCACGTTGTCCATCAGCGAGCGCAGCACGTCGGGAATGTCTTCGAGCGCCTGTTCCACCAGGTCGGCAAAGCGGGCCTCGTTCATCTCGAGCACGCCCCCATCCTGCCCCCTGCGCATCCTCTAGGTTGCGCCGCGCTCGATGCCCAGCACTAACGTGCTGGCGTGCACGAGCTCGTCGTCACGGGAAACGATCCGGATGCCGCAGCGGAAGCAGCGGCCAGTGTCGGGGGCGTGTGCTACGCAGCAGATCCTGGCGAACGTCGCGGGCTCCCCTTCCGCACGCTGGTGCGAGCGATGACCGATGCGCCCGATGCCCTCGCGCCGGCCGCGTCAGTGGGCACCTACCTGGCGTTCTCGCGCATCATCCGCGAGCGCCCGCTGGAGTCCGACCCCGGCACTCCCTCACCTGGCCTGACCGCGATCTTCCCGATGGTCCACCATCCGGCGTTGACCCACTCGCAGGGCGACAGCCACTGGCGTGACACCCACGCTCCGCTCGCGTTGCGACATCACCCCGGCATGTGGGACTACACCCAGCTCAGCGTGGTGGCCACTCTCAACGGCCCGTCCTATGACGGCTTCGCGCTGGTCGCGTTCGCCTCGCTCGACGACATGCGTGAACGCTTCTTCGGCGATGACCACGACCGCGAAGTCATCCGTGCCGACGTGGCGAAGTTCGCCGACACCGAGCGCTCGCCCCGGCGAGTGATCGCAACGGAGACCATCTTCCGCCAGCGTCCCCCGCTGCCGGCAGTGACCTGGCCACACGACTGATTCGCTCGCGTCCCACAAGAGACTCTCCGCCCGCGCGCGCCATGAGCCAGCAAGCGAACTCATCGTGACTGCCGCTCCGCACACTGCGGGTTTCAGCCGCGTACGCCGGATAAGCACCCTGCTGACGCTGGCGGCTTCAGCAGCGGTATCGCAATCGTTCGGCCGGTTCACCTATTCGCTGCTGTTCACCGACCTGCGAGACGGTTTCAGCCTGTCCAACACCATCGTCGGCGCCCTCGGTTCGCTGAATCTGCTGATGTACCTCGTGGGATCGCTGGCAGTTGCCCTGACAGTCGGCCGCACCGGTTTGAGCGGCGCCGTGCGTATTGGCGTCGCCGGCAACGTAGTGGGCTTGGCCCTGCTGGCATGGAGCCCCAACGTCGGCATCGCGGCTCTCGCGCTCGCCTTGACCGGCTTCAGCGCAGCCGGGGTGTGGGTGGGCACCCCCGGGCTCGCTGCCGAGCTGCTGGGACCTGAGCGGCGAGGCGCTGCCGCCGGCTGGCTGACTGGCGGCGTCGGCGCCGGCATGGTCGCAGCGGCCGCCCTCGACACGTTCTTTCAGGGTGTCGGCGACAAAAACTCGACCGACGGAGCACTGGCCGCCGCAAGCCGTAGCCACCTGCGGGGCGTGTACCTGATCGAGTTCTGCATCGGCGCAGCGGTGCTGATCACCCTCGCCGTCGCGGTGCGCCGCTGGGCGCGCACGCCCGGTCGCATGGGCTTCGAGGGCGCCCGGGCCGCTCTCGCCAAGGTGCCGCAAGCCGGTCGGCTGATCACGGCGTATGCCCTGCACGCTTTCATCGTTTCGACGGTGCTCACGTTCATCGTGGGCCACCTCGAGAGCTACACGGACATCTTCACAGCTTGGGGCGCTGAGCTGGCGTTCTCGTCCATCGGCATCGGCTGCATCGCCGGCGGCCCGGTCTTCGGACGCTCGGCAGACCGCTTCGGCAGGCGGCGCGCAGTCGCTATCGGTTTCGGCGTGTCGTTGATCTCGATCATCACATCGACCGCGTACCCGCTGCTCGCACTCGGCGGGCCGCTGCTCGCGTGGGTGTCGGCGATCGCGTTCGGAATGGCGTTCAGCGGCATCATTGCCGCCATTGCCGCTCGTGTCAGCGACAGCCTCGCCGGCGACGAGTTCGGCGCCGCCTACGGGATCGCCACCATCTTGTTCGGCCTCGGCCTCGCGGCAGGACCGCCGGTCGGTGGCGCCTTGGCTGACTGGTTCGGCAGCTTCGGTCCCGCCTTCGGCCTTGCCGTCGCCGCCTGCGTCGCAGGCATTCTGCTCACCGGCTGGGGCGACGACCCTGCCTCAATCGACAACGCACAGAGCTAGACCTTCTCGTCGCGACGCCCGTTGCACCCCGCTCTTGTTCCAGTTCTCATGTGATCGGGCTCACGGGCCGCTCGGGCCACGGCTTCGCCTTCGGCTCAGCCTCAGCTGAATTCGGGCTCATCCCACCAGGGGAAGTACTCGGGCAAGTCCTGGGTGGGCCGCAGCGAGAATTCCGGCGGCCGCTTCTCGAGGAATGACGCGACGCCTTCGTGGGCATCCGCGCCGCGGCCGAGGTGGAAGATCCCCCGGGAGTCGATCTTGTGGGCCTCCATCGGGTGATCGGCGGCGAGCATGCGCCACAGCATGTGGCGGATCACCGTCACGGAGATCGCAGAAGTGTTCTCGGCGATCTCCGCCGCGATGGCCCGGGCAGCCGGCAGCAGATCGTCCGGCTCGTGCAGGCTGCGCACTAGCCCGCCCTCGAGCGCCTCGTCTGCGTCGAACACCCGCCCGCTGAAGCACCACTCCAACGCTCGTGACAACCCGACGACTCGGGGCAAGAAGTACGACGAGCAGGCCTCTGGCACCACGCCCCGGCGGGCGAACACGAAGCCGATACGGGCCTTGGCGGAAGCCAGCCGGATGTCCATGGGCAGCGTCATCGTGACGCCCACGCCGACTGCGGGGCCGTTGATCGCCGCGATCAGCGGCTTGTTGCACTCGTACAGACGCAGCGTGAGCAGCCCGCCGCCGTCGCGCATCCACGCCAGATCGCCGCCCTCGCCCCGCTCGGAAGCCCGCTCGGCCTTGCGCTCATCTGACTGGCTGTCGAAGTCGAACGTGTCGGCGCCCCCGCTCAGGTCGGCCCCGGCGCAGTAGCCACGCCCGGCACCGGTGAAGATCACCGCCCGTACGTCGTCGTCGGCGTCGACGAGGTCGATGGCGTCCATCACATCACGCAGCATCTGGCTGTTGAACGCGTTCAGGCGCTCGGGGCGATTCAGCGTGATGGTGGCGACGCGGTCGTCAACCTCGTACAGGATCGTCTCGAACTCCGGCACAACGCCCCCTCAGTCAGTGGCCGCCCGACGTGGCGGACGGCGGTATCGGCGGCTTTTCTACACGCCCAGCCACTCTCTCCGTCGAGCGGCCAGTGCTCTCGGGCCGTGCTACACGTCCAGGAAGCGACTCGCAGCGAACGCAGAGCCCAGCATCCCGACCAGCACGCCGGCGATCACCGTGACGAAGACCACGGTGGTGAATTGGCTGGACGTCACCACGAACGACCTGAAGAACGCCAAGATGTCGGACCTCGAGAACAGTCCCTCGACGTGGCCGCGCAACACCCCGGCCGCGATCGCCCCGACGATCCCGCCGACGAGCCCGTGCAGCATGCCTTCGAGCATGAACGGGAACCGGATGAAGCTGTTGGTGGCCCCGACCAGCTTCATGACCTCGATCTCCCGCCGACGGGCGAACATCGCCACCCGGATCGAGTTGAAGATCAGCATCACGCTGGCACCCGCCAGCACGATCGACAGCAGCAGCACGATGCCCTGAAACGACGAGAACCAGGTGCGGATGGCATCCACCTCTTCGCGGCCGGTCTGGACCGACATCACTCCGGGCCGTTGGCGGAACTGCGCCGCCAGCGACTCGATCAGCTCGGCCTCGACCGAGCGCGGCACCACCCGGTACGACGGCGGCAGCGCCTCGGGCGACACCTGGGCCAGCAGCTCGGGCTGGTCGGCCATCTGCTGGGACACCAGCCCGTAGGCCTCCTCGGAGCTGAAGAACTCGATGCGGTCGATCTCTGGGTGAGTCTCGAGCTCGAGGCCGAGCGCGTCGATCTGGCTCGGATCGATCTGGGGGTCCATGAACACCTCGAACTGGACGCCGCCCTCCCAGCGGTCGAGCGCGTTGCCGCTGGCGTAACCCGCCATCAGCCCCATGCCGACCAGCATCACGCCGACCGCAACGGTCAGGATCGCGGCGAAGGTCAGCGTGAGATTGCGCCGGATGTTGGCCCAGGTCTCCCGCGCGAAGTAGCGGATGCGGCTCACGAGCCGGTCCCATCGCGCGGCGCGGCGGGCGGGGCATCGCCCGGCGCTGCGTCGTCGGGCGCCGGCCCGTGCTCTGGTTCGCCGCCGTAGGCACCGCGCTGCTCGTCGCGCACGAGCTCGCCGTGGCGCAGCGCGACCACCCGGCGACGCATGCGGTCGACGATCGTCTGGTCGTGAGTGGCCATCACCACGGTCGTGCCAGTGCGATTGATCCTGTCCAGCAGCGACGTCAGCTCCTCGGAGGTGTCGGGGTCGAGGTTCCCGGTGGGCTCGTCGGCGAGCAGGATGAGCGGCCGGTTCACGAAGGCCCGCGCCACGCTCACCCGCTGCTGCTCGCCGCCGGACAGTTCATCGGGAAACCGCCGCTGCTTGTCCTGCAGCCCGACCAATTCCAAGATGGCAGGCACCTGCGTGCGGATGACGCCGTCAGGACGGCCGATCACCTCGAGGGCGAATGCCACGTTCTCGTACACAGTCTTGGTGGGCAGCAGCTTGAAGTCCTGGAAGACCGACCCGATGTTGCGCCGCAAGTACGGCACGCGCCAGCTGTTGAGCTTGGACAGGTCTTTGCCGGCCACGTGGATGTTGCCCGTCGTGGCCTTCTCCTCGCAGGTCATCAGGCGCAGCATCGTGGACTTGCCCGAACCCGACGGCCCCACCAAGAACACGAACTCGCCCTTGGCGATGTTGAGCGACACGTCATTGACCGCTCGCGTCTCGCCCTTGTAGATCTTCGTCACGTTGTCGAAGCGGATCATGCGCGCCTTCATGTCGTGCGGCGGGGTGGGTCCGACCCGTCCCGCGCCGACATCACCAAATCGCTTCCCACGGTACGCCAGCGGTGCCGCAATGCTCGGGCACCCCGTGAGCGCCTTCGCCACCGCTGGGGTTCGCTCAGCGTGGAGCCGTGCTGTCGGGGACTTGCTGGGAGCGCTGCCAGCGCAGGTACGCCTCCATCAGGCCGTCGAGGTCGCCATCGAGCACGGCGTCCACGTTGCCGATCTCCATGCCAGTGCGCAGATCCTTGACCTGCTGGTAGGGGTGCAGCACATAGGAGCGGATCTGGCTTCCCCACGCCACGTCGCGCTGCTCGCCCGCCAACGCGGCAACCTCAGCCTCGCGCTCGGTCCGCTGCAAGTCGGCCAGCTTGGCCGCCAGCATCTGCATGGCCCGGTCCTTGTTCTGATGCTGGCTGCGCTCGTTCTGGCAGGCCACCACGATGCCCGTGGGCAGGTGCGTGATGCGCACCGCAGAGTCGGTGACGTTCACGTGCTGGCCGCCGGCGCCTGAGGAACGGTAGGTGTCGATGCGCAGGTCGCCCTCGTCGATGGGCACTTCGTCTGACACCTCGTCGAAGAACGGCACCACCTTCAGCGAGGCGAACGCCGTGTGGCGCCGAGACTGCGCGTCGAACGGCGAGATGCGCACCAGCCGATGCACACCCCGCTCCGCTGCAAGGAAGCCGAACGCGTGCCGCCCCTTGACGAGAAACGTGGCCGAGCTGATGCCCGCCTCTCCGCCGTCGGTGGCCTCGGTCAGCTCCACGGTGAAGTCATTGCGCTCGGCCCAGCGCTGGTACATCCGCAGCAGCATCTCGGCCCAGTCGCATGCGTCAGTGCCCCCGGCACCCGAGTTGATCTCGCACACCGCGTCGCTGTGGTCGTGCTCACCGCTGAACAGCGCCATCAGCTCGATCTCGGCGAGCCTGCGTTCGGCTGCTTCGACGGCCTCGCCTATCTCGGGCAGCAGCTCGGCATCGTCCTCCTCTGCCGCCAGCTCCACGAGTGCGGTGGCATCATCCACCTCGACGCGGGCCCGGTGCCAGCGATCGATGTCGTCGCGCACACGCGACAGCCGGGTGGTGACCGCCCGGGCCCGGTCGGGGTCATCCCACAGCGATGGCTCCGATGCCTCAGCTTCCAGCCTGTTCGCAGCGGTGCGCGCCTCGTCGATACCCAGGTAGTGATGCGCCTCGCCCACGCGCCGATCCAGATCCGCCAGCGCGTCGGTGAGATCGCTCAGGGATCGGCTCACCTCAGCGACCGCAGCAGTGCTTGAACTTGCGGCCCGATCCGCAATGGCAGGGATCATTGCGGCCCAGCTTTTCCTGGGCCGACTTGACCACGGTGCCAGTCGACGCTGCGGCAATCCGGCGCGACTGCGACGGCCCGGAGGGACCCCGCGGCGCCGACGATGCAGGACCAGCGGCCGCAGCACCGTTGCCGGCTCCAACAGTGGTCGGTGTGAGATCTGGTGCCGAGTACTGCACGTCGGTTGTCTGGCCGGCGCCGCCCGCCGCCCTTGACCGTGACACCCCGGCCGGCGGGGCAGCCCCGCCGGTGGCTGACCCGCCGTCAGTCGGCGCCGGCGTGACCTGTACGTGCATGACGTAGGTGACGAAGTCGCGGTACACCCGCTCGAGCATGGCCCCGAACATGTCGAAGCCTTCCCGCTGCCATTCGGCAACGGGGTCCTTCTGGCCGATCCCTCGAAGGTGGATGCCCTCCCGCAAGTGGTCCATGTCGGCGAGGTGCTCACGCCATCGCTGGTCGATGAGTCGCAGCATCACCTGCCGTTCGACCTCGCGCATTGCGTCGGGGCCGATCTCGGCCTCGCGCGCCTCGTAGTGGCGCTCGCCGTCGGCGCACACCAGATCGACGACGTCGTCGAAGCTCCAGCCATGCTGGCCGTCACCGGACGGCGCATCTCCCGACAGCTCGGCATCGGACAGCTCGCTGGGCCAGTAGGTGCGGATCGTGGCCAGCAGCCCGTCGAGATCCCACTCGGTGATCTCGTCGCTGTCGCAGTGGTCCACGACCGCCGCCTCGGCAGCATCGCGGACATATCCCAGCGACTCGACGCGCAGGTCGTCACCTTCCAGGATCTGCTCACGGCGCGCGTAGATCACCTTGCGCTGCTCGTTCATCACCTCGTCGTACTTCAGGACGTTCTTGCGGACCTCGGCGTTCTTCTGCTCGACCGTGTTCTGGGCACGCTCGATGGCCTTGGTGACCATCTTCGCCTCGAGCGGCACGTCGTCAGGCAGCGTGCGATCCATCACCCAGTTGACCGCGCCGGTGGCGAACAGGCGCATCAGATCGTCCTCGAGCGAGAGGTAGAAGCGGCTCTCGCCCGGGTCGCCCTGGCGTCCCGAGCGGCCTCGCAGCTGGTTGTCGATGCGGCGCGACTCGTGGCGCTCGGTGCCGAGCACGTACAGCCCGCCCAGCTTGCGCACCTCGTCGCCCTCGGCCCGGCACTCGGGTTCGTAGCGCTCGATGCGGCGCATCAGGTCGGCGGCGTTGTCGGGATCGTCGGGATCCAGCTTCTCGCGCAGCAGGTCACGCCGGGCCATACCTTCGGGATTGCCGCCGAGCAGGATGTCGACGCCGCGGCCCGCCATGTTGGTGGCCACCGTCACCGAGCCCAGCCGTCCCGCCTGCGCGATGATCTCGGCCTCGCGCGTGTGCTCCTTGGCGTTGAGCACGCTGTGGTCGATGCCGCGGCGCTCGAGTGCGGCGGACAGCTTCTCGGAATTCTCGACGCTGACCGTGCCGACGAGGGTGGGCTGGCCCGAGCTGAGACGTTCGGCGAGGTCATCGACGACCGCTTCGAGCTTGGCCCCCTCGGTCTTGTAGATGAGATCGCCGTGGTCGGCCCGCACGACCGGCAGGTGGGTGGGCACCGGGATGACGTCGAGCCCGTAGGTGCTGCCGAACTCGGCGGCCTCGGTGGTGGCCGTTCCGGTCATGCCGGCGAGCTTGTCGTAGAGCCGGAAGTAGTTCTGCAGCGTGATGGTGGCCAGCGTCTGGTTCTCCTCTTTGATCGCCACCCCTTCCTTGGCCTCCACCGCCTGGTGCAGGCCCTCGCTCCAGCGCCGACCCTCGAGGATCCTGCCGGTGAACTCGTCGACGATCTTCACCTCGCCGTGCGACACGACGTAGTCCTTGTCGCGGCGGTACAGCTCCTTGGCTCGCAGCGCCGCGTTCATCTGGTGGACGAGGTTGGCCGAGACCTGGTCATAGAGATTGTCGATGTTGAGCGCTCGCTCGACCTTGGAGATGCCCGGCTCGAGCACCGCCACGTTGCGTTTGTCTTCCTCGACCTCGTAGTCGACGTCTCGGGTCATCGTCGCCGCAATACGGGCGAACTGCTGGTAGAGCTTCGCCGCGTCGGCGACCCGCCCGCTGATGATCAGCGGCGTGCGTGCCTCGTCGATGAGGATCGAGTCGACTTCATCCACGATGCAGAAGTTGTGCCCGCGCTGAGTCTGGGAGGCCCGATCGGGCGCCATGTTGTCGCGCAGGTAGTCGAAGCCGAACTCGTTGTTGGTGCCGTAGGTGATGTCGGCCGCGTATTGGCGGCGCTTGTGGGCGGCGTCGTAGGGACCGGGCACCACGAGGCCCACCTCGAGGCCCAGGAACCGGTGGATGCGGCCCATCCACTCGGCATCGCGCGCCGCGAGGTAGTCGTTCACGGTGACAACGTGCACGCCCTTGCCGCTCAGCGCATTGAGGTACACCGGAAGCGTCGAGACGAGCGTCTTGCCCTCGCCGGTGCGCATCTCGGCAACCCATCCGAAATGCAGCGCCGCCCCGCCGATGATCTGCACGTCGTAATGCCGCTGGCCGATGACTCGGCGAGCCGCCTCGCGGGTCACTGCGAAGGCGTCCACCAGGACGTCGTTCAGGTCTGCGCCGCGGTCCAGCTCGGCGCGGAAGTCACCGGTGCGGGCCCGCAGATCGTCGTCAGAGAGCCGCTCGATGTCTGGCTCGACCGCATTGACCTCGGGGACCAAGGCCTCCAACAGTCGCAGCTTCTTGCCTTCCCCGGCACGGAGCATGCGCTGAAACAGAGCCACCTTCGCAGGCTACCGCTGGGGTTCGCGCCCGTAGCCGAGATTTCCAGGGCGCTCCGATGGGTGCTCAACCAGCGGCTGACGCAGGCGCAGCCTCAGGCGTCGATCTCGATGAGACCCGCATCGCCGTCCGAGCGCAGGTACACCACGCTGGGCATGCCGCTGTCGGCGTTCACGAACAGGAAGAACTCGTGATCGAGCAGCTGCATGCGGGTCACCGCCTCGGTGGGGTCCATCAGCTCGAGGTCGAACGTCTTGCGGCGCACGATGCGCGGCACCCACCCGGTGTCGTCGGGACCCGCCGCCGGCTGTGGCGCCGTCTCGCCGTTCACGAGATCGTTTTCGAGGCGAGCCAGCGGATGATGCACCTCGTCGCGGTGCAGGTTCGGACGGTGCCGACGCACGACGCGGGTCTTCAGCTTGCGCAGCTGCTTGCCGAGCTTGCCGACCGCGAGATCGACCGCTTGGTGCTGATCGACTCCGGCGACCGAGGCGCGCACATGATGGCCATGGCCGAGCAGGGTGACCTCCACCTGCTCGCGCTCGGCGATGCGCGGGTTCTTCTCCTCGCGAAACACCACTTCGGCTCGATCCAGCCCACCTACGAACCGGTCCAAGGCCCCGATCTTCCGCTCTACCGCAGCCCGCACATCGTCGGGAACCTGAACTTTTCGACCAGTGATGGTGATCTGCATCGCCTCAGCTTTCTGAGCGGCTGCTCGGCTCGGTCGGCGCCGCCCGAAATAAAGGGAGTGCCATGTTAGGCAACTGCGGGGAAGCGGTCGCGACCCCGTCGTGCACACGCTGCCACATGGACGGCGGCAGCACCGGCACCCTCCAGCGCGGCGGTCGCCGCCGCCAACGTGGCCCCGGTTGTGAGCACATCGTCGACGAGCAATACGCGCCGACCAAGCGCACTCGAACGGCCTGCGAAGCGCGGCCCAGACAGTCTCGCTGAACGTCCGGTGCCCGACTGCGCGCCTGATCCGATACGCCGCAACAGCCGCTCGGGACGGACTTGCAGCGCCTTGGCGGTGGCGCGCGCCAGCGTTTCTGCCTGGTCGAACCCGCGGGATCGGCGATGAGCTGCCGTCGTCGGCGCCCAAGTGACTGTGTCAATCTCCATCGGCGAAGCCGATGCGGGGTCAATGCGCATTGGCCAGGCCGACGCTGTCACGCCTAGGTGGCTGAGCGCGAGCGAGTCCCCCAGCCATCTGGCGATCGCCCGCTCGCCGCGGTACTTGAGCGCATGGATGAACTCGCGCCCGACCCCCGAGTGGGAGAACAGCAGCGCGACCGAGTCTGCACCGGGCACCAAAGCCGGCTCGGGCGCCTCGAGTGCTTCCACGCACGCAGCGCAGGGACACCAACCCAACAGCCCGCAGCCGGCGCATCGCACCTCGAACAGCACGGGGCGACCATAGGTGCCGCCCTGCCGACGGCTGAAGCGAATTATCCGCTAGTAGCGGTAGCGGTCTGCCTTGTAGGGACCGTCGGCGTCCAGACCGAGATAGTCGGCCTGCGACGGCGTGAGGCGGGTGAGCTTCGCGCCGAGCTTGTCGAGGTGCAGGCGGGCGACCTCCTCGTCGAGTCGCTTGGGCAGCACGTGCACGTCGGCGGGCAGCTCCTCCGCGTGTGCGTGCAGTTCGAGCTGGGCGAGCACTTGGTTGGTGAAGCTCATCGACATCACGAAGCTGGGATGACCGGTGGCGCAGCCCAGGTTCACCAGCCGGCCTTCGGCGAGCACGATCACCGAGTTGCCGTCGGGGAACACGAACTCGTCCACCTGGGGCTTGATCTCGTTGCGCCGCACATCGGACATCGCCATCAGGCCCGCCATGTCGATCTCGTTGTCGAAGTGCCCGATGTTGGCGACGATGGCCTGGTGCTTCATGGCCGACATGTGCTCGGCCGAGATGATGTCGCGATTTCCTGTCGCGGTGACGTAGATGTCGGCGAAGCCGAGCACGTTCTCGAGCCGGTCCACTTCGAAGCCTTCCATCGCGGCCTGCAACGCGTTGATGGGGTCGATCTCCGAGACGATCACGCGGCAGCCCTGGCCGCGCAGCGCCTGCGCGCAGCCCTTGCCCACGTCTCCGTAGCCGGCGACGAACGCCACCTTTCCGCCGAGCATCACGTCGGTGGCCCGGTTGATGCCGTCGATGAGCGAGTGCCGGCAGCCGTAGAGATTGTCGAACTTGGACTTGGTGACCGAGTCATTCACGCTGTACGCCGGAAACGTCAGCTCCCCGCGGCTCGCCATGTCGTAGAGCCGGTTCACCCCGGTGGTGGTTTCCTCGGAGACGCCGCGGATGCCAGCGGCGATCTCCGTCCACAGGCCCGGCTCGGTCTGCTGCAGCTCGGCAAGCAGCTCGTGCACCGCCACCTCATCAGGCGAGGCGGCCTCGGGGCCCTCGGCTGACAGTTCGGGCACGGGGCCGTGGGCTTCATAGCGGGCGCCGAGGTGGACCATCAAGGTGGCGTCCCCGCCGTCGTCGACTATCAGGGACGGCCCGGGGCCGTCAGGCCAGCGCAGTGCCCGGTAGTTGCACCTCCAGTACTCGGCCAGCGTCTCGCCCTTCCATGCGAAGACCGGCACGCCCCGCGGTTCGGCAGGCGAACCGTCGCGGCCGACCGCCACGGCGGCAGCAGCCTCGTCCTGGGTGGAGAAGATGTTGCACGACGCCCATCTCACCTGCGCGCCTAGGTCGACCAGGGTCTCGATGAGCACCGCCGTCTGCACCGTCATGTGCAGCGAACCGGTGATGCGGGCACCCCGCAGCGGCTGCGCGTCGAAGTGCTGGGCGCGCAGCGCCATCAGGCCGGGCATCTCGATCTCCGCCAGCTCGATCTGGCGTCGCCCAGCCGGAGCCGCACTGAGATCGGCAACTTCGAAATCATCGATCAAACGCGACGGGGGGGTCATGGGATCACCTCGCTAGCAGTCGGCCGACAGCCTGCCGTCTCAGGCAAGGAATGCCTTCAGCTCTTCGAGCAGCGGGATCGGGCCGGGGTCGCGCCCCGCAGCCGAGGCGAAGTGGAGGCTCAGCACGTCGACCTGGTAGATGAGGTCGAACAGCTGCGCCAGAGCACCGTCGCCGACGGCGCGCAGCTCGCAATACGGCACGCCGACCTGTCCGCCTTCGAGGACGCCCCGCGTGAAGTCGTAGCGACGCTGTGTCTGGGGATGCTCGAAGTCGTGCCTGAGCGCGATGACCGCGAGCGGCGAGCCGCTGCTGGATGAGCCGGCGAGGTCCCAGCCCGCCAGCTCGTTATGGCACAGCTCGGGCATCGCGCTGGCGTAGGCGGGCATCTTGACGTTCTCGTTGACCTGGGCCTTGGCACGGCCCGCCGCGACCATGCCGAGCGCGCCGGCGCCATAGAAGACCGGCACCATGTCCCCGGCGCCGACGGCCCCCACCAGCTCATCCAGATCGCTGCGGGGCTCGTTCCCCTGGCGCACACGGAGCTGAGCGACCGCTGCTGCAACCCAGTCTGCGACCCCGCTCAGCAGCCCGGCGCCCTCCAGAGCCACCAGCGGTGCGACCGAGATGGCCCCGACCGCTGCCCTCGGCATCGGGATGGTGCCGTCGACCTCGTACAACGGGACGTCCCACTGACGGGCCAGCTCGCCCAGCCGCCCGCCCGAGGTGACGGCGATGATCGACGCTCCGGCGTGGTGGGCGGCCGTGACCGCCTCAAGCGTCTCTTCGGTGTTCCCGCTGAACGACACCGCGATCACCAGCGTCGACGGGCCGACGAACGCGGGGCACTCGTAGCCCTTGGCAACAGTCACCGGCACCGGCATCTGAAGCGACGCCAGCGCAGCCACGATGTCGCCGGCAACACCCGACCCGCCCATGCCCAATGCGACGACACTGGCGATCGGCTCGGCGGGAGTAGGTCCTGGCACTGCCGACGCGGCGGCGAGCGCTGCTTCGAGCTGCTCAGGGAGGGAGTCGACCGCAGCCGCCATTCCCATCGAGTCAGTCACTGGTCTGTCTCGGGGCCGGAACGAAGGTCGGGCTGAGCTCGCCCTTCGCGATGCGCTCGCCGTACGTTGTCACCGTGGCCGGATCCACCTCGGTGGCTTCGTCGATCAGCAGCACGGGAATGCCGCCGTCGATCCGGTAGGCCCGACCGAGGCGTGGGTTGTACAGCAGGTCGGCCTCATCGACGTAGTACAGCGGTCCCTTGTCTGCCGGACAGGCCAGGATCTCCATGAGCACCGGATCAAGACCCACGCACGCCTCCTGAGGCCGCGGCCAGCCGTACGCCGCCGACTGCGGATCCGATCATGCCAGCAGCGTGCTGATCTCGCTCACACGCTGCGCCACGGCGGCGGCGTCAGGAGCTTCGAGATTCAAGCGGAGCAACGGTTCGGTGTTGGACGGCCGCAAGTTGAACCACCAGTCGCCCCCGTCCACTGTCAACCCGTCAAGCCGGTCCTGCGGCAGCCCGGCGAAGTGCGCCGCAGTGCGGCGGAGCATCTCGTCGACATCGGCGACGCGGGTGTTGATCTCGCCCGATGAGGCATAGCGGTCGAGCGGCGCGAGCAGTTCGGACAGGGGCACGGCGGCACCGCTCAGCGTCTCGAGAGCGATGAGCGCAGCGATGAGACCGGAATCGGCCCGGTAGTTGTCGGCAAAGTAATAGTGGCCGCTGTGCTCGCCGCCGAACGAGGCACCGGTGCGGGCCATCTCGGTCTTGATGTAGCTGTGGCCCACCCGGGTGCGCACGGGCCGACCGCCGGATTCGGCGATGGCCTCGGGGACGGCCCGTGAGCAGATGAGGTTGTGCAGGATCGGCCCCGGCCCGTGACGTCGCAGCATGGCCTGCGCGACCAGCGCGGTGAGCATCGACCCGGTCACGGCGCGGCCTCGCTCGTCGACCAGGAAGACGCGATCGGCGTCGCCGTCGAATGCGAGGCCGACATCTGCACCCGCGTCCAGCACACGCTCGCTCAGATCCACGAGATTCTCGGGCCGGATGGGGTCGGCGGGATGGTTGGGAAACATGCCGTCGAGCTCGCCGTAGAGCAGTTCGACCTCGAAGGGCAGCGGCCCGAAGACCGCCGGCACGACATGACCGCCCATGCCGTTGGCCGTGTCCGCCACGACGCGCAAGGGCGCCAAGCTCTCGACATCGACAAACGAACGGACGTGATCCGCGAACGTGTCGAGCAGGTCGCGTCGGGTGCGCTGGCCACGGGCGTCGCCCGCGACGCCGCCGGCCGCTGCTCGCTGAGCGATCTCGGCGAGGCCGCTGTCGGCGCCTACTGGCGCAGCGCCAGGTCCGCACAGCTTGATGCCGTTGTATTCCGTCGGGTTGTGCGAGGCCGTCAGCATCGCCCCCGGCATGTCCAAGCAGCCCGAAGCGAAGTAGAGCAGATCCGTCGAAGCGAGCCCGAGATCGATGACGTCGACCCCGGCGAGCTGGACACCGTCTGCGAATGATTCCGCCAGCTCGATGCCGCTCGGGCGCATGTCGCGGCCGAGCGCGATGCATGCGGCACCCGACCACTCGGCGAACGCAAAGCCGAGCGCTCGCGCGGTGGACGGACCCAACTCCTCCGGGCAAATCCCACGTATGTCATATGCCTTGACGACCGCTGCCAGACGTGCCGATGACTCAGGTGGGATGCGGCCCGCCATAACGCTGCCAGAGCCTATGAGGCAGAGCAGCGGACCCATGCAAGCGCCACTGCGCCTGGGCCTCAGAGGGCAAGGATTTATCAGAAATCGAGGCTTCCTCGAAGGGCCTTCGGCACGAGCCCAGCCTGACTGCACCGCGCAGTAGTGCGCGGCGCTCTGCGGCGACGCCCTTGCAATTCGCGCCCGCTTCTCCCTATGGTGGTTGCAGAGTGCAGGACATGAACCTGCCTGGAGCAAGTGAGAGGTGTGATGAGCAAGAGCAAATATCAGCCAACAGAACGGGAACAATTGGTTCTTGATGCGGTCGAGAACCCCAGATACGACCGCCAGATTGTCAATGGTCTCGAGCCCTTCATGAGCGGCTCTGCACCCGACGAATTCAAGAGTTTCTATACCTCGCAAGAACTCGCAGATTTGCAGGAATTAAGCGGTACCGAGCGCGATGTTGAAGCGCGAATGCCAGTCAAATTGACGCGTCACTATTTCGACATGGCGACGTCAAGTTCAGCACTACAAAAACTCGTGAAGGCATCGCCAGATGAAACGGTGGATTTGGAGGGCGATCCGGATCCTGCGAATCAACTGGACTACAGCCCGATCGAAGGACTTCTGCACAAGTATGAGATGGGTTTGCTGTATGTCATTTCGACATGTTCAGCGCATTGCCGCTTCTGCTATAGGGAAGAACTCATCGGCCGCAAGGAAATAGAACGTGCTGACGGCACGCTCAAGAAGAAGGGCCTTGCGAACGTTCTGGAGATAACCGATTACATCCGGTCGCATAACGAAGCAGTCGCTGCCAATGGCGGTACGCACCCCGAGACCGGTCGGCCAAAGCTGAGAGAGATCCTTCTCTCGGGCGGCGATCCGATGGTGCTGCCCAATTCCAAGCTGGCTGCTTGGTTCACATCGCTGGCGGAGGCCGGCACTGAAGCCATCCGTGTCGGCACCAAGGAGCTGGCGTTCTGCCCCGACCGCTTCGACGATGCGTTCTTTGCGATGCTCGATCGCTTTCACGAGGTCTACCCGGATGTCGCGATACGGTTCATGATCCACTTCAACCATCCCGACGAGTTCCTCGTCAAGGACGCCGACGGCAGCTATATCGCGGACGGCAAGGGTTTCCTGCGCTGGCGTGCGAACACGCGCCAGGCCCTCGATGCGCTGGTGTCGCGCGGCTGGATCAGCGTCGAGAACCAGACACCGATCATCGCCGGCGTCAACGACGACCCTGACGCACTGCGGATCCTGCAGCGGACGCTCAAAGGCGTCGGCGTCGAGAACCACTACTTCTTCTGCGGGCGCAACATCGTGGCCTACAAGGCGTTCAACGTGCCGATCGAGCGGGCGTGGCAGCTGCTCAACGATTCCCAGCGTGGCCTGTCGGGTGTGGAGTCGCACGCGCGGCTGACCATCGTGCACTACAAGGGCAAGACGGAAGTCTCAGCGGTGACCGACGGTCCGATCGCAGGGCTGCGGGGAGCCGAGAACGGCGTCGTGATCTTCAAGGTGCTGCGCAACCCGGCCCACGCCCCCGATCGGGGCAAGGTGACCATCGTCGGCCGGAACCCCGAGGCGCTCTGGTTCGACGAGTACGAAGACCGGGTACTGCTCGACGAAGCGGGCCTCTTCAGCCAGCAGCGGCCGAGCGGCGTCGCCATCGGGCGCTCGCGTTCTCGGCACCACGGCGCCCGCGACGGCCGTTCCGGCACCACGGCGAGACCCGCACCGCTCATGGCCGTTGTCGGGGGCACCGATCGCCGGTCGCACCCCAAGAGCTCCACCAGCGGCGCCCCACAGCCCGCCATGCGCGACGCCCAGGAGGCCTGACCCGCTCACGCCTGGGCTGCGTCAACAGTCGACGGCGCAGCGTCAGCGTCGTACGCGTCGGCCCCGGCGCGGTGGCGTATGCGCCAGATGTCGGCAACCACCTTCAACGACTGCGCTGCCAGGCGAACCGTGGTGTCCGCAGTGTGATCAACCGCCACGGGAACCTCGGTCGCTGTCAGACCGAGATGTTCGACGAGGTAGAGCACCTCGACATCGAAGGCGAAGCCGTCGATGACGCAGCGACCGAAGATCGTCCGCGCTGCCTCTTCGGTGAAGCCTTTGAAGCCGCACTGGGTGTCGCGATAGCGGCGGAGCAGCACGACCCGCGTGAAGGCGTTGAAGAGGCGACTTGCGAACGCCCTCGCTGCTGGCGCAGGAGTGATCGTGCGGGCTTCGTCATGACGCCGGTTGCCGAGTGCGACATCGGCACCGGCTTCCAACGCTTCGATGAGCGAGTTGAGCTGGCCGGGTGGGTAGGCCAGATCGACATCGGTGAACAGGCGTAGCCGCCCGCTGGCCGCGAGCATGCCCGCCCGCACCGCAGCGCCTTTGCCGCGATTCGCAGCCTCGGCAACGACGACATCGGCGCCGGCACGCCGAGCCGCCTCCGCAGTCCCGTCAGTGGACCCGTCGTCGACCACGACAATCTCGAGGTCGCCGCCGATGGCCTGGTTGCCGCGCAGAGCGGCGCTGACCTGCGCCACTGCCGGACCCACCAGGTGTGCAGCCTGATAGGCCGGCAGCACGACCGACACCGTCGGCTGTACCCGCCCGATGTCTGCTGTGTCGTGTCCGCCGCCGGAGTCGAACTGGGCTGCCGCTGTATCGACCTGCGTTGTCGCAGCCTCGAGCTGCGCTGCGCGGCGAGCCTCGGCGGCCGAGCGGCTCTCGAATCGTGCCGGTGGCCGAACGGCAACGAGAGCCAGCGCCGCGAGCCCGATGAGCGTCGTCAGCCACGCGAGATACTCGACGGCGGTGGCGCCGTAGGTGAGCTCGACATGGGGGCCGGTGGGGATCACCACCATCCAATTCGGCGTGACGCGGTAGGGACCGTCGGCGCCGTCGACCGACCAGTTCGGGAAGTAGGACATCTTGACGAGCACCGGCACTCCAGGCCGATCCACAGAGAATGACAGCCGGTCCTGTTCCATCGCCGGGCGGCTGATCTCGACCGGTGGCAGGGCGCGCCGAGGTGCTGCACTGAATCTCGTCAGCGAAGCGGGCGGAGCACCGTCAGGATCGGGCGGCGGCAGCAGCGTCACCCGAGACCAGTGCGGCGGGCCGTCGGCGGCGATGGGCACGTCCCACGCCGCCGGGTCGATGAACCAGATCGCCGCAGGATCGGTCCACGCTCGTCCAGCGTGGGACACGCCCTCGGCGACGGCGGGCTCGAATCGCAGCGGCGACACCACGTCGCTGCCGTCGACGAGATAGATCGACCACGGTCCCGATGAGGCGATGTGGGCCAGGTCGGCCGAGCCGTGGGCCCCGGCCGTGGCCTCGGCGCTGAAGGCTGCGTAGTAACGCACCCCCGACATCTGCAGGTGCGAGACGCCGAGCCCGAAGTCCAGTGCGCTGTAAGGCAGACCTCGCATGGGGCGCGAAGGCGCAGCCGACAGTTCCGACTGCATGAGGAAGTGGAACGGCACGGTCGGCGACGACTCGAAATAGAGACCTTCCATCGAGGCGATGCAGCCGTCAGTCCATTGCGGCAGCAGCATCGGCGCCATCGGAGTGCCGTATGCGCCCACGACATCGCGGTCGTATTCCCACAGCAATCGTCCGCATCCGTGCTGCTCACCCACCTCGTCCATCGTCGAGACGAACTTGCGGTACTCGGGATAGGCCGGGCGTCCCTCGTAGCCGCGGAAATTCCAGCGCGCCCATCCCGACACGAAGTTTCGGTCCTCCGATGACACCGTGAGAGGACCCCAGCGAAATGCTCCGCTGGCGTCGAGGCTGCCGCCGGGGGCATCGCCGAAGCGCAACAGCAGCAGGCCCACAGCTGCGATGAACGCCACGACCGGGAGCGTCACCCGCGGCCACTGCACGACCGGCAGTGCCGATCGCGGTGAACCCTCGGTCGCAGACGCTTCCCGGCGTGTCAGACCCTCGATGATGAGCCACAGCCCCATCGCCGCCAGCAAGTACAGAGCCAGGTACCAGAACGGCAGGATGCGCGCGTTCCACAGGCGGTGCTGGGGCCAGTGGACGAATCCCATGGCCATGGCGAATGCGATCGCCGTCCACGTCATCGCGGGGCGGTACCAGCGGACGAGACCCACCGCTGCACCCACGCCAGCGAGCACCAGCAGCCAGGTGATGCTGTGAAAGGTCCCCTCACCGCCGATCTCGTCGGTGAAGAACAGGTGCTCCCGCACCGAGGTGAGCCGCTCCCAGCCCATGTCGTTCATGAATGCCCGGCGGGCTGCGAACGGCACCGTCCAGAACGCCGAGACCGCGCCGCCGATCACCCCGATGACGAGCGCGTGCCACGACCTGCGCCACTCCGCCAGCGCGAGCGCGGCGATCACCGCTGCAGGAACCGCAAGACGCCACAGCGGGGCCTCGGTGATGTTCCACACGGCGGCCCACAGCATGATCGCCGCGATCGACACGCCCATCGCCGGCACCCGGCCGATGCGACCTGGCAGGCCGTGCAGACCGCGCACCGCCACCATCAGCACACTGGCGGCGACGGCAAACGCGAGCGGTATCGGGTGGCAGAGCGCGACGAACGCCAAGACGAAGCTGGTCCGGGCACGGCCGGTGCCCCGCTCGAGCGAGCGCCACAGCATGCCGAGGTACACCAGCGTCGCCGACAGCGCGATCGAGAAGGCGAACTCCCCCGCCAAGGTCGATGCTGCGTTCCCGCCGTAGATCGTGAAGTTCACGTCGAAGACGAACAGCAGCCCCGCAACCGGCAACAGCATCCGCAGCGGCCGCGCCCAGCCCGCCAGCCGGCCCATCAGCCACGCGGCTGCGGGCATCGAGACCACCCCGCTGACGGCCACCAGCTTGAATGCGACACCCGAGAGCAGCACCAGGTCGGCGGCCACGATCAGCAGGTAGGGCACCACCATGTAGAACTGCATCGCAGGCATGCCCGCGTACCACTCAGTCGTCCAGCCGCGCAGCGAGCCCGAGGGCAGAAGCTCGTTCCGGAGGAACGACGGCCCCCACACGTGGGCGCCCATGTCCCCGCCGGTGGGCGTCGCGGCCGAGAAGATGCCGGCCGGATCGAGCCACAGAAAGACGGCCACGCAGCTCGCCGCCGCCACTGCCGCTTCGACCCACGCCGCCAGCACCGCCCCCTTGCGCGGGGGGCGCATGGTCGGTGCGGCCACCAGCGCAGGTTAGTGCTGTGCCCAAGCCGGAATTGCGCGGCTATGGGTTCCGACCTGTCCGCCATAGCATGAACTCATGGCTTCCGAGGTGCCTTCGGACGAGGGGCGCTCCCGAGCACGCAAGCCCCGTGCCAGCGAACCCCCGGACGCGCCCACCCACGACGATCCCGACGAGCGATCGCGCCGCCACAGTCCCGGGCCGTCGGGCACCGGAACGCGCCAGCGCCGCGAGCGCTGGCCCCGCTGGTCCATCTGGCTGCTTGCCATGGTGTTGCTGTCGGTGATGTTCCTGCCCGGCCTGCTCAACAATGAGGACCGCGACCCCGTCGACTACAGCGGGCTGATAGCTCAGGTGTCCGAAGGCAGCGTTCGCAGCGTCACGATCACCAACGGCACCGGCGAGATCACCGGCGAGTACATCGACGGGACCGAGTTCTCCTCCGAGGGTCCCGTCGAGCTGCCCGAGACCGATCTGAGATTGCTGCGCCAGCAGGAAGTGGCCATCGAGTTCCACACCGACAGGCCCAACCTGCTCGTCAGCCTGCTGCCGTTCCTGTTGCCGTTCGGCCTGATCTTCCTGTTCTTCTGGTGGATGCAGCGACGTGCCCAGGGGCAGATGTCGGGGATCATGTCGATCGGCCGCAGCAAGGCCAAGACATACACCACCGAGCGCCCGTCGACGAAGTTCGACGACATTGCCGGCTACGACGGGGTCAAGCAGGAGATCACCGAGATCGTCGATTTCCTCAAGACGCCGGAGCGTTTCACGGCGATCGGTGCCAAGGTCCCCAAGGGCGTGCTGCTGGTGGGTCCGCCCGGCACCGGCAAGACGCTCATCGCCAGGGCGGTCGCCGGCGAGGCGGGCGTGCCGTTCCTGTCGGTGACCGGATCGGATTTCATGGAGATGTTCGTCGGCGTCGGCGCCAGCCGGGTGCGCGACCTGTTCCAGAGTGCTCGCAAGCTGGGTCGGGCGATCATCTTCATCGACGAGATCGACTCGATCGGACGCAAGCGCGGCGCCGGGCTGGGCGGCGGCCACGATGAGCGCGAGCAGACGCTCAACCAGATGCTGGCCGAGATGGACGGCTTCGAGGAGACCGGCGGCATCGTGATGATGGCAGCCACGAACCGACCGGACATTCTGGATCCGGCCCTGCTGCGGCCGGGCCGGTTCGATCGCCAGGTGGTGGTCCCGCTGCCCGAGTACTCCGAGCGGCTGGCCATCCTGGCGGTCCATTCCAAGGACAAGAAAACCGACGAGGACATGCAGTTCGAAGCCTTGGCCAAGGGCACGCCCGGCATGAGCGGCGCCGACTTGGCGAACCTCGTCAACGAAGCGGCCCTGCACGCCGTCCGGCGCGATTCGGAGTCGATCGGCCTGGCCGACTTCGAGGCGGCGCGCGACCGGGTGCTGATGGGCCAGCGCCGCGAGTCGGTCGCCCTGACCGAACGCGAGCGGGAGGTCACCGCTTACCACGAGGGCGGCCACGCCCTGATCGCCACGTTGTTCCCCCATGCCGACCCGGTCCACAAGGTGACGATCCTGCCGACCGGCCAGGCCTTGGGCGTCACCATGCAGCTGCCCGAGGAACGCCACGCGTACAGCCAGGAGTACATCGAAGACCGGCTTGCGGTGCTCTTCGGCGGGCGCATGGCAGAGGAGACCGTCTTCGGCGTGACCTCCACCGGCGCCGCGAACGACCTAGTCCAAGGCACCGAGCTGGCTCGCAAGATGGTGTCGGAGTGGGGCATGAGCGACCGGGTGGGGCCGATGGCGTGGGGATCTCACGCCCAGGTGTTCCTGGGCGAAGACCTCGTCTCGGGGCGCGACTACTCCGACGAGACCGCCCGCGTCATCGACGAGGAGGTCGAGCGGATCCTGCGGACCCAGCAAGACCGGGCTCGGCGGGCGCTCGTCGAGCATCGCGGGGCGCTCGACCGGATCGCGACCGCACTGCTCGAGCATGAGACGATCACTGGCTCCCAGATCGCGACGCTCGTCGCCGATCCCGAGCCTGCTGAGTCATCGGCAGCCGCCAATGGGAAGCTCGAAGGCGCCGAAGAACCTGTCGAGGCAGAGTCCGGGCCCGAGCCCGATGCCGGGACTGAGTCCGCACGCGACGTGCCGATCATCGAGCAAGCCGCCCCTCCGCCCCAGGTCGCCGGCTGATCCCCTCTCGGGCGTTCAGCCGCCCCTGACCTGCGCAAGCGCGGCGGCCAACCCGGACATGTCCACCCGACCGATCCAGCCGTCGACAACCTGGCCGTCGAGATCTGCGACCACCGTCGTGGGCACCGTGTCGATGCCGTGGCGCCGGTGCAGTTCCCGCTCGTCGGCGAAGGGGACCTCAGTGACCGGCAGGCCCGCGCCGGCCGGTCCGCGTACCACCGCGATCGCGGCCGCGCACGTCCGGCATGTCTCCTCGGTGAAGACCACGATTGCCGGGCCTGTGTCGATGTCCAACGACCCGAGATCGACCGAGGCGGGCACGCTCGAATGCGGCACCCCGCTGGCGGCAGCACCCCTGCGGCGCTGGGCAACGAAGGCGACCGCGAGCGCGATGACAACAAGCACCGCGGCTATTGCGAGGCGTTCCATCAGGGTCTCACCATCCCACCGGATGGGCCACGCTGAGGCCGGCACCGCCGGATCGGGATTGCCACAGCAGCACGGCGAACGGGACGTCGGACACCACGATACGGGTCGTACCGCTCGCCAGTCGGTGCGTCACCACACCCGACGCTGGCACGTCGACCACCGCGACCGTCTCGCGATGCAACGTCCCGATGACGACCCGACGATCACCCTCCCCCTCATCGGGGGACTCACCGTCGCCAGCCGGCTGCGGCGGAGCTCTCACGATGGTCAGGAAAGTCTCGACGCCGGGCTCAGCGGGCGCCACCACGAGCCAGCGCTCGCGCTCCACCCCGATGCCCGGCACCGAGGCCAGACCCGACCGTGCTGCGAGCACCGGCGGGAACACCTCGGCGACGGCAACGCCGGGATCGTCTGAGTTGTCCTGCGGTCCGGAACCGTCCAGCAGAGCGCTGGCAGCCTCAGATGAGGTGTCGGGTGACACGTCCGGCTGGGCCACGACGGTGACGGATGGGGTGAGGGACGGATCGTCGGCGGGTTCGGTGGTGTCGTCGGCAGGATCCGAAGCGATCGGGATGTCCGTCAGCGGGCTCTCCGCAGAGCCGACCAGGGTCTCCGCCCATACGACAAAGGGCACGTCGTTCTGCCCGGTCACCGAGATGCCCAGCGGGACTCCGGCGGGAGCCAGCAGCGAGTCGAGCCCGGGCGCCCGGTCGCTGGGCGGCTCGACCGTCAGCTCGAGCACATCGTGCGCTGCAATGGCGAAAGCCACGCGGTCGCTGTCGGCGCCGGCGACCGCCACCTCCGTGACGACTTGGGCCACCTCGTCGGTGGGATTGAACACCCGAACGCTCAGATGGGTTTCGCTGTCGATGCCCGTTGCCGGCACGAGCCACGTTTCGCTGAGGCTGACCGACGCCAACTCCGCGGCAAAGCCGCGCCTGCCGACGCTGCCGTCGTAGATCGCGAATGAGTCAGCCGCTATGCGGCCGGTGCGCGCCTGCACCGACGCAGCTACGACATCACGCCGACGCGCATGCTGGCCGAGGTCGAAGGCGGCAGAACTCCACGCCGGAATCACCACCCCGGTCAGCTCCGGCACGACGAAGGGCCCGAATTCCGCCTCGGTGGCAAAGGTGATGTCGACGATTGCATCGCGCGGCAGCGGATTCATGATCGCGATCACCCCGAGCGCATCGGCTTGGGTGTCGCCGACAGGCACATACCAGCTGGCTGCAAGCACGCTCGAGCAGCGGGCTTCGTCGATCCCGAGCGGGGAGGAGAACCTGCGTGTCACTGCCAGACCGCCCGAGGAGGCCTCGACCAGGGCGCCGATGATCTCGTCAGGCGCGTAATCGGCGATGTTCACCACACCGGTGCTCAGCGGCGCAACGTCCGCCGTCACGAACTGGCGGCCCGTGGTGCGACCGCGCAACTCGACCGAGACCGACACCGATGCGCCGGTCATGTTGGTGAGCAGCAGCTCGGTTGTGATCTCGCCGAACCCGGGCGAGATGGCGCGCATCCCCACGACCGGGCAGAACCAGCTCGAGGTCAGCGCAGACGGTGCCGGCACTTCGATCTGCGTCGGCACCTCATCATGGAGAGCCGCCGCCTCAGCAGGAGCGCGATCGATGCGCGCGTCGACGAGCAGCGCCGCAGCCACTGCCAGCGGGATCAACAACCTCGGCAGCCAACGCAGGATCCTCATCGCCGCCGCAACCTTCCGAATGCCGCCGTCACGCGGTCGGCGAGTGGCGTCGGCTGGCCGATGGCCACCCACCCGATCGACAGCCAGATCAGCGCTTGAGCCCACAGCCGGTCGGTGACCGCAGCAGAGCGCTCGTAGCTCAGCTCAGCTTGGCCGGCATGGGGCGGATCGAATCGCATCGCCCAGCCCAGCGCGGGCGTCGGTGAGACCTCCGTGCTGTCCACCTGGAGTCTCCAGCCCGGATCGAACCCCTCAGCGACGAGCAATGGGCCGGTACCCACATGCCCGAGCTGCACCGTTGGGGACCGGTAGTCGGTGAGCACGCCGATGCCGTCGCTCAGATCGCTCACCACCAGATCGGTCTGGTCGACTGCGAAGCCGGGAGGGATCGGCTGGGAGAACTGCGCCCGCGACGACCACCACGCCTCGTTGCGGAACACTTGCACCGACGGATCGACCGCGAGAGGGCGCAAGTCGATCTGCGAGGCCAACGCCTCCGCGATCGCCGGGTCGACCGGCCGTTCCCAACCTGCTGAGTACGACGGACCCGAACGCTCGACCAGGACGACATAACGGATGCCGAACGATCCGAGCAGCCGCCCCATGCGCAGGGTGTCGCCGGCCAACCCCACTCTCACAGCGTCCAGCAGGCGCTCATTTCCCGGCGTGGGGGGCGACGCCCATTGATGGCGGACATCAGGAAAGCCGCGAACCGACGTGCCTGCGGCGAGGCCGTCGATGCCCAGCTCCGATCCGCGCAGCGGCAAGACGTCGGAGTCGCCGATCCAGAGCACGCGGTAGTCGGGCCCGACATCTCGATCATCGATCAGTCCCAACGGCACACGGTGATCGAAGCTCGGCGCCGACCAGTCGCCGTCGACCGCCGCCCACGCCGTGGGCAGCACCATCGCGCCCACGGCGAGGCCGCTGATGAGCACCATCGCGCTGCGCACACGCGGCGACGTGTCGCCGCCGGACGCCGCCAGCACCGGCGGGCCTGCTGCGGCCGCCCAGCACAGCCCTACAGCGCCGAGCACCAGCGAGACCTCAGCCAGCGAGTCTCCGATCGGAATCTCGGCCAGCAGGCCGTCGGCCCAGCCGGTGACGACTGCCCACGCCCCTGCGAATCCTGCGAGGCCCACCATCCAACCCCGAGCCGCCCACCACAGCCGGCTCGAGCGCCCGACGAGCAGCGGCACCGCTGCGGCACCCGCCATGCCCCAGCCCAGCGGCAGATCGCCCAGCGGTCCCGTCTGGAATCGCAGGAGCTCTGCGAGCGACGCCGGTGGCGAGGCTGTCGACCTGCCCCCGGAAACATCCAAGAACGCCTGCAGTGAACCGAATTCGATCAGCCAAGGAAGGTGTGCCGCCACGGCGAGCGCCGCTGCCGCGAAAACCAGCAGCAGCCCGAGCCACGGTGTCGCCAGCGACGACCGGCTTGTCGCCCGCCAAGTGGACTCGGTGACGGCCAGCACCGCCGCGGCGCCCAGCCCGAGCACCACGATGAACGGCTCGAATGCCGCGGCGACGGCAAACAACAGTCCCAGCGACGCGACACGGGCCGCTGTCGAACGCCGGCTGCCGTCACCGGAGGGTCCGACCGCCACCGCACCCATCAGCCGGCTGACCATCAGCACTATTGCGGGCGCGACGCCGTACGCGAGCAGCACGTCCCAGCGCCCATTGGCCACCGCGTTGTAGGGCAGCGGACATGCGGCATAGAGCGCGAGGGCGACCAGCCGGCCATTGCGACTGTTCGATGGTGCGCAGAGCTTCCACATGCCGACGAGGCCTGCCAGCAGCAGCCCCCATACAGCGATGTGACGCAGCAGCCCGACGGCGCCGAGCACGATGATCCCGCCGATGCCCAGCAGACCCATCGCGGGATGACCGATCCCGGCGTCTCCCGCCGCATCGACACGCCAGCCGTCGAGGTAGGCGCTGAGCATCGTCGGAGCATCGGCGAAGTGCGCGAACTGTCCATATGCGGAGATGCCGCCAGTCAGCAGATGGCGGGAACCGAAGGCGATCCCGCCTGCCACGAGCACCCACACCACCCACACCGTCCGGTGCGCATTGCGCCGCCAGGTGCCGAGGATGCTCTCGTCGATGGTGGTGCGCGCCGCCAGACCGCCTTCGGGGCTGAGGCGGTAGCGGAACCAGTCGGCGACCCGAATCGAGCCGCCCTGCTGCAATCGGCGCAAGTCGACATCACGCACTCGTCGGTAGCGCTTCGCAGCACCACGCAAGGCAAACGTGCCCGGAAGGCGCCGGGCATTCCACGCCCAAGCCAGCGCTACGTCTGATGCCTGCGCGAACCGCCCGCGCAGGGCCGCGAAGAGCACCTCGCCCAGCGCCAGCACGGCTGCGAGCAGCACTGAGGGCAGCAGATGCACCCAGCCGTAGCACTTCAGCATCGTGCGCAGCCGGGCCCGATGTTCATGCTGGCGAGCCGAGGGGCCGAACGGTGCTGCGGGCGGCGTGGACTGCACCAGCCCGGTTGCGGCCGGCACGATGCGCACGCGCGACCCAGCGAGCTGGATCCGCCAGCACAAATCGACGGCCGCGCCGTCGCCGTCGAGGTGAGGATCGAACCCGCCGACGATCGCGAACACATCCGCCCGGACCAGCATCGCCTGCGTCGGCGCCACGAACAGGTCCCGTGCCTCGTCGTGCTGGGCCTGGTCCACTTCGCCTTGGCTGGCGGCTGGGATCCTCACGCCGAGGCGATCCGCCGTACCACCCAGATCGCGCAGCGTCATGCCGTCGTCGGCGTCGAGCAGCTTCGGTCCAGCGACACCGACGACCCTGCCCGGGGCGTTCTCGGCGTCGTCGATGAGGACGCTGACTGCATCAGGCGTCAGCACGACGCCATCGGTCAGGAACAGCAGGTAGTCGGCCCCCCGCACCAGCGACGCGCCCCGGTTGTTGACCGATCCGGTGCGGTGCCGGTGCGAGCCCCGGCGCTGTTCGGGGCGGGATGACATCTGGTTCGCAACCGCGACGGTGGGAAGCAGTTCGCGGACACGATGGCCCTGAGGGCCCTCGGCGTCGCACAGCACCAGGACGGCCAAGCGGGGGTAATCCTGGGCAGCCAGTGCACCCAAGGTGGCCTCGGTGTCGGACCATCGAGACGAGGCCGTGACGATGGCTGCGACCGCCGGCGAGGGCGCCAAAACGGCTGGTTCGAGTGCCGCGGGCGCTGGCGGCACCTCCGAAGCCGGCGGATTCGCGGCGCAGGCCGGATCTTCTGGCTCGGACGCTTCGGCGTTCGTGTCCATGCGACTTCGAGTCTGCCGCAGCGGTGTCAGCGCACCGACGCAGCAGCGACCACGCCCGGCCCAGCCCGGCTCGTCGGGTAGTCGGGCGCGATGCCGTAGTTGAAGCTGGTGCCGTCGCTCCAGATCAGCCAGTAGCCGTCGCCTGTGTCGGTGGCCACCATGTCGACTGCTGCCAGACGGTTGGCCCGGCCCGAACGCGATCCCAGCGAAGCTGCACTGCCGAATACGTGCACGGCCGTGCCCGCGTCGGTCACCCAGTAGCCGTCGCCGTCGGCTGCTGCCGCGATGCCCACCGCGGCAGCGGTGTCCGCCGATCCCAGCTGTTCGGCGCCGCCGTAGGCCAGCACCGCGCCGTTCGTGGCGAGCAGCCAGAGCCCATCGCCGGACGGAGTCGATTCGACGTCCACGATGAGCGCATCAGCATCGGAGCGCTCCTCGGCTCCCACATCGGCAGCCGCTCCGAATTCGAACACCTCGCCATTCCCCAGCGCGATCCAGTAGCCGCCCTCGGGATGGGACGCGATGCCGACAGGCGCGGTGCGCGGCGCAGCATCGTCGACCTGCCCGACGGCATCGCCGTGGTGCCGAGCGTCGCCGAGTGCCCTCACCGCTCCCGAGGCGTCGAGCAGCCAGTAGCCCTTCCCGCTGCGGGTGACCGCCATATCGACATATGCGGGCGCCGCGGTGCCGTCGTCGGCAGCCGCATCGGACGGCTCGTCCGCGCCGTCGCCGTAGTGGCGCGCGAGACCGTGCGCGCGCACCGTTCCGTCAGCCTTGAGCACCCACAGGTGAACGTCGGCGGTGCCCTGTACCGGCTCGACCGGGTTCGAGCCGCTGTCGAACTGCGGGAAGCGGTACCAGTCCGACAGCACCGTGCGAGGGAATGCCCGGCGGAACGGGTCTCGTGCCCATCGGTCGAAGCTGAAGGTGTGCTCGCCGCCGGTGCCGACCACTCGCAGGGCTCGCACGCGTCCGCCCCACTCGCCGTTGCCGTCGCGCCCGGTGATGTCGATCCGCACGAGCTGTCCGAGCGTCTTGCCGTGCTGCGCGAACAGCGGCTCGAAGGCTCGCTCGATGTCGGAGCGTCGCAGCTTGATGGTCCATCGGTGGCCGCTGTTGCCGTTGTCGGCGTAGATGGCGCCGCCCAGATCAGGCACAGCTGGGAACGTGGACGCCGGCGGCCCCGCAGACCATCCCCCGCTGCTGGTGCTGAACTCGGCGAAGGCGAACCTGCCGTCGGCATTCACCAGCGCCCTGCCCTCGGTGTTGGCGATGGCCAGCGTCGTGTGCTCGAAGCCGGCGCCGTGATCGTTGCGACGCTCCCGACCGCCGCTCCCGACCGCCGCGCCTTCGTACAGCTGGCAGTCGGGCCAGTCGCAGATGTCGGTGAAGCGCCCCTGGCCCATCTGGTACTGAGACCAGTAGAGCGCGTAGCTGCGCGCCGCGATGGCCTGCGCTTCGAGAGCCGCCAGGCCCGTGCCGGCCGGACCCGTGCGGGCGCCCCAGTCCGGCGGCGACTCCTTGGGCACCACGCCGCGCAGGTACTGCTCGAGCGGCAGGCGGTTGAAGGTGTAGGGGCGGCCGGACTGCTTCACGATGCCGAGGGCGCCCCGGTAGGTGATGCGCATGATCTCGGTGGCGTCGCCGGTGCCGCCGCAGTAGATCATGGTCAGCATGTTCGACCGGTCATCGGCGGCGTAGTCGTCGCTCGACGGCAGCACTTCGACGAACGCGTCGCCGTTGCGACCGCTGCGTCCGGACAGGCCCGGCGCCACGCTCGCTCCCGGGTCGTCCGCGCAGCCCGAGGTGCGATGGACGTCGAAGGCGTTGCCGCTGACGCTCAGACGCGCGATCTCGCCGCCCGCGAAGGAATTGCCTTCGGCCGTGAACGAAGATTTCGAGGTGACCAGCAGGTCATGGCGGGCATTGCGCGTCAGGTGGACGAAGATGTCGCGCTCATTGACATCTGTGAGCGTGGTGTTGCCGTAGTAGCGGAGCGCTATCTGCTCGCCGGTGCAGCCGAAATGCGTGGCGTAGCCCAAGGCGCCCCACTGGCCCATGCCGTTGCCGTGACCGTGGCCCCGCCCCTCCACCACGATCTCCGACGGGGCTACCGCGTCGGAGGCGTCGCTCGGCGGATCGACCGAGATCGGGCCAGCGGCAGCGGGAGGCGGCGCAGTGCACTCGGGGGCGCTGGAAGCACCGGCATCATCGAGCGGGCGGGTCAGCACTGCCGCCGCTGCCGTCACCACCGTCTCGCGGACCGCCGCTGGGCCGCCGAGCACCGTGAGGCCCGTATCGCCGCCGGCTGCGGCCGTGCGGGCAAGCGCCCGGCGAGTCGGGGCGGGCAGCGTCGTGTCGGCCAGCACCATGGGCACGGCGCGAGCGCCCAGCAACGCGCCGCCCACGAGGGCATCGGGAAACGCGGTGCCGCTTGCGAGCCCGACCGCGGCGTCACCGAAGCAGGAGCCGGCCAGTTCTGCCGCCACGGTGGCTGCTGTCTCGTAGCGGTCCTGTCCCCACCACCGGCGCGTGGCGATGCCGAGACCAGCCACCGCGTCGAGAACCGTCGGCGACACCGCGACAGGGCCGCCGACGACGATCACCTGCTCGACACCTCGATCAGTCAGGAACGTCCGTGAACGCGATGTCAGCGCCTGCGGGTCGCTCAGCAGCACGGGATGGCGGCCGTAGTAGGCCAGCGGCGACACTGCCAGCGCATCGGCGAACACGTCGCGGGTCGCCAGCAGCACCGTGCGGAGGCCGTCGCCGCAGTAGTCGCCGATGCCTGCCTTGGCCACCCGTTCAGCTACCCGGATATTCGTCTCGTCGCGGTCGGCGCCCGAGAGGCGCTCGGGCTGTGCGCCCGTGAGTCGGGCGAGATCGGCCGCCACCGCATCGGAGACACGGTCGGCTTCGCCCACTACGACCGCGCGGCTGATGCCGTTCTGCCCGATGAAGCTTCGCACCGCCGCTGGCAGGCCGTCAGGCGGCGTGAGCAGCACCGGCGCATTCAGCACGCTTGCCAGCGGCGCCGCCGAGAGCGCGTCGGCGAAAGCGATCCCCGAAGCGACGATCACCGTGTCGACCGGGGCTGATTCAGCGACGTACGCCTCGGCGATGCGCACCGCCGTCTCGTAGCGATCCTGCCCCCAGAGGCGCTCGGGCGTCACCGCGTTCGCGGCGCCCGCACGCGCAACCGGCGCCAGCATCGATGCGACCGCCAGCAGCGCAACGCCCGGCACGAGCACTGCTGCACGGCGGCTTCGGCGCTGCGATGACCGGCGCCGGCGCCGGAGGAATTCGCCCGCGGCGCCGCGACTGCGCATCTGCCGCAAGGTAACCCATGAAGTCGCTGTACTGGCAGACCCCTCCCGCCCCATACTGGAAGCTCAGCAAGGACAGAATCGGCAGCGCCACAGCTGGAGAGGCTCGCCTGATGACCACAGCCTTCATCACCGGCATCACCGGACAGGACGGCCAGTACCTGGCCGAACTGCTGCACGGCAAGGGCTACCGGGTGTTCGGACTGATCAGCGGCCAGCGGAATGCCCGGGCCGAAACCGTGGCCAGCGCGCTGCCCTTCGTGGAGCTGGTGGAGGGCGACTTGCAGGATCTGGCATCGCTCATCGCCGCCCTCGAGTACTCCCAGCCTGACGAGGTCTACAACCTGGGCGCCATCAGCTTCGTGGCGCTGTCGTTCAAGCAGCCCGAGCTGACAGCCAACATCAGCGGCTTGGGTGTGCTGCGACTGCTCGAAGCCATCCGTCTCGTCGGCGGCAGCCCGAACCCGATCCGGTTCTACCAAGCTTCTTCCAGCGAGATGTTCGGCAAAGTGCGCGAGACGCCGCAGAGCGAGCTCACGCCGCTGCATCCGCGCAGCCCCTACGGATCAGCCAAGGTGTTCGGTCACCACACCACGGTCAACTATCGCGAGAGCTACGGGCTGTTCGCATGCAGCGGCATCTTGTTCAATCACGAGTCGCCACGCCGGGGCCAGGAGTTCGTCACGCGCAAGGTGACCAGCGCAGTCGCGAGGATCAAGCTCGGCCTGCAGGACGAGGTAGCGCTGGGCAATCTCGACGCCAAGCGCGACTGGGGCTTCGCCGGCGACTACGTGCAGGCGATGCACCTGATGCTCCAGCAGCCCGAACCCGACGACTTCGTCATCGCGACCGGGCAGACCCATGCCGTGCGCGAGTTCGTGGAGCTGGCATTCGCAGCGGCCGGGATCGACGACTGGGAGCGCCACGTGCGCATCGATCCCCGCTTCTTTCGCCCGGCCGAGGTCGACCTGCTGGTGGGCGATGCATCCAAGGCACGACGAGTCCTCGGCTGGGCGCCGCAGATGTCATTCGACGAGCTCGTCGCCACGATGGTGGCCCACGACCTGGAAGTCGAGCAGCGCAAGCTCGCCTGATGGCGCCAGGCCAGTCGGCCGCGCCTGGCGCGGAGGCACCACGGCCCTTCGCGCCGAACAACAGTTAGCGTCACAGCCCGTGCGAACGGGTCGTGTGACAGTGCTGGCCGGCGGCGTCGGCGCGGCGCGGTTCCTGCGCGGGCTCCTGCGTGTGCATCGTCCTGCAGATGTGACCGCGATTGTGAATGTGAGCGACGATTTCACGCTGCACGGCCTGCACATCAGCCCCGACCTCGACACGGTGACCTACACGCTCGCCGAACAGATCAACACCGAGACCGGCTGGGGGCGAGCCGACGAGACCTGGCGGGTGCTCACCGAACTCGGGCGGCTCGGCGGGCAGGACTGGTTCCAGCTCGGCGACCTGGACTTGGCGCTGCACCTGTTCCGCACACAGCGCCGAAGCGAGGGCGCGACGCTGTCGGAGGTGACCAGCGAGATTGCCGCCAGCTTCGGGCTCGAGCTGAGGCTGCTGCCGGTCAGCGACGATCCGATCCAGACTCGCATCACTCCTGCGGAACCCGCAGACGCTTCCGAGATCGACTTCCAAGACTACTTCGTCGCACAGCGTCACGGCATCGCGGTGCGCTCGGTTCGCTTTGCCGGCATTGATGCCGCCCAGCCCGCACCCGGTGTGCTCGACGCGCTGAGCACCGCAGATGTCATCGTGGCGCCGTCCAACCCGTTCGTCTCGATCGGGCCGGTCGTCGGCGTGCCGACAATCCGCGACACGCTGGCCCGGCGTCGCGACAGCGTCGCCGCCGTGTCGCCCATCGTGGGCGGCGCATCGATCAAGGGACCGGCGGGCGCGATGATGCGCGATCTGGGCCACGAGCCCAGCGTCGTGGGAATCGCCCGGCTGTATGTCGAATTCGCCGGCACGTTGGTGATCGACAATGCCGACCGTGACTTGGCCGATGCCGTGGCCGATGCTGGGATGACACCCGTGGTCACCGACTCCATCATGAGCAGCCCAGAGCGGGCCGCCGCGCTGGCTCGTACGACGCTCGAAGCCGTGAGCGGACAATGACAGAAACGGGCACCGCATGACTGTCGAACTGCTTCCCGTCGAGGGCATCGGCGAGATCGCTCACGGCGAGGATCTCGGCGCCGTCATCTGGAGTGCCTGCGACGCATCGCCCGTCGGCCTGCGCGACGGCGACGTGCTGGTGGTGACCCAGAAGATCGTCTCCAAGGCCGAGGGCGCCATGGAACAGATCAACCCCGACGACCCGCTGTCGCACAAGCCCCTCGTCGAGCGAGAGTCGGTCCGCATCCTGCGCCGCCGCGGCGACCTCATCATCAGCGAGACCAAGCACGGGTTCATCTGCGCGAACGCGGGTATTGACCTCTCGAACGTCGAGCGGGGCTATGCGGCACTGCTGCCCGACGACAGCGACCGCTCCGCCAACAAGATCCGCGAGCGCATCCGGGCGCTGTCGGGCCGCACCGTCGGGGTGATCATCTCCGACACGTTCGGCCGGCCATGGCGACGCGGCGTCACCGACGTGGCCATCGGGTGCGCAGGCGTCGCAGCGGTGGTCGATCTGAAGGGCACCGAAGACGCGCTCGGCCGTGAGCTGATGGTGACTGAGGTGTGCATCGCGGACGAGATCGCCTCGGCGGCCGACCTGGTGTGCGGCAAAGCGCGGGGCGTGCCGGTCGCCATAGTGCGGGGCTTGGAGGCGAGCTGGCTGCGGCGGGCATCGGTGCGCTCGGAGATCATCCGTGACCCCGCAGAGGACCTTTTCCGCTAGCGCCCCAAGCTCAGGCGGCGGGTTGGCGCATCGCTCGCAGGCGCGCTCCTGGAGCGACGTGCTGACCGGCGCCGACCACCGAATACTCGGTAAGCATCGCTGCCGCCCCGACCGTGACATCGGCGCCGATCACCGAATCGCACACGACAGCTCCCGGCTCGATGCGGCAGCCCGCCCCCAGCACGGACCGTTGCACGACGGCATCAGGCCCGATCACGCACCCGTTGCCGATGGCCGAAGTCCGGATGCGAGCGTCGGGATGGACGGTGACGGAGAGATCCACAGCGCTGTCCGTCACCTTGACCGCCGCTCGCCGGCCCTCGAGGATGTCGAGATTGGCCGTCACATAGTGCTGCGGGGTGCCCGTATCGAGCCAGTAGGAATCCGAGACCAGCGCCGCCAACATCCCGTCCGCGGCAATGCGGGAGAAGACCTCCCGCTCGATCGAGACTGCACGCCCCGGAGCAATGCGATCCAGCACGGCAGGCGTCAGCACGTAGGTGCCTGCGCTGATCGTGGGCCATTGGCTGCGCGGACCACCAGGGAGCACCACATGGGGCTCGGGCTTCTCCGAGAACGACAGCACTCGGCCCGATTCGTCGGCAACCACGAGGCCGAACGGCGTCGGGTCCGCCACCGGCTGGAGCGCGATCGTGGCCTCGGCGCCGGACTCCGCGTGGAATCTCGCCAGCGCCCCGATGTCGAGATCGGTCAGCACATCGCCGTTCAGCACCAGGAATGATCCGTCGATGCCCGTGGCCTCCGCAGCAAACCGCACGGCTCCCGCAGTGCCGCGGGGTTCTGGCTCGACGGCCACCCGGTAGTCGAGCGGCCCGATCCGTCCCCGCCGGTATGCGCCGGTGAAGGCATCGGCGCGGTAGCCCAGAGACAGCACCACCTCGGACACGCCGTGACGCGCGAGGTGCTCGCAGACCCACTCGATCATCGGGCGCCCGCACACCGGCAGCATCTGCTTGGGGATGTCGTCGGTCAGCGGGCGCAGCCGGGTGCCGAAGCCGCCCAGCAGCAAGATCGCCTTCATGGTGGAGACGCCCCGGGTCGGCCCTCAGGCTCCCGAGTCAGTCTCGTCGCCGGATCCGGACTCGCCCTCGGCCGGCTCGGAGGTGACCGGCAGATCGGCGGGGGCCGGCTCGCTCTCATCGGGACCGCCCAGCACCGGCCCCTCCTCGAGCTGCACGTCGTCGATGAGGGGCTGATTTTCCGGCGGCAGATTCAGATACGAGCGCAGGAATGCATCGTCGGGTCGCGGCACGTCGGCGTTGTCGACGCTGGGATGGACGAATGCAAACACGAAGATCTGGCCGTCGCTCAGGAAGCGCACATCTCGCAGGTTGTCGGTGAACGCCAGCGCTTTCTCGGCCTGCAGCGTCTCCCAGCGCATGACCCGCAGCTCCGCACCCGGCTCGGCAATCGCGGGATCATCGCTGCTGGGATCCGGCGAGGCGCAGCCGTCGCCCGACTCGTCGAGGATCGTGCCATCGGGCAGCTCGATTCTCGAATCGTCGAATTGGACCTCGATCTCACGCATGAACGCCCCGACGGTGGCGAACTGGCCCGTGACACCGGTGTGGAACGGATGGATGTGAATCAACCCGTCGCCGTGGGTGTGGATGCCGGACCGGTCGTCGACGTCGTTGGGGTAGACGTCCCCGACGAAATCGTCGCAGTCGTAGATCGCGTAGAGCGAGTGCCAGTGGTCGCCGAGCCGTGGCGGGCCGGCGGGAGCGTTGGCCGCCCGCTCGGAGCGTGCGAACAGGATCAGCACGACGCCCAAGGCGACGACCAGCAGCATCGCCGCGGGAAACAGGAGGTTTCGCCGCGCCCCGAAGCCCTTGCCGGCTCCGCCCGCGCTGGCAGCCTTGGCAACCTTCTTGGCTGCGGCCGATCTCGCCATACGGGCCGACAAGCTACCGGCGCGCAGGGCCGATGGGTGCGCCCGCTGCGGGGGGCGGCTGGTCCGATGCGCCGACGTCAGCGCCGGCCGAGCCCCACGTAGAGGAATCCCGCGGCACGCAGCTTGCTGGGGTCGAGCATGTTGCGGGCGTCGACGATACGAGCGGTCGCCATCTCGTCGGCAGCTCGCTCCCAGTCGAGGGAACCAAACTCGGGCCACTCGGTGAGCACGACGGCGACATTGGCGCCGCGCACGGCCTCGAGCGCAGAGCTGCTGAGGATGAGACCGTCGGGAAGATGGGCCTCGAGATCGGGGCGCTCGTCGAGGTTGCTCCCCAGCGCCGGGTCGTAGGCCGCCAGGCGCGCACCGGCGCCGCGCAACCGCTCCGCCACCCTGATCGCGGGAGAGCCGCGCAGGTCATCGGTGCCGGCCTTGAACGTCAGCCCCAGCACGGCCACATCGATGCCGTCCAGATCCGGCTCGTCGCTCTCCGACTCGACTCGCTCGGCGCCGGTGCCTCCATGCGCGGCGCGCGCCACCTTGGCAACGACCCGGTCGAGCTGCTGCTCGTTCACAGCGATGACGCCCTCGAGCAGGTCGAACACATAGCCGGCATCACTCGCGACCCCCACCAATGCCCGGGTGTCCTTGGGCAGGCACGAGCCTCCCCAGCCGGGACCCGGCTGCAGGTACGCCGAGCCGATGCGATGGTCAGTGCCCACGCCTTCGAGCACCACGTCGACGTCTGCGTCGACAGCCTCGCACACCGCCGCCAACGCGTTCACGAAGGAGACCTTGGCCGCCAGGAAGGCGTTGGCCGCGTACTTGACCGTCTCAGCCGAGGTGGGATCGCACAAGATCAGCGGCGCGTCGACGTTCTCGTAGAGCGCCGCAACCCGCTGCGCGACCGAGTGATCCTCAGAACCGATGACGATCCGGTCCGGCGCCAAGAAGTCGGCGACCGCAGAACCCTCCCGCAGGAACTCAGGATTCGACGCCAGCGCCACATCGGTGCGTCCCAGCGCCGCGCCGATCTTCGGCGCCGTGCCCACGGGCACCGTGGACTTGGTGACGACCACAGAACCAGGCCGCAGGCTGGTTGCCACCGAATCGAGTGCCGACATGAGATAGCCCAACTCGGTCTCGCCATCGGCGCGCAGGGGCGTCGGGACGCACAGGAACACGAAGTCGCAGGTCGCCGCGACCGCTGTCGCCGAGATCACGAACCGCAGCCGCCGCTGTGCGATGCCCTCGCTCACCAGCCCTTCCAGGTCGTTCTCGCGGATGGGCACGATGCCGGCGGACAGCGACGCCACCTTGGCCCGGTCGATGTCAGCGCAGATGACGTCATGGCCGAGGTGGGCGAAGCACGCGGCGGTGGTCAGCCCGACATACCCGGCGCCGACGACGAGGATTCGATGCCCGGCCGCAGCGTCGGTCATGATGCGAGTTCGGCTGCAGTCGGGACGTCGACTCTGCGGTACCCGGGATCGATGCGAGGCATCTCTCCGCTGACGTGCAGGATCACCGTGGTGGCCTCGAGGTCGTCATGGCCGGCGAAGTCTGGCACAGGCACCAAGCGGCTGGCGAGCAGTCCTGCGGAGAGACGGCCGTCGGGAGCCAGGTAGATGACAGTGCCCTGCGGCGCTGCTTCGACACCGGGCGGCAACGCCCCTGCAGCCTCTGCAACGAAGCCGAGCTCGTTCAGCTCGGAGGCGATCCGGTGGCGCTGGATGCCGGTGACCTGAACTCGAACGCGCCGCTCGACGATGTCATCCCAGCCAATACCCCGGAACACATCCAGCACGCGCTGGTTGTGCTCGGCGCGCTGCGGATCGAGCCCGAGCGACCAGCGCACTGGATCGTGAACATCGACCACCTTCAGCTTGTACTCCTCGATGTCGGCACCGACATCGAGACCGGCAAATCTGTCCGCGAGTCTCCGGCCATCGTTGGTGATGCTCAGCGTGTCCGACGTGGACAGGTGGTCGGCTGCGATGTCGAGCACCGAGAGCAACCGGATCGGGTTGTTGAGCAAACCGGATGCAGCCTGCGCGGCCGCAATGCGCATGAACTCGCGCTGGCGGCTGTTGCGGGCGAGATCATTCCAGGCGCCATGCCGCTGCCAGGTTCCGTCAGCCTGCTGCTCTTCGAGATGGCGACTGCGAACGTACGCAAGCGCCTGCCTGCCGTCGAGGAGATGGGTGCCCGCGCTGGTGAAGAACCCGCTCCGGCTGTCCGTCGGATCGGTTGCGTCCTCCTTCGGCTGGTCACGCAACGGCCGGTCAAAGGTCATCGTGATGCCGCCGATTGCATCCACCATGCGCAGGAACGCCTGGAAGTCCACCTCCACGAAGTGCTGCAGGGTGATGTCGAGGTTCTCCTCGACTGTGTCGATCAGGCGGGCCGCGCGTCCCGCCGTGGCGCGATCGCGGTTGTAAGCGCTGTTGATCTTGGCGATGACTCCGTTGCCGGCGATATCGCTCGTGCCGGCTATCTCTGCCGCCAGATCCCGCGGGATGGACATCATCGCCGCGGTGCCGTCGTGGCGCAGGCGGATCACCATGATCACGTCCGCGAGCCGGCTGTCGTCGAAGTGGCCGGCGCGCAGCGGATCGTCGGAAGCAAGGCCCAGGGTGCTGTCGGTGCCGACGAGCAAGTAGTTCTCGCCGGCTGGGCCCCCCGGCAGCGCCGGTTCGCCATCGGGTGCGTCCGCTGCGCGTGCCAGAGCCGAGGCGACATCGGCGGGTGTGACCGGCGCGACGCCGTCGCCCGGCCTGTCCGACGCATCGCTGCCAGCGCCGCCCGCACCCGCCGAGCTGTCAGAGGCTGCTGCCATGGTGATCGGCCGGTCGAAAAGAACGTCCGCTGCGGTCACCGGCTGCTGTGGCGCCGACGTCAGCACACCGGCCAGGTCGTGGCGTTCGATCCGCCCGAGCTGCACCAGCACGTAGGCCGACACGCCGGTCGCCGCCGCCCCGACGAAGGTCAGCACCGCCAGCGAGACAAGAATGAGGCGAGCCCGCCAGCTGCGCTGGCTCACTCAGCTGCCTCGGAGAGGGCCTCGCTCAACGACGGGTATACGAACAGGCTCTCGGCGATGTCCTGGACTCGCAGGTTCGCGCTGACGGCAAGAGCCACCACCGAGATCAGCTCGGCGGCGTGACGGCCCACGATGGATCCTCCCAGCACCTGACCTGTCAGCGGGTCCGAGACGATCTTCACGAAGCCGCGGGGGTTCTCCTCTACCAGTGCCTTGGCGTTCGCCCCGAAGGGCACCTTGGTGACGCGGATCTTTCGACCCGTCGCGAACGCCTCGGCCTCGGCAAGGCCGACATCGGCGATCTCGGGCTCGGTGAAGATGGCGGAGGCTGCCTTGTCATAGTCGAGATGGCGGTGCGGGCGAGTCTCGTGCAAGCCCATCGCGTGCTCGACGATCTTGCGCCCTTGCATGGCCGCCACCGACGAGAGCGGCAGCTTGCCCGACAGGTCGCCGGCCGCGTAGATGCTCGGCACCGACGAGCACAGGTTGTGATCGACCTGCACGAACCCCTCACCGTCGACATGGACTTCTGTGTTGTCCAGGCCCAGCCCGTCGCTGTTGGGTATCGAGCCGATGGCGAGCAAGGCGTGCGATGCGCGCACGGTCCGACCGTCGCTGCAGACCACCTTGACCTCGTCTCCCTGCCGCTCGATGCTCGTCGCACGAGCCCCCTTGAGCATGTCGACGCCGAGATCGCCGAACGTCTGCTCGAGCACCGCCGCGGCCTCGGGGTCCTTGTGCGGCAGCACCTGCTGGCGGCTCACGATCAAGGTGACCTTCGAACCCAGCGAGGTGAACATGTGCACGAACTCGACGCCCGTCACCCCGGAGCCCACCACCACCAGGTGTGCCGGCAGCTCTGCGGGCGGGTAGGCGTCACGGGTCGTGAGAATGCGCTCGCCGTCGATCGGCGCCCAGTCCGGAATGCGGGGGCGGCTGCCGGTGGACAGCACGATCACATCAGCCGATAGTTCGATCGCTCCGTCGGGGGTGTCGGCGCAGACCTCGTTCGGCCCGAGCAGTCGGCCCGTGCCCTTGAAGATCTGCACTCCCTGGCTGACCAGCATCTGCCGGGCGACATCGGCCAGCCGATCCTCGATATCGCCGATGCGCTGGCGCAGGTGCGGTGTGTCGACGGAGGTGGACACGTTGGCGAGGCCCAGTTCGTCCAGGTGCCCGGCGAAGCTGAGCGCCGAGCCCGTGGCGATCATGGTCTTGGAGGGCACGCAGTCGCGCAGGTGGGCGGACCCGCCGACGATGTCGCGCTCGATGAGCGTCACCTCTGCGCCGTAGCGCGCCGCGTAGGTGGCCGCCGAGTGACCCGCCGGGCCACCGCCAATCACGACGAAGCGCTTCTGGGCCATGACTGGGCAGCGTACCTGTGGCCCCCAGGCCCCCTGTCGTCGCGGCCGCCGTGCTTCCCGCTCCTGCTCCGAGTCTTCATGCGACTGGGCTCACGGGCCGCTCGGGCCCGGGGCTCTGCCTCTGGCCGCGGGCTCAGCTCAGGGTGGGGCTGCAGAGACCGTCGAGCTCAACGACGCTGATGCGCTCGCGGTTGTCGTAGGTCACCTCATTGGCGGGGTCGGGCCGCAGCCGGAACTCGCGGAAGGTCATCTCGAGCGAGTCGAACGCGATGATCCGACCCGAGAGCGAATCGCCGATGCCCAGGATCAGCTTGATCGTCTCGAGCGCCTGGATCGAACCGACGATTCCCGGAAGCACGCCCAGCACGCCGGCCTCGGCGCACGACGGGGCGAGCTCAGCGGGTGGGGGCTCGGGCAGGTAGTCGCGGTAGGTCGGACCGTTGAGTGGGTCAAAGACAGTGACCTGTCCCTCGAAGCGGAAGATCGAGCCGTGCACGACCGGGATGCCCAGCTTCACCGATGCATCGTTGAGCAGGTACCGGCTCGGGAAGTTGTCGGCGCCGTCCACGACGACATCCCAGCCGGACAGGATGTCGAGCACGTTGTCGGCGCCGAGTCTGGTGTCGTAGGTCACCACATTGATGTCTGGATTCAGCGATGTGAGGGTCTTCTTGGCCGAGTCGACCTTGCGGTCGCCCACGCGGTCGACGTTGTGGAGAATCTGGCGCTGCAGGTTGGACTCGTCGACGATGTCCATGTCGATGATGCCGATCGTGCCGACCCCTGCTGCCGCCAGGTACAGCGCCGCGGGCGAGCCGAGTCCGCCGGCGCCCAGCATGAGCGCCTTGGCCTCGAGCAGCTTGAGCTGGCCTGTCTCGCCCACCTCGGGCAGCAGCAGGTGGCGCTGGTAGCGGTTGCGCTGTTCGGGGCCGAGCGAGGCGGAGGTCGACCACGGGCGACCCTCGTCCTTCCAGCGACCGAAACCCCCGTCCATCGAGACCGAGTTGGGATAGCCGAGCTCGGCGAGTGTCTTGGCAGCGAAGGCCGAACGGACCCCGCCGGCGCAGTAGATGATGATCTCCGCGCTGTGATCGGGCACGCGGTTCTCGATCTGGGCCTCCAAATGCCCACGCGGAATGTGGACTGCGTCCGCAAGCGCGCCCTGTTCGTATTCGTCGGGCTCCCGCACGTCAAGCACGACGGGCGAGCCCTCGGCTATCCATTCGGCGGCAGTCGCCGTGTCGATCTCGGTGATCTCTTGCTTGGTGGCAGTCAGCAGTTCGCGGAACGAGGGCATCTGGGCCTCCCTGTTCGTCGCTTGGCGTCGCGTTCGAGGCGGCCTGATCAACCGATCAGGCCCGGGCCCTAAATCCTACCTAGCCGGTCGGGAATTGGTCACCTGTCACGCGAGGCACCCGACGCCGCCGCAGATCTGCGGCAGAACCTCCGAGATCGACCGGCGGAGCACCGTGTCGGCCAGGTAGTCCATCTCGGTCGGCTCAGCGTTGACGATCACGATGCGCGCTCCGGCCGACTTCGCCGCTGGCACCACCGCAGCGATGGGATACACGGCCAGCGTCGTGCCCACAGCCAGCATCAGGTCGCAGTTCTCCGCAGCAATCTGAGCCCGCATCAGATCCCGCGCCACGAGCTGCTGTCCGAAGCTGATCGTGGCGCTCTTGAGGATCCCGCCGCAGACGGGGCACGGCGGGTCGTCCTCGCCGAGCCGCACCCGGTCGAGCACCACGCCCATGTCGTCGCGGTAGTCGCACTCCAAGCACGCCACCTCTCGGATGGTGCCGTGCACCTCCACGATCTTGTCGGGATCGGAGCCGGCGTCGTGATGCAGTCCGTCCACGTTCTGGGTGAGCAGCGATACCAGCTTGCGCCGACGCTCGAGCTGCACCAGGGCCCGATGACCGTCGTTGGGTTCGGCGCCCCATGATCGATGGTCCATGCGGGCGCGCCATGCGAGCACACGAACTTCTGGATCGGCGAGGTAGTTCTGCAGCGTCGCCTGCTTCTCGGCTGCGGGGTTCTTCGTCCACACGCCGTTGGGTCCGCGAAAGTCCGGGATGCCCGAGTCGGTGGAGATGCCCGCACCGGTCAGCACGGTGATCGCACGCGCCTCATCGATCCACCCCGCCACCGTCCGCACGTCGTCATCGACCTCAGAACCCGAATCGGCCCCTGTGTTCATGTCTCACAGTCTGGCCGATGGCACAGCAGCGGAGTTGACTGATGTTGCGTATTTTACAATACATTTCATATTGTACTAATATTTTTTGGCATACATAGAACAAGGCCGTGTTCATATGCCGGCTGCGGCCGGATGCGGCGGACCATTGCGAAGGAGATCCCTGTGCCAGCTGACCAGATGCCGACGGTTCCCCCGCCTCCGATCAGCCCCGACGGCGCTGCGCCGACCGCGCTGCGGCTTGTCGGCGGCACCAGCAAGCCACTGAGTGCATCTGCCCTCGAGGACTGGCCGGACAAGCGGTTGCACGCCTTGCAGGTGCGCCCCTGGGACGACCCAGTGCTGCGCCGCACCGGCCACGATCCGCGCTCGGTGTACGTGGAACGGTTCTGGCTCACGGTCCTCGGTCCGAGCGCGGTGTGGCTGCTGCGGCTGCTTGCACGCGAATTCGACGAACTCGGACCGCACGACGACCTGCAGCTCGATCTCGAATTCACGGCGCGGCGGCTCGGCCTGCAGCATCGCGGGGGTCGCCAGAGCACGTTCATCAGGACCGTCGACCGTTGCCGCATGTTCGACCTGGCGTACTTCGACGACGACGCGGTGCTGCAGGTGCGCAGGCGGGTGCCTCCTGTGCCTCACCAGCTCTACGTGCGCATGCCTCGCGAGCTGCGAAGCGAGATCGGTCTGTGGACCCGAACCGACGGCGACGCCGACTTCTCCGTCGGTGAGATCCGGCTGCTGGCGACCTGCATGCTGATGCTCGGCAATGGCTTGCACGAAGCGGCGGAGCGGCTCGTGATCCTGGGGTTGCCGCCGTCAGCCGCCAACGAAGCAACCGCCTGGGCGTGGGCGAATCACTGCGTGGGGTCTCGGACGGGTCGGCGGGTGCCTCGTTAGGCGCCGCCGACGGTGCTGGCGGCCCGCCCGAGCGGGCCCGGTTGCAGCCAGTTGCGGCTAGTGCCAGCCGCAGACCAGATCGACCAGCGTCCGCACGCCGAATCCGGACGCGCCCTTGGACAGCTCGCCGGCATCGGCGTCGGTTCGCACCGGTCCGGCGATGTCGAAGTGCACCCACGGCGTGTCGCCGACGAACTCTGACAGGAACAGACCTGCGTGCAGCGTGCCGCCGTAGCGATTCTTGCCGATGTTGCGCAGATCGGCGATCGGCGAATCGAGCTGCTCGCGGTACTCGGGCGGCAGCGGCAGGTGCCACAGCAGCTCTCCGGCGGCATGTGCGGCAGTCAGGGCGCGTTCGATCGCCGCGGGGTCATTGCCCATGAGCCCGCCGTACTTGTCACCCAGCGCCACCATGCAGGCACCCGTCAGCGTCGCGAGATCCACGACCAGGTCGGGCTCCTCTTCGACGGAGAGCGACAGGCCGTCGGCGAGCACGAGCCGGCCCTCGGCATCAGTGTTCAGCACCTCGACCGTCTTGCCGTTGCGGATGCGCAGCACGTCCCCGGGCTTGGTGGCTGTCGGTCCGGGCTGATTGTCGGTGCAGCAGCAGATGCCGGTGACTGCGATGTCGGGCGCCAGCCGGATGATGGCGCTCATCGCCCCGATGACTGCAGCGGCGCCGCCCATGTCGATCTTCATCCACTCCATGCCTTCGAAGGTCTTGAGGTTGAGCCCTCCGGTGTCGAAGGTGATGCCCTTGCCGACCAGATGAACGGTCGCGCGCGGTGTGGCGGTCGGCTGCCAGCGCATCCGGATGAGCGCCGGGGGCTCAGTCGAACCTGCATTGACGCCCAGCATCCCGCCGCATCGCTCGGCTTCGAGACGTTCGCGGTCCCATACCTCGACCGAGGCAGCGCCCGCCGCGGGATCGCCGTCGGCACCGGCAGCCTCGATCGCTGCGATCGCTGCTTCGGCGAGACCGGTGGCCGTGAGCGCACCGCCGGGTTGATTGACGAGATCGCGGGCGAGCGCGATCCCGCCGGCCACAGCGGCTGCTCGAGCCAGAGCGCCAGCCACGTCCGTCCCGTCGGGCGCCGAGAGCACGATGCGATCGATTACTGCTGGCTTAGGCGGCTCGCCCTTGTGCTCGTCGAAGCTGTACGACGCGAGCAGCATGCCCTCGACCACGGCGCTGAGTGCGACATCGGCGCCGAGATCGTCAGCGGCTGCCGCCGCCAGCGCCGAGGTCAGCGAGTCGAGCTTCGACGCCGAACGCCACAGGTTCGCTGCCGCACCGCGGAGGTCTGCCGCTGCGAGATCGTCCGATCCCAGCCCGACGGCAATCGGCAGGGCGTCGTCCGCGGCCTCGGCAAGGCCGGCCATCAACGCGGTCGTGCCGGCGGAGCCGTCGAAGCCGCTCGCTGCGAGGTAATTCGGCGCAGCGCCCAGCGTCTCGAGTTCATCGCTGCGAACCGGCCGGTCGCTTGCGGCGGTCGGTGGCGCGTCGCCACGGTCGGCGACAACCTCAAAAGCGTCAATGGACATACTCAGCGGCACGGCATCCTCCATCCGTCGGGTCTGCAGGGTCGTTCCTCAGCCGAGCGCGGGGACGCGCTCGACAACCCGCAGCGCGGTTCTACCCGACACCGCCAGCCGGCGCAGGCAGTTCTGGACGATCGCCGACGGCTACGAGGTGGGCCGCAGGTGAACGACGTCCCCGACCGACACCGTATGAGTGAGGCCCGCATCGTCGCTGACCAGCAATCGGCCTTCCGCGTCGAGGTCGCCGACGACTCCCTCCAGCGCTCCGCCATTGGATGTCTCGTCAAAAGAGATGCGCACGCGTCGTCCGAGCGTGGCCGAGTTGTGACGGGCCTCGGCCAGCAGGGATGCGGCGCCCTCGCCGACACCGTGTTCGTCGCTGCACAAGCTCGCATAGCGCTGTTCCAGTCCCTCGAGGACCAGGCGCGCCAGCAACGTCCGGTCCACGGGTGCCCCGGACTCGAGGTTCAGGCTCGTCGCGATGCCGTCGAGTTCGTCCGGGACGGCCGGCCAGCCGCTGTTGAGTCCCATGCCGACGACCAGCGCTGTCAGTTCCCCCTCTTTGCTGAGCGACTCTGCGAGGATGCCCGCCAGTTTGCGGTCCCCGGGGCCCGCGCCGGCGATCACGAGATCGTTCGGCCATTTGAGACTCGGACGCACCCCGCTCACGCGCTCGCACGCGTCGACTGCAGCGAGGGCAACTGCCATCGTCACCAGCGCCGCGCTGGACAGAGGCAGCACACCTGGGGGCGGCCGGAGGAGCACCGACATCATGAGCGAGGTGCCCGGCAGGGCGGTCCAGCGGCGACCCCTCCTGCCGCGCCCGGCAGTCTGCAGGTCAGCGATGAGGACCATTCCCTCAGGTGCACCTTGGCGCGCCCGTTCGAGCAGTTCGGTGTTGGTCGAGTCGATCTCGTCGTGCCACTCGACGCTGGAAAACCTGGTGCCGCTGACCGACGTGAAGTGCGCTGATTCGGTCGCCGTGATGTCGCGCGGTCGGGGCACGTTCCGAGCGTAACGGTGGCACTCGGGACGGCAGCCGACAGAATTGCCCGCTGCCGGTCGCAACTGGGCCGGCGCAACCGGCGTGGGGTCGGCGGGCACCGGCAGCCGCCTCCGGCGGGACATGACAGTCAGGAACTCATTACGTGTTCAGCAAGCTCCTCATTGCCAACCGAGGTGAGATCGCGGTACGCGTCATCCGGGCCTGCCGTGAGCTGGGCATCGGCACCGTCGCCGTGTACAGCGAACTCGACCGCAATGCGATGCATGTGCGGCTGGCTGACGAGGCGTTCGCGCTCGGCGGACAGACTGCTGCGGAGAGCTATCTCAATACCGAGGCCATTGTGGATGTGATCGAGCGCAGCGGGGTTGACGCGGTGCACCCCGGCTACGGCTTCTATTCGGAGAATGCCGACTTCGCCCGGTCGATCACCTCGAAGGGCGTGACCTTCGTGGGGCCGCCGCCCGAAGCCATCGAAGTCATGGGCGACAAGATCTCGGCGCGCCTCGCCGCCGAGCGCTCGGGCGTCGCGGGCGTGCCCGGTACCACCGAAGTCATCACCTCGACCGACGATGTCGCGGCATTCGGCGACGCTCACGGCTACCCCGTCGCCATCAAGGCGGCCTACGGCGGCGGCGGCCGCGGCATGAAGGTGGTGAGCGGGCCCGACGAGATCGAAGCGGCGCTGTCGTCCGCGCAGCGAGAAGCCGGGGCGTTCTTCGGACGGGGCGAGTGCTACATGGAGCGCTACCTCACGTGGCCGCGCCACATCGAGATGCAGGTCATCGCCGATCACCACGGCACTGCCGTCTGGCTGGGCGAGCGCGACTGCTCCGCCCAGCGCCGGCACCAGAAGCTGGTGGAGGAGAGCCCCGCGCCGTCGCTCGACGACGAGGTCCGCACGGCGATGGGAGAGGCGGCGGTGGCCGTGGCGCGCGGCTGCGACTACACGAATGCGGGCACCGTGGAGTTCCTCTACCAGGACGGCGAGTTCTTCTACCTCGAGATGAACACCCGCCTGCAGGTGGAGCACCCGGTCACCGAGATGGTCACCGGGATCGACCTGGTCCGCGAGCAGATCCGGGTGGCGGCGGGCGAGCCGCTGTCGTTCGGCCAGTCCGACATCACCTCGGTCGGCCACGCCATCGAGGCACGCATCAACGCCGAGGATCCCGCCGGCGGGCGCTTCCTGCCCTCGCCCGGCGAGCTGAGCGCACTGCGGGTGCCCGACGGCTTCGGCATCCGCTGGGACGGCGGGTACGAGGCGGGCGACACCGTCAGCCAGTTCTACGACAACCTCATCGGCAAGCTCGTCGTGTGGGGCTCAGACCGTCCGACTGCGATCGCCCGCATGCAGCGCGCGCTCGGCGAGCTCGAAGTCGGCGGCGTCGCGACGACGGCTGCAGCACACGCCGCGATCATGGCGTCGGAGGATTTCCAGGCCGGCACCCACAGCACGAAGTGGGTCGAAGAGCGGCTCGATCTGAGCGGCGTGAGCGGCAAGGCCGATGCGGCACCGGAGGCATCGCTCGACGGCGAGGCCGAACCGCGCGTCCGGCGCGACGTCGTGGTGGAAGTCGACGGCAAGCGCTACTCGGTGAGTGCCTGGGTGCCCGAGTCGGCGCCTGGCGCGAACTCGGCGGCGACGGTCACGCGGCCTCGGCGCTCAGCCAGCGCTGCTTCAGCGGGCGCCGGCACGGGCCAAGTGACGGCGCCCATGCAGGGCACGATCGTGAAGATCCTCGTGGAGGTCGGCCAAGAGGTCACCACCGGCGAAGGCGTGGTGGTGCTCGAAGCTATGAAGATGGAGAACAGCATCAACGCTGACCGCTCGGGGACAGTCACCGAGATCAAGGTGGCGCCCGGTGACACCGTCGGCGCCGGCGACGTGGTGGTCGTTATTTCCTGAGCGAGCGCGCGATGATGGCGGGACTGTCTCCTGGCCCCCGCAATCCGGCAGTTTGCTGAAACCCGCAGGTCAGCGGCACATTCGCCCGAAAAATATATATAGGCGCATATAAAGCTGCGGAAGTGCGCCGGTACCGCTCAAGCCTTGCGGCTGCGGGAAGCGGTACCGGCTGAGCGCTTGGCCATGCCTTATGCCATTTCCTGCAAGGCAGAGGAATCCGCGACCTCGAAGGCACAAGCGCTCTGGTCGCACTCTCGCTGACCTGCTCCGCTGTTCGCCGTCTACCCCAGCCCGAACGCTTCGAGCGCCGCTGGCGAGTCGTAGCCGAGCCGCCGCAGCGCTTCACGCCGTTCGCGCTGCTCCAGCGCCAGCAGCTTGCTTGCGCCGTTGCCTTGCCCGCCGTGCCGTGCTGAGAGTCGCCACGCTGTCACTGCGGCGGCTATGCGGCGCTGCGGCGCTCAGCGTCGTTGTCGGGTTCTGTGCCTGCCATCCGTCGCAGGGTGCCAGCGGACAGCGTGCAAGGCGCTCAACCCGCCAGCAGCCACGAACACAACGACGCGCAAGACCCCTCAGAGCCGACCTGAGCCGACCCTGAAGGGTCCTGCGAACAGTGCGGCCTGCCACGCAGGCAGGCGCTACAGAGCCTGTGAGCGCTCTGGCAGCCCGTCAGATACTCAGCCCGACGAACCCCCAGCCTCGCGTCGGGGCCTTCTGCGGCTATACGTCCACATGCCGAGGCGCACCAGCACGTACAAGCCCAGCACGATCAGCCCAAACGTCATGCGCTGGTAGTTGGAAGGCAGCGCGTAGCTCACGATGAGCGTCACCACGCATACCGCCGGCAGGTACCAAAGCAGATACCGAAACGGCGACCTCTGCGGTTGCGGCTCAGCCGTGTCGGGTGCGCTCATAGTGTCAGGGTAGTTTGGGGTGTCTATCGTTGTTTCCCGCCTCACTCGTTGCAGTAGGACGTGTAGGACGGGTCGCCGCTGCCGCACCAGTACCTTCTGAGAATCCGGGTGTACTCCGCGTCGGTGATCTCGCCGGCCTGGTGTTTGATGGCTGCCTCGGTTGCTTCTTGGGCCGTGGTCTTGCCGTCGCCGTCGTAGTCGCCGTCGGGATCGTTCGGATCAGGCGTCGGCTGCTGGCTGCCGCCGCTGTCG
>JAJEIW010000007.1 GCA_022828045.1 Acidimicrobiia bacterium | reverse complement strand
ACGGTGATCTGGCGCAGCACTCGCGTCTCGGGGTTGAGCGTGGTCTCGAACAGCTCGTCGTCGTCCATCTCGCCGAGGCCCTTGAATCGAGTCAGCCGGTATCGCCGATCCGCGGTGTCCAGTTCGGCGATGAGCGCATCCCGTTCTTTCTCGGAGTACACGAATCGCTTCTCCTGCCCGATCGTGAAGGCGTGAGTCGGCGGCTGCGCTGCGAACACCCGTCCGACGTCGAGCAAGGGGCGCATGTAGTGGTACACCAGCGTGAGCACCAGACAGCGAATGTGGCTGCCGTCGACGTCGGCATCGGCCAGCAGCACCACGCGGCTGTAGCGGGTCTGATCTGCATCGAAGGCAGGCCCTGAGCCTCCGCCCACTGCGGTGAACAGCGCCGCTGCCTCGGCGTTGTCGAGCACCGCCTTCGCAGTTCCCTTGCCTGCGTTGACCACCTTGCCGCGCAACGGCAGCACCGCCTGCCATGCGCTGTCACGCGCTCGCTTGGCCGGCCCGGCCGCCGAATCGCCCTCCACGATCAACAATTCGCCCCCGGGATGCAGCCGGCAGTCGGCCAGCTTGGCCGGCATGCCCCCCGATCCCAGCGATGCTGCCTTGCGCCGCTCGTCAAGAGCGCGGCGAGTGGTCACTCGGTTCACTACGGCGTTGGAGATCTTGTCGAGCACCGCCTTCACGTGGGTCCGCTTGCTCGATGCCGAAGTGCCCGAGAACCAGTCGCGCAGGTCGTCGCGCACGAGGTTGTTCACAATGCGTTGTACCTGAGGCGTCCCGAGCTCGCGCTTGGTCTGACCCCGGAACTGGGGTTCGGGAAACGTCACCCGGACCACCGCCACGAGGCCCTCCTGCGCGTCCTCGCGCTGTGCGCGGGCGTCATCTCGCAGGCGCCGCAGCTTGCGCAGATCGGCGTCAGCCAGCGCCCCGTTCACAGCAGTCGTGAGCGCCCGTTCGAAACCCGCCACATGAGTGCCCCCGTCGGGCGTGGGGATGGTGTTGACGAAGCTCACGATGCGGGCGTCGAACGATGCGCACCAGCGCATCGCCACATCCACCTCGCAATGACGGGCGACCTCGGTGAGCTGACCGTCCACCGGCACCTGCTCGGCGAACTCTTCGGTGCCGTGCAGCTCGATCAGGCCGCCCACCGGCTCGGCATCGCCTCGCAACTGCTCGACGAAGTCGGCCAAGCCGCCCGACGACATCAGTTCCTCAGACGCGATCGGCTCGCGGCGGCGGTCAGTCAGGGAGATCTTCACCTTGGGCACGAGGAAGCACGTCTGCTTCACGCGCTCGCGAACCTCGGCGTAGCTGATCGAGGCATCGGCATCGAACACGCCGGCATCGGGCCAGAAACGCACCCTCGTGCCGGTTCGCTTCGGCGACACCTTGCCCACGACCTTGAGCGAGTGGCCTCGACGGAAGCGCCCAGCAGCGTCGGTGTTGCCTGCCTTACGGTCCCGAAACTCCAGCCGGTGGGTGCGGCCATTGCGGTCGACCTCGACCTCCATGCGCGATGACAGCGCGTTGACCACCGAAGCGCCCACGCCGTGCAAGCCTCCCGACGCGCCGTACGCGCCGTTGCCGAACTTGCCCCCGGCATGCAGTTCGGTGAACACCACTTCCAGCGCAGTCACGTCGCCTTCCTTGATGTCGACGGGAATGCCGCGACCCCGGTCGGCGACCTCGCAGGAACCATCGCCGTGAAAGATGACCTCGATCAGCTTGCCGTGCCCCGCAGCCGCTTCGTCCACGGCGTTGTCGATGATCTCCCACAGCAGGTGGGTGAGCCCGCCGGAACCGGTGCCGCCGATGTACATGCCGGGTCGCTTGCGGACCGCTTCGAGGCCTTCCAGCACCTCGATGGCGTCGGCGTCGTATGCGCCCGTTCCCGCCGCTGCGGCGGGAACGATCGGTCGGCTGGGACTGTCGTCGGCTGTGGGGTCGATGTTGGTCATGCTCATGCGAACCGATCCTGACCGAGAGCGACGATTCTGGGGCCTGCCCGCCGGGCCCGCAGGTTGCGCTTGGTGGGCGCCAGCTCCGGGCGCACCGGCGTGGGGTCGGGCCGCTTCGGATCGCCGTCGCCTGCCACGATGGCGGCGATCTGGCGATCCACGCCGACCCATGCGTAGGCAACGCATGTCTCGAAGCCGCCGAAGCGCACGGTCGGCGAACCTGCCGTGCCTCGGCCCTGAGCGGGCACCTCCGACATGTCGGTCACCTTGAGCGTGCCCTCATCGGTGACCGCAGCCACCAGCGAGCCGAAGGCGACCTGCGCCGCAGTCAGCACCGTGGCCCCCGCAGCGAGCTTCATGGCGTTCACTCCCCCGGCGTTCGGCCCCTTGGGAGCGAACGCATCGCACGCCGTGCGCAGCACATGACCGGTGGAGGACACCACCGCCAGCTCGGACCCGTCAGGTGCCTCGAACACGGCCACGAGCCGGTCGCGGTCGCTCAGCGTCATGGCTGAAGCGCCGTTGCGGCGCGCCAGCAGCTCGGCTGCATCGACGCGCTTGCCGCTGCCGCTGCGAGTCACCAGCGCGACGAGACCCGCACTGGTCTCTGCGGCAAGCAACGCCACAATCCGCTCGCCCCGTGACAGGTCGAACATCTCGCTCTGGGGCGCTCCCCTGCTGCCGCGCGCCATCTCGGGAATCATCCGCACATCCACCGTGAGCAGCCGCGCCCGATCAGTGAGCGCAGTCACCGTTTCGAGATCGGACACAGTGGCTTCTGCCGCCAGCACATCGTGGCGGCCGGGCTTGGCTGCGAGTGGGTCTTCGGCATGACGACGCCCGAGCAGACCCGATGTCGACAGTGTCACCGTGCTCACACCGGCGACTGCCACGCCCGCAGCATCGGCACCCTGCGGCAGACTGCCAGCAGCCGTCGCGCTGCTGGCGGACGCTTCCCCCTGTGCCGCACGCAATTCCGCCTCGTCCTCGGCCTCGACCTCGGCACGCTTCCTCAGCTCGCTGCGTGATGGCGTGCCGAACTGCGCGACTGCCTCGTCCAGTTCGTCGGCCACGATCTGCCGCCGCCGGTCGTCGGATTCGAGAATCGACAGATACGACGCTATGGCTTCCTGCAGCGCTGCCAGCTCGTCGCGCAGCTTCTGCACTTCCAGCGCTGTCAGCCGCCGCAGCGGCATGTCCAAGATGTGGCTGGCCTGAACCTCGGTGAGGCTCAGCCGGCCCATCAGCGTCACCCGTGCCGCTGCCGCATCGGCAGATCCGCGGATGATCGCGATCACCTCGTCGATGGCGTCGAGCGCGATGAGCAGGCCTTCCACGACGTGCTCGCGCTCGCGCGCCCGGTCGAGGCGGTACTGCGTCCGCCGCACGATCACGTCGAGGCGATGGTCGATGTAGTGCTGGCACATCTCCCGGATACCGAGGGTCTGCGGCACGCCGTCGACCAGTGCCACGTTGTTGATGCCGAACGACTCCTCGAGCGGTGTGCGACGCCACAGCTCGGCGCGTACTCGGTAGGGGTTGACGTGAGGCTTGCACTCGATCACCAGCCGCAACCCGTTCGTGCGGTCCGACAGGTCATTCACATCGCCGACCCCGTCGAGCTGACCGGCTTTGGCGAGCTCGCGGATCTTCGCGAGCACGCGCTCGGGCCCCACCATGTAGGGCAGCTCCGTCACGACGATGGCGTGTCGAGTGGCCGTGAGCCGCTCGACATCCGTTTGTGCCCGAATGCGCACCGAGCCTCTGCCGGTCTTGTACGCCTCGGTCAGCTGCTCATCCCACACCACTCGCCCGCCCGTCGGGAAATCGGGACCGGGCAGCACCTCCATGAGCGTCTCGACGCTGGGA
>JAJEIW010000094.1 GCA_022828045.1 Acidimicrobiia bacterium | reverse complement strand
CTCTCACTTGTCCCGCTGGAGTGCGGCTGGCTGTCGACGCCGACTGCGTCGGTGATCAAGGACGCGCCCGGCAACGTGAGACTGCCGATCCCGAGCTGGCTGGTGCGCCACCCCAGCGGCCAGACGCTGGTGTTCGACACCGGCATGCACCCCCAGGTGCAGGAAGGCGTGGGTGCGAGGTACCCGCTGCTGGCCAAGTCGTTCACGGCCGACTACTCAGCCGGCGACGAGGTGTCAGCCCGATTGGAGAGCGTCGATGTGGATCCGGCCGAGCTGACGTTCGTCATCTTCAGCCACCTGCATTTCGATCACTGCGGCGGCACCGAGCTGCTGCCCAATGCACGGCTGATCTGCCAGCGGGCCGAGTGGGAGTCGGGGCATCATCCCAAGCTCATCGAGTACGAGGTGTACAAGCCCGAGGATTTTGACCTCGGGCACGATCTCTTGCTCATCGAAGGCGAGCACGACGTGTTCGGTGACGGCTCAGTCACCTGCATTCCCACGCCGGGACACACTGCGGGCCACCAGTCACTGCGGGTGGAGCTCGACAGCGGTCCGGTGGTGCTGACCGGCGACTGCGTCTACTGGGAGGACGTGCTCGACCGGATGCTGCTGCCGCCGTTCGGCTACGACCACGACATGCAGCTCGAATCGATGCGCCACCTGAAGTCACTGCGTGACGACCATGGCTGCCGCCTGCTGTACGGGCACGATGAGACCCAGTGGGCCACGCTGCCCCACGAAGGGATCGGCCTGACCTAGCTGGCTTGGCCGGCCGGACCGGCCGGCGGACCTAGCGCGGGCTTGGCTAGCTGACCTAAGCGGGCGGGTCGACTCGGTAGAAGCGGCGCGCTGTGCCGGCGAACAGGTCGGCGCGTTCGGCGGCGGTGTAGCCGGCTTCGTCGCAGATGCGCTGGAAAGCGTTGAACAGCACGGTGTACGAGCAGCCCTGCTTGTCCACCGGGAAGTTGCTCTCGAACATGCAGCGGTCGGGGCCGAAGGTCTCGATGCAGTGGCGGATGTCGTCGCTCCAGGTTGCGGCGACATGCTCCGACGGCGGCGCCTGCGGCAGCCGCTTGAAGCCGACGCCGTAGATGCTCATGCCGATCCCGCCCACCTTGACGGTGACCTGCGGGTGGCGGGCAAGCGCTTCGAGCGCCGGGCGCACCACGGCGCGCACCTCGTCGCGGCGGTCGGCGTAGGGGCCGATGCCCAGCGGTCCGCCGAGGTGGTCGAGCACGACGGGCGTGTCGGGCACAGCATGCGCGAGGTCGACCAGCTCTCTGACCTGCGTGTGGAACATCCAGCCGTCGAAGCTGAAGCCCATGCGGCCCAGCGTTGCGTATCCGGCCCGGAAGTCCGCATCGGCGAGCAGCTCGGGCGGCGGCTTGGTGTGGCTCTCGCGGATCTGGTCGCTGCCGTCCCAGGCGTTGGCGTGGCGGATGCCGCGGAAGAGCCCCTCACCGGCCTCGTCGTGCGCCGCCAGCACCTCCTCGACGGCATTGCCCAGCGTCAGGTCAGCGAAGCTGACGATGGCCGAGATCGTGGCCCCGTCGGCCTCGGCTGATATCGCCGCCTGCTCCCGGACGAACTCCGTCTCGCCCACCGGGCGCATGTGCTCAGGCCCGCTCGTGTAGTAGCCCGCAGCGCACTCCACGAACACGGTCTGGGTGACGTTGTGCCCGGCGCCCGTGTCTTCGTGAAGTTCGGGCACGAGGTACGTGCCAGCAGGAAAGTCCCACAGGTGGTGATGCGGATCGACGATCTCCTCGTCGGCGTCGATCGGCTGCTCAACGGTGGCTGCCAGCCACGCGTCCTTTTCGTCGGCCACTGCCACTCCCCCTTGATCGAATCTGTGCAGCAACGCGCGGCACTGTAGGCGGCACAGGCACACGAGACACTTGTCGTCGACGCGATCGCGGTCGGGCCGCTGTCGTACGCGCTCGAGGCGCCGGTGCTGCTCACGCCCCGCTCGGCGCTGCACCCCGACGTGGCCCAATACCTGCGAGACGCCCGCATCGACCATGTCGTGCTGATGGGCGGCACCACGGCACTGTCCGAAGACGTCGAGACAGCGGTCCGCGACTTGGGCATCGCCCGCGTGGACCGTATCGACGGCGCGACCCGTTACCACACCGCCGCCGCCGCAGCGGCCCGCTTCGCCGCAGAGCTGTTCGCCGACGTGTGCTTCGCCGGGCCCCGCATCGGACTTGCACGCGGCGACCTTCACACCGACGCCGCCAGCGCCGCACCACTGCTCGCACGGCAGTGCGCTCCGCTGCTGCTCACCGGGACTGACCGACTGCCCGACCCCACCGCCGAACATCTCACCAGCCCGCGCAGCGCTGCGCTCCTCGGCCCGCTCACCATCACCGTGTTCGGCGGCCCCAACGCCATCCCCGACCAACTCCTCGCCCCACTCACAGCCGGCCCCGACACCGACTGACCACCCGCATCTGCGCGGCCGCGCCGAGCCCCGCCGACTTGGCTGTGAAAGTTATGAAAATTGATTGGAACATATTGACGATCGCTCTCTAAGGTCGGTGCTGTTGCCTTCCGCTATGCCCAGCACTTGACAGGAGACCGCCATGTCGGAACAAGATCGGACTCGGCTCTACGCTTGGCTGCGTGAGCAGGCTGGCGAATCGGAGGCGGAATACCTGATGTCCTGCCTGCCGCCCGCACCGCTGCCAGACCTGGTTACCAAGGACTATTTCGACGCATCCCTCGACGCCAAACTCGACGCCAAGCTGTCCAACTTCGTCACCAAGGACTACCTCGACAGCGTGCTCGACGCCAAACTGTCGAATGTCAACGCGAGGATCGACCGCCTGGCGGAGCAGCAAGCCGAGGACCGCAGGGCGAATCAGGTCCGTCACTATTGGCTGGCCGGGATCGGCTTGTCAGTCGCCGTGCCTATCTGGCTCAGCGCCGTTGGCGTCATCGCCTAAGCGCTCGAAGCTCGACACCAGCGCCGAATCGCAGCGATCAGATCTCGCGGTCCCAGGACTCGGTGGGTTCGAGGCCGTCGGGGGTGAGCTGCCACAGCGACGGTGTGGCGACCCCGTCGGTGATGTCGAGATAGCCGACGGTGCCGAGCTGGGCGCTGAGGTTGCGGGGAAACGTGGGCGATCCGGGGTTGACGCACAGCACGCCCGACAGGGTGTCGATGCGGTGCACATGCGTGTCGCCGTACACGCACACGTCGAGCCGCTCGTCGGCACCGAAGTGCCGTTCAACCGCATCAGCCACTGAGTAGAAGGACAGTTCGGGGACCGGCAGGTGGTGGGTGAGGCCGACCCGCACGCCGTCGAAGGTGTGCGCCCACGCGTTGGCCAGCAATGGATGGTCGGGCTGAACATCTCGCCCTGACGATCCGTCGTCGCCGTTGCCGCGAGCTGCCCAGGTGGGAGCGATCTCGTTGAGCCGGTCGACCACCGAGATGTCGTAGATGTCGCCCGCATGCAGGATGGCGTCGCAGCCCTCCATGGCCGCGTACGCCTCGGGCCACAGCTCGGGTGCGGCCTCGGGAATGTGCGTGTCCGAGATGAGCCCGATGCGCATCCGACCACGCTACGAGATGGGGCAGCGAGCGGACCGGCTCGGCTCGAGAGGATGGTGTCAGGCCGGTGCTTGCCCAAACCGGCCTGCACTGCGACCCCGTGGCCACGCCGCCAAGAGCAGTCAGCCGAAGCGAGTGCCGGCCGGCAGACGAGCGCCGCGCAGCCAATCCTGGGCATCGAGCGCTGCTCGGCCTGACGGCTGGACGGTACGCAGGAGGACCAGGCCGTCGCCCGTCGCGAC
>JAJEIW010000142.1 GCA_022828045.1 Acidimicrobiia bacterium | reverse complement strand
CCCGACTCGTTCAGCACCTCAAGCGCGCCCAGCACCTCGGCCCGATACCCAGCCAACCGATTCGTCAGCCGCTCGATGTCGCTCAGCACGCTCAACAGCTCATCCCGCTTGAGCCCCGCCAGCGCCGCAGCGCTCAACCGGGTCAGCGACATCACTTCGGATCGGTCGTAGGTAGTCGAGCCGGCGGGGCAGATGAGCTCGGCAGGACTGTCTGCGGTAGCACCGTCGGCAGCGCCGATGTCGTCGCTGCGCCTCGTCCCCTCAGAACCATCCCTCAACATGGGAACAACCGTACGAACGGGGTGTTACACGTATCGGGAAGCGTGCAGCCGCAGCGGAGTCGGAATGAGCCGCTGGCCGGTTCGACGCCCCCCGCTCGCCGCCGCCAGCATCGTGTCGTGAAGGCCAGCTATCCCTGCGAGCGGGCCATTCCCGCCGGAGGCGTCGCTCTCTCTGCCTCCAACGGCGCTGAGGCGGCACCGCAGACGATCGCCGGCGGCCGTTCGCCGACGGACATCCGCCGCAGCTCACCCAAGCCCGCCTCCGCCGCTGGGCACCAGGTCGATGATGCCGATCGACGGCCGCACGCCCAGTCGCAGCTGCGGGGCGTTGCCTCGCTCACGCCCCACGCCGGTCGACACATAGATCGGCGTGCCGTGCAGCTCATGCAGGCCGCCGGCCGCAATGTGCCGGGGAACGTTCGTCAGCGTCAACGGCGGCCCCAGCAACGGCAACGACACCTGCCCGCCGTGCGTGTGGCCGGCAATCACGAGATCGACCGGCGTCGCTCGCACCAGCTCGATGGCGTCGGGCTTGTGCCCGATCAGGATCCGCACCACGGCCTGCCCGCCGCCGGCGTCCGCCGCGTCCCCAGCGACTCCGTCCGCTTCCAATCCGTTCCCAGCGACGCCGTCGCCGCCCGTCCCATCCTCAGCAAGACCGTCGCCACGCACACCGTCCGCGCCCGGCCAACCACCCACCAGCCGCGCCGCCATCCGCCGAGCCGCCGTCTCGTCGCCGAACAGCGTCGTGCCGCCCACCCTCACCGGCACGCCCCGCACCTCGAACGTGTCGATCTCGTTGTCGAGCACCCGTGCGCCCGACTCCCCGACGATCCGCCGCAGCCCCGCCACGGTGTCGGTGTTGCCGCTCACCAGGTACACGTGCGGCACCTCCCCGACGATCCGCTCGATCAGCCGCGCAAACCCCGGCGCCCGCTCGGCGAACACAGCAGCGTCGAACTGGTACAGGTCGCCGGGCAGCACCACCACATCGGGCCCGAACCCCAGCAGACGCTCCACCGCATCGCGCTCGTAGTCGCCGACGCCCGTGGTCTGCAGGTCGGCCAGCACGCCGATCCGGATCCGCTCATCGACGCCGTCCGCCCCGTCCACACCGCCGACCCCATCGACACCGTCCACCGCCCCCGCTGCCAGCATCGCCCCCACCGCCAGCTCCACCCGGTCCACCCTCAGCCAGAACGGCTCCACATAGGTCGCATAGACGCCGACCGGGACGGCCGCCAGCGCCAGCACACACACCGCAGTGACCACCCGCGGCCGAGCCCGCCCCCGGGCCCCCACCAGCACGATCCCGCCGGCCAGCGGCACCCCCACGGTCCCCACCACATAGGCCACATGGATCAGCGTGAACCCGTCCACCCCGGTGATGAGCAGCCCCCCGGCAGCCAGCACCACCGTGCCCACGAATCCCACGCCCGCAGCACGCCCCACCACCCGCCAGCCGCCCGAGTCAACACGCAGCCACCGCACCGCCAAGCCGCCCGCAACAGCCCCCACCAGCACGGCCGCCGCAATGCAGTAGTAGTTCAGAAGCACCGGCCGCACCACCCCGCCTCAGCAGGGTGTCACAGATGCGCCTGCTGAGCAGCTCGCGAGGGCCAAGCTCGACGAAGACGTATCCGCCGTCGGCTGCCGAATTGGGATGGCTCGTCCACGACACCCGCGCACGTCATCGGACATGGCGGGTAACGCATGAAGCTGCGAGGTGACAGCTAGTCGTCGAGCAGCATCCGATTCGCTCGTGCTCGGCTTGCCCGCAGTGGAATCAGGATTTCCGCGCTGCAGCCGGGCGGCGCTGGCTCTTCGTCATCGACGTGGTTGTCGAGCATGCGCTGGAACCGGCGCAACGCTGCCCGCCGCAGCGCCGTCGACGCATCATCACCGCCGCGACCACATGAGCCAGCCATCACGCGTCGCTGCGGCCCGACTCCTCGACGCGCACGCTTTATTGATTTTATAGGACTTTTGGTTCGAGAACAAAAAGCCTCTAAACCTTGCAAAGTCGCGAACTCGACCCTGCAAGCGAGGCTGGCTGACCGTCTCTCCGCTCTACGGCTGTGGCGGTGAGAGCTCCCACTTGTTGCCGCGGGTTCGGGGCTCTGCATGCGTGGGCTGCACCATGCCGTCGGCTCTGAGGCGGCGCAGCCAGTTCAGCGCTGTCTGTTTCGACGTGCCGAGCGCCGCTGCGAGATCGGCGCTGCTGCGCGGTCCGACCTCGAGCAGGCGCATCAGCTGTTCTGGAGTGCCCTTGTACAGCCCGCTCGACCGAGCCTGGCGCCCGGCCTCCATTCCCGACGTGCGTTCCCATGGATCGTGGTCGAAGGCGCCAGGAATGCGATCGGAGCCGCCGAGAGCCGACACACCGAGGCGGAAGTACTGATCTCGAACCGTCACGACGAGCTCGCGTACCCGGTCGTCCAGTTCGGGCGGTCCCATCCCCATCCGGTCGAGGGCTTGAACCGCCGCACGCAACCCTGAACCTCGGTTCTCGCAGACGGGCCTGCCGGTCCCCGGGATCACGACATCTTCCAGCAGTCGTGCGAGCAGCGCATTGCGGGTGCTGTTGATGCTCGATCCGATGAGCTGCGCCACGTCGCTGCGACCAGCGTGCACGCCGTGCAAGCCGCCGGGGCTGGCAACCTCGAATCGGTCCGGATACAGCGAAATGCGCACCTGCGTGCCTCGTGCCGTCGGGTGGTAGTCGCGGTGCATGAGCGCGTTGGCGACGATCTCGCGGATGGCCTCGGTGGGGTAGTCCCAGATGTCGGCCCGGCCGGCACCTTCCACCACTGAGCGCCGTCGCATGTTGCGCTGCATCGCCGAGACGGCCTGCGCCACGATCGCCGGTATCGGCCCGTCGAGCGGCTGGTTGTCGATGAACCGCGTTCCATCGGCGAGCGGCGAGCCGTCAGCGGTCGGCAGCACGACGAACGAAGCGGCCAGCTGAGGCACGAACTGCTGCGGATAGCGGCCGAGCGCCAGCAAGCCCGCAAGCGTGACTGGCGAGTCGGGCCGCTGTTCGCTCAGCACGCCGAGCATGTGCAGCACTTCGTGGTCGGCGGCTTCGGTGAAGATCTCGCCGCGGCGCTGGCGAAATCGTCTCAGCAGGTCGCTCACCAGCGCATCGTTCAAGTGCTCCAGCCGTGCAGCCTCGACCGGCGCGGCATCGTCGGTCGGCTGGCCGCGGCCCGAGACCATCACATGTATCTCGTAGTCCGTGAGGCGTCGGTTGCCGTCGTGAACCCGTGTGTACGAACCCCGGTTCATGCCCTCGCCTCGGACATAACAGGGTCGATATTGGTGCCCCAGAGGCGGGATGCGAGCTGCGACGACAGGTTGGCCCTCGACTTCGCAGATGCCGATGCTGGGCCGGATCTTGGGCTCGAGATCATCCGAGCATGCCGAAGCAAGGTCAGCAGCGAGCTTCGCAGGGTTGATCGGCACCGGCAGAAAGTCCGCATCGCTCAACCCGAAGACGACCAAGCCCCCTCGGCCGTTGGAAAACGCCGATATGGACTTCAGCACGCTCTCAGGGAAGCCGCCCGCCGCAGACTTGACCTCGATCGCTTCGAGATCGGTAGCCGCAGCCCGAAGCAGCGGCACTGCCGCGTCGAGTTCCGCTTGGAGTTCTGCCGACGCAGAATTGAGGTCGACCTGTTCGACGTTCACAGCGCTCATGCTACCGGCTTTGTGCACATTGCGGAAACTTTGTGCACAAATTAGACGATTGTGGAAATATTTGTGAAAAGTCTTGGCCCGCTACGTTGTAACGCACCACACTCAGAAGGTCACGATGAGCCATCCCACATCGCTCCGGCTGCCAGACGAAGTGCGCACACGCCTCAACGACGAGAGCCGGCGGATCGCGAGTGCGCCCTCGTCGCTTGCGGTCGTCTTGATCGACGAGATGTACGCGCCGTCGACCGTTGCCAATCCATCGCCACCCCCAGGCGTGCACTGGCCGTGAGCCGCCCGGTCGTCCGGAAACGACAGAGGCCCTTCACAAGGAGGGACCTCGGGTCCTGGACGACGAAGCGCACAGGGTGTTATGTCTCGAGAATACCGCCGAGCAAGATTTCGATGGCGCAGCGGGACCCGCTGGTCGCCGAGAAAATCGCTGGCCTCGCGTCAGAGGCGGTGCGAGGCTGCGCCCGCTGCCGCCGGGCACCTGTCTCGGTCGGCAGCACGGAGCGAGGCATGCCAACGGTGCGCGACGCGATACGGCTCGTTGAACGCGACGGCTGGATCCTTGCGCGGACACGAGGCAGCCACCGCCAATTTCGACATCCCGACAAACCTGGCACAGTCACGATCCCCGGCAAACTGAGGGAGAATGTAGGCCCGAAGCTCTGGGCGAGCATCTTGACTCAAGCGGGTCTGAGGAGGCGAATCCGATGAAGTTGACCTACGTGGTCACGCTCGAGGAGCTGCCGAACAACTTCAGCGTTTGCGTGCCCGATGTCCCAGGCTGCGTCAGCACCGGCAAGACCCGGGAAGAAGCGCTGGAGATGATCCAGGAGGCGCTCGCCTTCCATCTCGAAGCGATGATGGCGGATGGCGAGCTGCCCCCGCCTCCGACGACGGACATCGACGATGCCGTTGCGCACCACAGTGGGCCCGTTCCCGAGGACGTGCTCAACTCCTACACCGAGTTCGGCGGTGATGCCGAGACCGTGCCGACCCAATTCGAAACGGTCGAAGTCGAGATCCCGACTCCTCAAGCGGCTCTCGCTGGCTGACGCGGGCCGGACTGTTCCGCGCAAAGCGAATTCGCGCGAGCAGCGTGCTTCCCGCTGGACGGCATACGCTCAGTCCCCCATGGGACATGGCGTCGAGGTCGTGCGGTCTGGCGAGTGGTGGGCGATCACGGTTCCGTCGCTTCGAGGTGTTTTCTCCCAAGCGAGATACCTCGACGAGGCGCCGGCGGCCGCTCGTGAGGCCATTGCCATGATGCTCGACGTCGATCCCGCCGACGTGGGCCCGATCGACGTGCACGTGCAGGATCAGGGCGGCGCCGGGGCACTGGCCTGAACGGCGAGATGCGCCACACCTTCGTCGCTATGGTGACGGTCGACGGGAGGCGCGGAGCCCACCGCCTGCGCAGGGGAACCTGAGCACTCGGCCCAGAGCCGACTTCAGGCGGACCGGCCTCCCGTTCTGCGCGCCAGGTGCGTTGCCATCGAGCCGACGGGCCGCCTATCGTGGCGTGCGACAACCCCGAGGGGTCGCTCTTGAGCGGCTTCCGGGGTTCAGTCGTTCTTGGATGAACTGCTTGACTTATCGCCGCTCTTCGGCGGCGGAGGCAGCGTGCCCTTCGGGAAATCCTTCGGGCCGGTGCTGTTCTTCGGAATGTAACCGTGTCGCTTGACCGTTGTCTTCGACCGCCGATTCGTTGTCTTGGACATGGTTGTCTTCCTCCGGAGTTCCTAGTTTGAATTCTAAGTAGGCCACGTTTGGCTGTTCAACCAAGATCCCGGTGCGAGTGCGAGCCATGCGGCCGGAGTCTTCCCAGAGTGGTTCTCCGGTGTCCTGATCGAGGTGCACGCCATCAGAGATGAAGAGATCGAACGACTCGCCATCTGTGCCGACATACGACGGCGTTCGCGCTGGCGCGTAGGTGTCCTCATCCGATGTCCAGTGCTCCAGAGTGAAGAATCCCCCGACCCATTCGCCAGTGTTGAGTCGGCAGCGCACGAACGCAGCGTTCTCTTCCCCGAACAGGTAGTCCCATGCTGATGGGTGTCGACGCGGGGAGAGCCATCTCTTGAACTCGTCCCGCTTGCTGAGGAACCCGAGCAGAACCCCGATGCCGAGTGGCACGCCTAGGTACAGCAAGGGGATTACGACAAGCCAGGGCGACACCGGCTTCAAACGGCCGATGTCCTTGTGGTAGGTGCTGAGAAACCAGTAGATGGGCCAGCTCGCGAGCGTCCAGAACAGCGCCGAGAACCCCGCCATGCGCACGAACCAGTCGCGCGCTCGGTGCCCGTACCACTGCCTGTGGCGTTGGAATCCCCAAGTTGCGAAGGCCCCGGGCAGCAAGGCGACGATGAGAACCAGGGTCGCGAGGGTGATCGACAGCACGGGCCGCATCGTCGCGTGGTAGATGTCGGCCCGTCAATTTGATTAGGGAGCCGCATGACCTACCACCGCGGCAGCAGCGAGTTCTCATTCGTAGACGAGGACGGCGACGGCCACAGAGGCCGCTAGCGGTTGGCGCGCACGCGGTTTCGCATTTGCGGCAGGCGGCCGATCTCTACGCCGCCAGCAGGCGCTTGCGCTGAGCGTGGCTCACATAGGCGAAGCTCTGGGGCGGACGGAAGCCGTGAGCCTGCCGAAGCATGTGCAGCGGTATCGGGGTGGCTAGCGACTCGGGATGCTCGAGCAGCAGCGCCACGCCGCAGTCTCGGCCTTGGAGATAGGCGTCGAATTCGGGGCGGGACAAAGCGGTGCCTGCGCCGTGCAGTTGCCACAGCTCGTCGGCGGGGTACCGGGCGACGCTTCGGACCACGCATGTGCCGACAAGCGCCCGCGCGCTGCCCGATGCGTACAGCAGCGCAAGCGTCGGGACGATGATGCGCGGCATGACCCGTCGCACCTCGACCGTCTTGCTGCCGGCCAGGATCGCTTCGGCGAACCTCGGCTTCAGCGAGAGCACCAGTGCCCGTGCAGGATCGAGGAGAGGCTCAGTCATGGTTGGCAGGCCACACGGTGTCAGCCTCAGCCGGGGAGGTTGGGTATCGACGCCGCCGCTGGGATCGCCCACGAGGCGTAGTACCAGACCAGTGCCGGTGCTGAGGCCAACGCGGTCACGACGACGGATCGGCGTCGAGTCAGGAGCGCCAGGCCGAGAATTGCGGCAATCGTCAGTGCGATCACACCCCATCCCGCCACGTACCGCTTCTCGCATGGAGCGTCCCAGTCGAAGCCGCAGAACGCACTCACGAAGATCCAGCCGCCAAGAAACCACATCAAGGCCAACGATCCGAACATCCAGGCCAGCAGGTCGATGACGGCCCGAGGGCGTCTGCCGATCTGCGCAGCGGGCTGTGGAGGTGCCAGAACCGGAATCGGCCGAGTCTCACTACGTCTCGTGCGGGTCACTCGTCGGACTCCCTGAAGGCCCGCCGCGCGACGAACCCTCACTGTTGAACTCTCACGATGGTCGGGGCGCTCAGTCATGGGCGGCCGGTCAGGTTGCTTGCATCACCTGAGCGTCGTGTCCGTTGGAAGCGTTGTTCCGCATACGCCGGGTGTTCTCGGACTCGTGCCATTCGGCCGCCTCGGGCGTGTCGGTGAACTCGGTGACGACCGCCAGCCCGTCTTCTGAGTTGAGTGCGTCGTGGACTTCCTGGGGAGTCGCGTAGAAGAACTCTCGGCGCAGGTTCACGAGGTTGACGCGTTGAGGAGCGAACCGGTCGTGCAACCGCTTCTCTAGGTCCACTGCATCTTCGGAGAAGATCATTGCGTGCAGGTCGTATCCGAACGGCACTGACGCATCGCCGAGCTCCTTGACGCGGTCCATCGGATCGAGCCGGCGTGTCATGCCGATCTTGACCATGCGCTCGCCGAGCGAGCCGACGTTGGAGATGACATAGACGTGTCCGGCTCGCACGTTCGCAACCCGCTGCTCGACGGATTCCATCGAGACGTCCAGCTCCTCGAGCTTCTCCTTCAGCTCCTCCATCTCGGCAGTCTTGGAAGCTGAGTCGTCGCCCTGCTGCAGCAGCTTGCGCAGCACGCCCAGGTAGTGGTTGCGCTCCTTCTCGAGGCGCTTCTTCTCGTTCTCCAGCTCCTTGCGTGCCCTGGCCTCCTCGCGCAGACGTGCCCGTTCGGCCTTGGCCGCCTCTTTCTCTTCCTCCTTCTTCTGCAGGAAGTCAGCGACCAGCTCCAGCTCCTTCACGCGCAGAGCGTGGTACGCGCTGCTGATCGCGATCTCCATCGGCTGCGCACCGAGCCGGTTGATGGCGTTGCGCGACTTCTCCAGCCGCGAAACGGATGCTTCGAGCCGGAACGGACGCATCTTGTCCGCCAGCATGTCGGCCTCGTGGTTGTAGGCCCTCAGCAGCAGCTTCGAGGTGTCCTTGATCATCTTGCGGCCCTTGGCCTCCGAGTCGTTGACCCTCCACGTGCTCGTCGTGGTCGTGACGGCTCTGCCGTCCTTGGCGCTCGCCTTGATCTGGTCACGGACGGCCTTCAGCCGATCCTTGTATTCGTCGGAGTTCTCCATCGGGTGCTGATAGTCGTACACACCGATCTCTTGGAGGATCGCCGTGTCGCGCATCGCGACCACACGGCCTTCCAACTCTCGATGCTCTTCGACGAGCTGGTTGTGCTCGTCGCTCAGCGCCGCATGCGATTCCTTGAGCTGCTCATGCATCTGGACCGCTTCCTCGTAGCCGTCTGGCAGATGGCTCCGCATGGTGTCGACGAAGTCGAACACCCGACCCAGCTCGGCCCGCAGGACGCCGATCTCGTCCTCCATGGACTTCTTGCCGCCGATCCGTTTGTGGCTGACTGCTGCCGGGAGCCGGAAGGTCTCGGGGCCGAATGAGAGGGTTCGTTGGCTTGTCATGAGGCGAGATACTGGCACAGCAGCTTCAACGGAAGTTCAGTGTTTTTTGTTGAACGCCGAACCGGACCCTGCAAGCAAGCCCGGTCTAGGCGGGTCCACTTGACTGTCCGTGCGGAAGCTCGCCGATTCGGTCAACCTCGTCGGACGGCACGACATGCACGTTCCACCTGCACGTGCATGTCGGGCCGGTATTCGGGCGAGCCACTCGTCGGCGTGCTTGTGGGCCGCTTCTGCAACGCCGTCCGACGGGATTGGTGCTGCGCTGGGCTGAGTCGGTGCTGGGTCCCTTGGGGACATGAACCCCTCGAGGTCGGTCCGACCGAGTTTGACGACTTCATCGGCTTCACTTGCCAGCTCTCGGGATTGGTTCCTTGTGCCCTTTTTCGGCTCGATGCCAATCAGCGTGACTCGCACTCCCATGTCCTGCGCTGCTCGCACGCCTTCTCGCAGGTCTTCGTCTCCGGCGATCAAGAACGCGTCGCTGATCGCCCGTTCGCGTGCGAGCGTCATGAGGTCGCGGTAGATCAACGCGTCTACGCCCTTCTGCTGTCGGCGGACGTTGAGGCGACCCAGTCGCAGCTTGACGTTCGACAACGCGGCGATGATCTGCTGCTCTGTGGTCGGAATGCCGTCACGCGCGCCGTCGTACCAGTAGATGCGAAGCACCGGCACGCCGCTGGCCCGGAAGGCGAGTTCGGTGAGGAAGTCGCGCGCGTCCGAAGGACTGAGCCGCACCCGGTCGCGTGTCGCGCTGCCGCAACAGAGCTTGCCGCCCTCCGCGTAGAGATAGCCAGCATCCACGAATACCGCGCATCGGTCCACCAGACAGACCCTCCAATACAAAACGAGGGCCCATTCGGGCCCTCGTCAACTCCTCAAAGGAGGAGTCAGCAGATTGATCAAAGACTAACCCCGGTTGCGCCACCGCACAAAGCGATTTCTTGGCAGGAGCGTGCTTGTCGTCCGACAGCGTACGCTCAGCCGCTCCATGGGTCATCGCGTCGAAGTCGTGCAGTCCGGCGAGTGGTGGGCGATCACGGTTCCGTCGCTTCGGGGCGTCTTCTCCCAAGCGAGACACTTCGACGAGGTGCCGACGGCCGCTCGTGAGGCGATCGCCATGATGCTCGACGTCGATCCCGCCGACATGGGCCTGATCGACATGCATGTGCAGGATCAGGGCGGCGCCGGGGCACTGACCTGACGGCGAGATGCACCACACCCTCGTCGCTATGGTGACAGTCGACGGGAGGCGCGGAGCCCACCGCCTGCGCAGGGGAACCTGAGCACTCGGCCCAGGGCCGACTTCAGGCGGACCGGCCTCCCGTTCTGCGCGTCGGATGCGTTGCCATCAAGCCGACGGACCACATATCGTGGCGTGCGACAACCCCGAGGGGTCGCTCTTGAGCGGCTTCCGGGGTTCAGTCGTTCTTGGGGCGGCTTGGTGGTTCGCCAGAGCTGCCACGCCACTGCCCGCCGCGCGCCGACTTGGTCGGTGGCATCCCACGTCGCGCCTGCGGGAGGCGACCGGTCTCTACGCAGGCGAGAGTGATTGCCGCACACCCATCAATATCCTTCGGCCAGCGGCCGCGCGTGGTGGATTCGGCTCGCCGTTCGAGGGCTGCCATGCCGAGATTCAGGAAGCGATCCCAAGCATCTGACGAGGGTCGGAGTGATGCCAAGATCGAGCGACAGCAAGTGGCTCGATTGGCGCTCTGGAATCCTGAGCACGAAGGCGACGATGACAGCATGGCCATACTGCTCACTCAGTACGGGCTCTATGTCGAGTCCGCCGACAAGGTGAGCCACCGACGGGGCACCACAAACAACTTCTTCCTTCTCGTCAACTCAGCGGCCTCGGTCGCGTTGGCCGCATTTGGCCTCTCCAGCGACGAAGCTGCCGTTCTGCCGCTGCTCTTCTCCGCAATCATCATGATCAGCGTCTGCGCCCTGTGGGGCTTCACCGTCCACAGTTACCGCCAGTTGAGCTCAGCCAAGTGGCAGATCGTCAACGCCCTGGAAGAACGCCTGCCCGCCGCGCCGTGGGCTGCTGAGTGGCAATTGCTGGATCAAGGCCAGTCCCGACGGAGCTATTGGCGTCTCACGGCCGTCGAGAAGTGGGTCCCGGGCTTATTCGCGTTGGTCTACGCAGTCGGGTTCCTGGCTCTTGCGTTCTTCGTTTGACGGCGCGGCACAAGTCACGGCGACAGAGTGCGGATCCCCTGAACGATCGAGTTGGTGTTCCAGCCCACGACAAGATCAGCTGCTTGGCGCACTTCAGCGGAGATTCTCTGTGCGCCCCACGGTGTGATCGCGAGCACAGGCTTGGCATAGAGAAATCCAGACTTGGCCAGCGATATCTCCTCGTTGATCCACTTGCTGTAGGTGGCGTACACGCCAGCGATGATGACGACCACATGGCATGGCGTCATCTGCCGCTGGATCGCTGCCCGCAGCAGCCGCTGATTCTGGGCGTTGTGAATTGGGTCGTCGCTTGGAACCGAGTAATTCCGGTAGCTGAAGTACGCAGCCGCGTTCAGGAGGCCGCAGAGGCCGTCGTACGCATCGCGGTAACTCCATGAGTGACTAATGAAGAGGTTTCGTGTCTTGACCACAGCTTCAGCCCGCTTCCTGATCGACGGAGGCCTGAGCAGATTCCGACTGCTCGCCTGTTGCGACTGCCGGCCCTCGGTCGTCTCGAATCTCGTGCAGTACCGCGAGAATCTCATCTTCGGGCGTTGGCGCCAGCGTCCGCAGGATGTGTCTGGCTACATTGACCGGTTGCCTCTCGGAGGCCGCGAACGCCTTACGGCCGCCCCCGGAGGTTTCGAGCACGAGCACGGCGGCGTTGAAATCCTCCCAATTGCGGTTGAACTCGGCCGCAGCTGGCATGACTTCGTAGTCGGTGATCGGTCCCCGTCCGCCCAGGTCGCGCCAAACCTGATCGTTGGTCTTGTCCAGTAGGAATTCCCGTAGGCCGTTGTTCTCGTTTGACATGCTGACCTCCTGGTCAGTTGTGTGTTCATGAATCGCATTCTTGGGTGTCGCTCCGGTGCCGCCCGCTGATCCGCTTCGCTCTGATGCACGAAGGCACCGTCGCCAACGGGTCGGAGGCAGTGGCCATCGCCGACAACGCGAATCTTGACTGAGGGGTGTGACATCGAAGTGTCCGCTTGGGCTGGTGGTCTGGCACTAGGTCCCGGTTGACCTGCCGCGTCTACGCCGTGCGCACACGCGAATTGCCCGCCATTGACCTGCACCTGCATCGGGCTCGCAGGGAGGGGCTCAGGCCTGCGCGGGCGAAATTCGGCTGCGCCGTACCCTCCGCCCGTGGCCCAGTCTCCGGTTCCTCCATTCGACGCCAACATCATCCAAGGCGTTGCTGATGTCTTGGGCGAGACCGTCGAAGGATTGTCGGGGTCCGAGATCGATCAAGCGCTCGCCCAGGCCCGAATCCCGAATGTGAGCCCTGGGATCACCAAGCGGCACCGCATCTTCAACGCGTTGGCAGCGCACCAGAACAAGCACGGCAACGGCAAGAGCCTCGTCGCGTTGATCAACGAGACGATGGCCCCGGTGCGGTACCGCAACGAACTGGCGCTGCACGCACGCCGCATGGCTGAACTCAACGAGGTCCTGATCTACGCCGGCCTAGCGGTCGACGACAAGGGCGACGTCGTGAGGCCCAAGGGCGGTGCAGCGTCCACTCTCGACGAAGCAGCTCAGCGTGCTGGCAGCATTCGTTCGGAGCTTCGCCGGCGCGGAACCCACCGCAGGGTCCTCGACTACTGCACTGATGAGCTGATGCAGAAGAACAATTTCCACGCCATGCTCGAAGCCTCGAAGAGCATTCCCGCCCGCCTCCGCGAGATGGCCGGCATTCAAGGAGATGGCGCAGGTTTGGTAGACGCAACCCTGTCCGGGAGCAGTGGTCCGCTCATCGCGATCAACGATGGCGTCTCCGAGACTGACCGAGCCGAACAAGCCGGCTTTGCCAACCTCGTCAAGGGAATCCTGAGCATGTGCCGCAACCCGACCGCACACGATCCGCGATTGCGCCGCGAAGTCACCGACGACGAACTGCTTGAGGCCCTCACCATGATGTCGATGGTGCATCGACGCTTCGACGCAGCTCGGAGTACACCGGGCCCCTGAGTTTCGCAACGACAACGCCCCACCCGCAGAGTGGGCGGTTCAGCCCACGGCCATTCGGACGTGTCTACGTTCAGAAGTTCGCTCGCGTCGCATGACGAGCGGCTGTAAGCAGGGACGCGGGGCCGTATACCGGGCCGCGAGAGCGCCATCTGGTGCCCTCGAGGGTGCCGGGTTGCTTCTGAGCGCAACAAGGGGCGGTCGCCGAGTTCCCGGAGTTTGCGCATCAGCCGACGAGTTTTGGATTCTCGAATCCGTGCTCTGATCTACAGGGAGTAATTTCGCACTAGCGCTTCCTGATCAAACCGCGAGTGCCATCAGTCGGCCTGGGCGCTTGGAGCCTCATTGTGGGATCGGAGAACGGTTTCGAGTGCGCGCACAAGTAGATTTGGCGGGGCAAGGTTCATTTCTTCATACGTGACTAGTTCCGGGTACCGTTGTTCTTGAATGGCCTTGTGAAGTTGATCAGCTGTGTGGCCGAACTCAGCTGGGAGTGCCAAATCACCCGCGAAGCGGTTGATAAATTCTCGAAGCAATAGGCACGAATACACGCGCACATATGCGGTGTAGTAGCGGCGGAAGTTAGAGGCATGAAATTCTGCGTGAAGGACTCCGTCCTCATGATGACCCCAGCCTTGGCGCATCAGAATGCGTGGGCTGAAGTGCACCATTCTCGAAGTCAGCGCGTAGAAGTAGTCATAAAACTCGCCGAGTCCAGTCGTACGCGCCAAGTTGCGCATGTTGCCTAGTGCGTTGCGGCCTCCGTCCAGGCCATAGGTCTTCCATATGGACTCCATGCCTTGTTGTGCAGCTCCCATTCGTTGTTCAGCGTCAGGCATTGGAGGCAAGACACTCTGCAGTCGTTCTTGCACAGCAAAGAAGCGAGTCTGAATTGCAGAATCGTTGCACAGCTCGTAGTCCACTCGCAAGCGAATCATCCTATTGCGATCTTCGGTCGACATCTCCCGAAGTGCAGAAAGGAGGATTATCTCCTCAGTGCTTCCGCGCAGGACTGCCGAGGCCCAATGGTGCTCGCCTCGCTTGCCTCTAGTCTTCAGTGCCCAAACACAATAGTCATACAGCTTGGATAAGGCAGCAGCGAGAACGCATGAGTAGAAGTCAAAATCTTCACCCAAGCTGACTTGTCGTACGCTCTCCATTCCGGATTTGAGCGATTTAAGCCGCTTGTTCAGTTCATCCATGATGTGCGTCACTCCTCTGGTATTGAGCGATTGGACTGCCCAAGCGGTCGCAGAGATGGCCAGTGGCACTCCCGAACGTAGAGGCGTCGACGGAATCTAGGCGCCTGAAGACGACAGCAATTGTCGCCCCCGGAATCACCTCGCCTAGTTGGTCGTCGTGCGGGAGCGATCGCTACGGTGCCGGCGTGGCTGAACGATCATCTCCGAAGAACCGCTACCGCGTCGAGTTTCCGTCAGATGGCTCCGACCCGTTCGTGCGCTTGCCACTAGGTGGCAACTGGATCAGCCACCCCGAGGCAGGGGCGATCGGTGTCGAGCTGCCTGGACGTCAACGCTCTGGCAACCATCAGCGCGCGATGACGGTCGCCGACTGCGCTGAGGCGGTGGTCGTAGCGCGGCGCCACAGGCGCGGTCACGACGCCAACGGCAACCCGGTGATACCGAAGGTCAGCGATGGGGCAGGACGCGTGCTCAAGAAGCTGAGGGTTTGTCTCGAAGCCCTTGTTGATGCGAGAGTCGCCGGAGCAACTGCAGCACTGCGAGACGCATTCGGCGAAGCGTCAACATCGGTGCCTGCGACGGCGCCGCAGCGGTCGCCGCAACCGGAAGGCTTCGACGCCGCTGCTATGCGCGATGTGACTGCGTGGGTCGTGCGCAGTGGACGTGAGGGCTTGGAGACGGTCGAGTTCAACCTGCGCGAGGGCGTGGTGACGTTGGGCTGGGGCGACTGGGTATTCGATCGAGCAATTGGCGAGCAGGGCGACCAGGCGACGTTGGATCGCCACTTCGCCGAGCACCTCCCACGCAGATCCGGCAAGGACAAGCGCACCGCGCGCAACTCGATCCTGAGCTATCGCGACAAGATCAAGACCGGAGACATCGTGGTGATGCCTCTCAAGGGATCTCGGATCTCAACAGGCTGGATCGCGATCGGACAAGTGGCCGGTTCGACCGTGTGCGACCCGTCGCGAGGCTTGGGCGAGCGACTTCGACGTCCGGTCCATTGGTTGAACACAGACGTTCCCAGAGGCGATGTCGAGGAAGACCTTCGACGCTCCATTAACGGTCGGCGCACGGTGCATCGAGTCTTGGCATCGAACTCGGTACAACGGCTTGTCAGCCTCGCCGAGCACGGCTTCGACCCAGGTCCGGGTCGCCCACCGCCGCCCGCGCTGTCAGGCGAAGAAGCAGGGGCGCTCGATGCCGATGGCAACGTGATCGAGGGAGCCAGCAAGCGAGTATCGGTACTTGTCTACGAAACCGATCAGCGCGCACGCCAGCGTTGTATCGCCAGGCACGGTGCGTCCTGCAAGGTCTGCGGGATCGATTTCGGAGCCATCTACGGCGACTTCGCAGACGGCTACATCCACGTCCACCACAAGACACCTGTGCACCAAGCCGCGGCGGACGGCGAGTATGAACTCAACCCCGAGAACGATCTCGTCCCTGTGTGCCCCAACTGCCACGCCATGCTGCACCAGCACCCCGACAAGCCCTGCACCGTGGAGAAGCTGCGGGGGCTGATGGCAAGGGTCGAGGCACGAAGCGTCTGAGGCGGCGCGGTAGACGTCGCCGTCGGACATTCGCGCGGGATCAAGTGGCCGTCATGTGGAGGTATTGAGCAAGTGCGGAGCCCAAGGTCAGGCCCGTCGACGAGTGGCGCCGAATGGGCCAACTACGTGGACGCGAAACTCATGGAGCTTGCAGAGGAGGCTTGGGGAGCCTTCGACGCCGCAGCCTCGTTCACGTCCGTGACGAGACATTCGATGCCGATCCTCTTCTTTGGCGATGTTTACCGCTACCTCGCCTCACCGCTGCGGATCGTGACTGTCGGATTGAACCCCTCAGACCAGGAGTTCCTGGGCGGCGAACCGTTCCGGAGGTTTCAAGGGCTGACCGAAGGCACCGCCCGACAACCGAGGGGCTACCTCAATGCGCTGGCTCGCTACTTCAGTGGCGACCCACACTGGGACTGGTTCCGGCACTTCAGACCGCTGCTAGCGGCGCTTGACGCAAGTTACGAGACCGAGGGACCGAATCGACAGCCTTCCACCGTTCTGCACACGGACATCTGCTCACCGCTCGCCACAACTCCGACATGGAGCAAGGTCGAAAAGGATCGGATGATCCGTGGCGAGGTCGAATCGCTGAGCAGCGACGGGGCGCGACTGTGGCAAGAGCTGATGCGACAGGTACGACCGAGCGTCGCCGTACGCCTTGCTCATGGAGCCCGACGTCGTCGCCGTCACCGTTGAACGCCCAGATAGTGGCAACGTCGACGATGTCGTTGTCGAGCGAGCCGACGGCAGCGCCGAGTACACGCAGGTCAAGCACGCCGTTGATGCGAAGACGCCGGTCGGCCATCGGTGGCTAACGGCGAAACAGGGTGCCGGCGGCAAGAGTCTCCTCAAGAAGTTCTACGACAGCTATCGCCAGCTCTCGGTGGGGACGCGTGCGCCGGACATGTGTTTGGTCACAGACCGCGAAATCGATCCTGGCGACTCAGTGATGCGCCTGCTGGACCGGCGCACAGGCCGACTCGTGCCTGACATCCGACGAAGCGAAGCCGACGAGGGCCGCCGGCATTGGGCCGAACATCTGGAAATCGACGAAGGCGAACTTGTCCGCTTCCTCGAAAGCTTGAGGTTCAGCACGAGCCGGTCCTTTCCAGACGAAGAGAAACGCGCCCGAGTACTCATGATCGCGGCGGGCCTGAACGACGACCAACGTGCACTCGACTCCGCTCACGGACTTGTCCGCGAATGGGTGCAGCAACGAGATCGACGGCTCACCATCGCCGAGTTCCGCGACCGCGCAGAGGAACGCGTCGGACGTCGCCGCCCACCAGGCGCGCTCGTCGTCATCGAGGCCATCGACGACGACCCTCACCGAGACGACGCCGCAGAAGTGATCCACTTCGTCAACAAGTACCGGGGCCACGACCCGCATCTACGTCGGGAACTCCACGACCCGGCCCAATGGCAAGCGATCAACACTGAGATCACCGAAGCTGCCGAACGGCTGCGGGGCCGCGGCGTGGGACGTGTGCTCATCCGCGGGGCGATGCGGCTGCCCGTCTGGTTTGCTGCAGGCGCAGCTTTCCGTCATGTCCGCGGATTCGAAGTTGCCGCCATGGAGGGACAAGACGCGTGGGCCAGCGAGGACGCCGCCCCTTCCAGCACTCACGGCAACGGAAGTCTGGTGCAGACGAACAACACCGAGACAGGCCTAGGCCCCGACCTGGCAATCGCGGTCGGCATTGCCACTGACCCGCATGACGAGGCACTCAAGCACATCGAGACCGCAGAACTCCCGATCGGTACGTTCACGTCAATCACTCCCAGTAGCGGGCCAAGCCAGACAGCGATCGGCAGTTCTGCCAGCGCAGCCACCATGGCCATCTCAGTCCGCCACGCCATTGGCCGAGCGCTCATCGACACTCGCGCCGAGCACATTCACCTCTTTCTGGCGACACCCGGTGCGCTTGCATTGCTGCTGGGGCACCGCTGGAACGCACTGCGCACGACGACGGTCTACGAGCATCTCGGCATCGGGCGCGGCTATACCCCCACTTTCGTTGTCGGCTCGTAACCGCCAGGCCCGGGGACGTTGTCGACCGGTTGGTGGTGCCGTTGGTTGACTGTGGCCTAGGTGCGTCGACAACGGATGGTCACCGAGTGCACCACACGTGCTACGGAGTCACATGGGGGACCGTCAAGGCCGCCGTGTATTGGGCGCCGTCAAGTTCATAGCAGGTGACATCTGCGTCAAGGGCTGTGAGCTGATGACCAAGCAGCGCAGCGAATGCGGCCGGAGCGGCCTGCGTCAGGTGGATCTTGCTGGGACGGAGGACGGCGTGGGCCTTGCGGATGAGGTTTGCGGCCCTGCGCGCGGAACCGGCCACTTCGGCCGGCAGGAGGTCGCTGCCTGAGTCCCGACGAACCAAGCTGACCCGGCCGCCGACTGGTGGCAGGCTCGCGGCCAGCTGGCTGGTGAGATCCGCGACGTTGTGGCCGAGCAGATCGATGTCGACAATGAGGTCACCGTATTCGTTGTAGTGGTCGAATTCTCCCTGGAGGCGAGACTCAAGATCGTCATCGGCGGGACCAATAGGACCATGCCGGGTGCTGAACGTGGGCAACCATCTAGTGGCCTGATGAAAGACTCGGCCAGTCGCGAAAGCGGCGCTGAGGTGGCATCGGAGGTCGATGGTGACGCGGTGATCGGTGATTGTTGCCGCAAGCACCGCCGCAACTCCATTTAGTGCATCCAAGAGCCTCGTCCAACTAGCCGTGCCGACCATGTTGCGATCACCGCCGAGCAGGCGAGTGCCGTCAACGCTGAGGCTGCGTGGCGGCGGTGTTGTTCCGCGGGTCGCGACGAACAAATCGATTGGCACGGCTGGAGGCTGGCGATCCGTGAGGGCTTTGCGAGCGTTTTCGGCGACGAGCGCCGCTTCCTGCTGTGTGATGTGGGGTGTGGTTTGATCGAGGGAGATAGTCCAGAGACTGGCGACGTCCTCGCCAGTGTGGCGGCGGATGGTCTCTGCGGCGGTGCTGCGGTCTCCGAGACCGTGGGCGAGTAAGAGAATGACCGGGGTGTCAACGACTCCGGGTTTGAGATTCTCGCGGCGCCGTCGCAGAGCAGGCCGTAGCTCGCCAACGAGCGCGGGCCGCGGCTGCTCGCCCGCACGATCCAAGTAGAGACTGCTCGGGGTGAGGTAGGCGACGAAGACATCGCAAGTGTCAACAGCGCTGGTCATGTTGGTGGGGATTCGGCTGCCGTCGCTGAAGCTGTAGCGATCCTGAATCACTCGGAAACCGCGAAGTGCTAACTCGTCGTGGATGAGTTCGGCGGCTGCACCATCAATCGAGGCATAGCTGACCATCGCTACAGGTGACTCCATCGGCCCTCAGCTCTTGGCAAACGCCGGGCCGAAGAGTTGTTGCCACACGTCGAGAGCAGCCCCGGTACGGCCAGCACGATCGTGATTTAGGGCGCTCGTACAGGCGGCTTCGGCTTGTTTGAGCGCGAGGCGAGCCGTAGCTCGCTGACCGGCGTCGGCGGTCATGCGATCACTCACGGGGTGGCCGAGGCCAGCAGGGTCATCCCAGGTCTGGTCAATCGCATCGATCGCGGTAGCGAACCAGGCCTTGAGTTCACATGGGTAGGAACCACCCCAGTCCGCGACGATTTCGAGCGACATGACCTCGATGAGGAACGAGGGCTTGATCGGCTTGTCGTGGTGCTCGTTCCACTTCTTGATCATCTTGACGACCGGTTTCCAATGGCCGCCGAAAGCAGCGTTGGCGGCCGTGGCCTTGACGGCATGAACCCGAGGGTCAGTCGGCATCCAGTCGCCGATCGTGCGGTCGGGGATGAGGTAGTGCCCACCATTTCCGAAGGCAGGAGTGACGTCGAAGGACATAACGGCACCGGTGAGGTCGTCGACAAGCTTGACGCCGAAATCGACTCGCACCGATCGTCGTTGAAGAGCCACGCGCTGTTCGCCGTACTCGGCGGCGAGGGCCGTCCGCACCGATGCCAGGATGCTGTCGGGGTGTTGATCTTGGTAGTGCGCTTCGGCGCTTCCGAGCTGAACGAAGATGTCGACGTCGTGGAGAGGCTTGGTCTTGGTATGGCGACTGTAGGAGCCGGTGAGGAAGTCATGATCGACGTCGAACTCGTTGTCCATGACCTTGCGGATTCGTTGTTGGCGGCTCGAGGCGTCGGATTGCTCGGTGTCGCTGAGTTCGAGCCGGTTCTTGAACTTGGCAAATGCTTCGGGTATCGAGAGCACGTGGACCTACTTCCAAACGCCGAGAGAAGCGCCGAGGTTGCCGCCGCCAACGCTCGCGCCGACGCTGCGCCGCGTGAGTCCGCTGGTCGAGCGCAGCGCGCCTGTGCTCCAGCCATCGACGTCAGGCCGCCCGGCGGCGGTTTGAGCGAGGATGTCGTATGTGCAGTTCGCAGGAAGTTCCCCGCTTTTCTTGAGCGCATAGGCGACGGTGTCAGGGTCGATCCACAGGTCGCCGTCCCCACCAGGGTTGTATCCGTAGTCAATGTCGAAGTCGAAGCGTCGGATCAACCTGCCGCTTGATCTTGAATAAATCTCAAGAATGAGACGTTCGAGATGGCCGCTGCCGAGCCATGTCGCGACGCCGCGTTCGAGGGTCCGCCATTCGCCTACGAGCTTGGCGGCGTCGAGCCCACAGCCGACCACCAGCTGCTTGAGGCTGCGGATGAGATTCGTGGCGACGTGGGTCGTGGCATAGGTGTGGACGTTGACCTGTACTGCAGTTGCCATGTCATGTCTCCAATGCGCTGAGATCGATGGTCAGCGGTTTGTGACCGACAGGCTGTTTCGCGAGTGACTTGTCTGTGGGTGTCGCGGCTGGGTCGTAGACGGCTACGTGAACGAAGTCTGCAAACACTGCCCTGGCCAGCTCATAGTCGGCCCCACTCGCCGGAATCGACAGCCGCCAATCGTCGTCCGCTGTGATGGTGAGAGGCTGTTCATTGACCGTGGAGCCGTCGATCGCGTCGTTGCCATGGAGCGTGTAAATGCGGATCTGCGGCCCGCAGCCGGTGATTACGATCGGGTCGGTCTTGGTGTGCTCTTCTGCGATCAGCATGCACGCCGTATTGGCTGCGAGTTCAAGTTGTTGCGCAACGTTTAGACCGGCAACGCTGACGATGTCACGAATGAGCGCCCAAGTGTCTGTGGCGGTGCGAACCGGTGTCGACGCGATTCGACGAGCGACCGTCGTCATGGCGTCCCCCTTGCGGCCTCGCCGATAGCGACTAGGAGATTGTCGAGCGTGATCTCGCCGGGATCGACGGTCGACACCGCGCTGCGGCCGGCCGCAGCGGCGATGACTTTGCGGAGCTGACGACCGTCGAGCCCTTCAGCGGCGGCTGCAGCCTGATCGAGGAGGTCATCGACGAGCAAGCGCCGCGCTCGTGGGAATGCCTTGGCGAGTGCGGTAATCGTGTCGGCGAGGATGTCCTTGCGGGCCTGAAGTGTTGGAAGATCGACCGGCAACACGAGGTCGGCCCGGCTCATGAGTGCGCCATCGATCGCTGTTGGAAAGTTAGATGTGGCCACGAATAGGACGTCTCGGCAAGTACGCGCGATCCGGTCGAGCCCGATGAGGGCTGCGTCCACTGCTCGATGAACGTCGGCGGGGTTGGTGTCGAAGCTCAGTTGAACGCGATCTGTTGCAATCGTCTCGACCTCATCGAGCAGCACCACAAGGGGTCCTCCGGCGGCCGCCTCGCCAATGGTGGTGTCGAACAGCTGTTGAACTGCCTGCTGGCTTCGCCCCAACGACGAGCTCGCCAAGGTGTGGGCGTCAATCTCGAGATAGGCGAACTGGCCGGCTCCGGAGATGAGCTTGGCGAGGCGGTCTGCCAATCCTCGAGCGAGGGTGGTCTTGCCGGCACCTGGTGGTCCAACGAGGAGGACCACGCCATGCAGAGGCAGACGCTCGAATGCAATGCTGCGGCGAAGGACGAATCCGGCCGCAACCGTCTGAGCGATTCGATTCTTGTCTCCGTCGGGCAGTACCACGGCATCCCAGCAAGCGGCGAAGCCAGCGTCCGGAAGCAGGCGTGCGTCGCTGAGTCCGGGGTGATCCAGCGACGGGAGGGGTCGTGCCTCATGCGACGTTGGTGCTGTGGAGCGGAGATGTCCGTTTCTGCTCACCGGGTGTCACCTATCGTTCGGCTCAAGGCCAGCTTACACGCGTGGTGTTCGAAAATTGCGAATAGCACTTGAGATTCGACCGTTTCGAATATTGCGAAAATAATGATACTCTGATACCCTGCCCGAAAGGCGCCAGCGGTCCGAGGAGGTGCACCAATGGCACAAGGATCAGTCAGGGAGCTCGAACTGCTTGACGAGCATGGAGCCGAGCAAGCTGCTGACGCTGTTGAGCAGTTGACGGAGTTCCTCAGGGCGCATCCAACGCCGACGACGCACGTGCAGCTCGTGAGCGAGGATCCTGACGGAGCGACTCAGATAGTCGTTCCCTCGGTGGCATTCCGGTTTTTTGTCGACGTTCTCGCTGAACTGGCGAATGGAAACGCAGTCACGGTCGCTCCGGTGCATGCAGAGCTCACAACACAACAGGCAGCGGACCTTTTGAATGTGAGTCGGCCGTACCTCGTCAAGCTGCTCGATGAGCGGGCGATCCCGTACCGGCGCGTCGGCAACCGGCGCAAGGTGCTGCTGGTCGACCTGGTCGAGTACAAGCGCCGCGATGAGGCGATGCGGCGAGAGATCGCTGATGAGCTCACTCGTGAGGCTCAAGAGATCGCGCTGAGCTACTAACGGCCATGGCGTTCGTCGCCTTGTACGACGCCAACGTCCTGTATCCGGGGTCGCTGCGTGATCTTCTGGTGAGGCTTGGTCAGTCTCGGTTGTTTCAAGCAAAGTGGACTGATCAGATCCTCGATGAGGCGTTCTCGGCGATCATCCGCGACCAGCCCGAGCTGACCGACAAGCTGGGCCGGACGCGTGAATTGATGAACAACGCCATCGCCGATGCGCAGGTCACCGGCTACGAGCCGCTATAGAGGGATTGGAACTACCGGACGCAGCAGATCGCCATGTCCTGGCGGCTGCCATCGTCTGCAACGCTCAAGTGATCGTGACCGCCAATCTGCGTCACTTCCCTGACGAATTGCTGGCACCGTTCGACATTGAGGCGCAGAGCCCTGATGAGTTCGTGATGAATGTGCTCGAACTCGCGCCCGCTCGAGCCATCGGCGTCATCAAGGATCAGGCTCGTGCGCTTACAAGACCTGCAATGACGTTCGAAGAACTCCTCGAACGGCTGCGAGACGTGGGTCTTCCTCGCACCGTGGCCGCGATACGTCAACAGTTCGGGCCGCTCTGACGGCGCTCCCCGGTATCTCGGTACCGAGCCTGACGGGTCGATGGTGCTCTGCTGGGTCGAGGGGTGGGTGCTGGCCGATGCCGAGTGCTGGCGGCTGGGCGCAGGCGAGCTCGCCTCGGTGGGGGAGCTGCTGGGGTCCTATCACGCCTGCGTCGCGGGGTTCGCTGCGGGCTCGGGCTTCGCTGAGGGCCCCCAGGCGGTGGGGCCCGGACA
>JAJEIW010000019.1 GCA_022828045.1 Acidimicrobiia bacterium | reverse complement strand
CGGACCACGCGGGGAATTATCTGGAAGTCATATGGCTTGAGCTCGACGACGGCGTTGAGATGGTGATTCACGCGATGCGACTGCGGCCTTCCTTCTATGAACTGCTTCCGCCAGAAAGCGCAGACGACTCGTGACGACGCGACGCACCCGATCCGGCCGCCTTCTGAGCAATAGCGACCTCGATGCTCTTGCGGAGGAAGTCGAGTCAGCGGAATACGACGTCGAGGCTCTGAAGGAGCGCCGTCGAGGTCGCCCGCCGCTGGGATCCGGGCCGGCAGATGTTGTCCCCGTGCGCATAGATCCAGAGCTGCGGGATCGAGTCTCCCGAGCAGCTGCGGAGTCAGGCACCACCACCAGCGACATCATCCGCAAGGCGTTGCGCCACTACTTGGACGTCGCATAGGTGTTCGGGGGCCGAGCTCGAACGGCTCCGCTGCTTCATCATCGTCAGTTACGCCAACACCGCTATGGACAACCTCGCCCCGGTTGCGGCGGTCGAGCGTGACCCGCGGTCGCCGACCTTGTCATCAGTGGTATTCGTACCCTGAGTCCCGCCGAGCGCTAGCACCGGGAACGTCGAACTACCTCGTCAGTCAGAAGGAAGGAGTCGCTGAATGTCGCGTCGCAGCATGATCGAGATGACCGAAGCGGAGACGCGGGCGTATCTCAGCGAGCCGCATCTCTGCACCATCGGAACCATCGGCCCAGGCGGGACCATCCACCTCGTGGCCATGAACTACGGTTTCCTCGATGGCGTCCCCGCCTTCTGGACATACAACAAGGCGCAGAAGACGAAGAACCTCAAGCGCGACAGCACCATCTCGATGCTCGTCGACTCGGGCACCAACTATGCAGAGCTGAGGGGCGTGTCGATCCAAGGCACTGGCGAGATCGTCGACGACATCGACTCCGTGCTGGCCTTGGCGGAGTCGATGAGCGACCGCTACAAGCTCGACTTGGAAGACGCCCGCGCCTCAGCGCCCAAACGGGTTGCAGTGAAGGTGCACGCCACCAAGACCCTGTCCTGGGATCACCGCAAGCTCGGCGGCACGTACTGAGGGCATCCGGCGTCGGCTTCTTCGACATCCGGTAGCGCCCAACGCATTCTTGTCGAGGTCAGTGGATGGCGGCGTCGGGATAGGAGACGTGGACCGAGACGAGGGCTTGGCGGCCTGAGCGGCAGATGTCGACGGCTCGTTCGAGTGCCGGGTGCAGCTCGGCGGGATCGTCGACGTGCTCGCCGTGACCTCCGTACGCCTCGATGAACTTGGGATAATCGGGCGCGGGGTCGACGGCGCTGAGCGGCATCGTCACCGAACGGGCGGCGGCGCCTTCGGGGTACACCGCCAGCTGCGCCATTGACGTCGCGACGGTCTCGTGAAGGATCTCAGCCGCCTTCGGCATCGTCAGCGGTCCCTCGGCGTTCGCCGCCAGCGCCTCGATGACAGGGGCGAAATCGGTACCGGCATTGCCGAACACCCACTCCACTCCACGTTCGGCCAGCGCGGCCAGGAAGGCTTCTGCAACGGTTCGAGGGGCAGCGGCTAGGGGGGGGGGGGGCTCATGGCGGGCATAGCCTCGCAGATCGGCACCTGCGCCGACCATCGACGACCCTCGGCGTCGATCCCGCAACGCCACGCTCCCGTGTTCTAGTCAACGACTAGAATTGCCTCTCGGATCGCACGATGGCAGATCAGCAAGACTCGCCGTGAAGAATGGCCCGCGGAGGTGAGGTCCACGTGAGAGCTCAGGCGATCATCGACTGTCACGGGCATTACACGACGGCCCCGCCCCAACTCGGTGAGTATCGCGACGCGCAGCGGTCGGCGCTGGATGCCGATCCGGGCCATGTCGGCGCGAAGGGCGTGCTCGACATCAGCGACGACGAGATCCGCAGCAGCATCGAGCGCAACCAGCTGCGACTGCAGCGTGAGCGCGGTTCGGACCTGACGATCTTCTCGCCGCGGGCGTCGTGGATGGGTCACCACGAGGGCAACGAGCACACGTCGCGCTTCTGGTCAGAGCACTGCAACGACCTCATCCGCCGCGTCTGCGACCTGTTCCCGGAGAACTTCGTGGCGGTCTGCCAGCTCCCCCAGTCGCCCGGCGTGGCGATCGACAGCTCTGTGCGTGAGCTGCGCCGTTGCGTCGAAGAGATGGGCTTCATCGGCTGCAATGTCAGCCCCGACCCCTCCGGCGGATTCTGGACCGGCCCGCCGTTGAACGACCGTTACTGGTGGCCGCTGTGGGAGGCCATGGCCGAGCTGGACGTGCCGGGAATGATCCATGTCAGCGGCACCTGCAACCCGAACTTCCACGCCACCAGCTCGCACTACCTGGGCGCTGACACCACGGCGTTCGTCCAGATGATGATGAGCGATCTGTTCGCGGACCACCCCGACCTGCGTTTCGTCATTCCCCACGGCGGGGGAGCAGTGCCGTACCACTGGGGCAGATTCCGGGGCATGGCCCAGGACATGGGCCTGCGGCCGCTCGACGAGCTGCTGCTGGGGAACGTGTTCTTCGACACGTGCGTGTACCACCAGCCCGGCATCGACACGCTCGTCGAGGTGATTCCGCCCGAGAACATCCTGTTCGCGTCGGAGATGGTCGGCGCTGTGCAGGGCATCGACCCCACCACGGGCTTCAACTTCGACGACACCAAGCGCTACATCGACGCTGCCGACGTCACCGATGAGGCCCGCAGCATGATCTTCAGCGAGAATGCGCTGCGGGTGTATCCGCGGCTGGCTGGCGCCCTGAACGCCCAGCGCAGCGCCGCTCCAGCAGCAGATCAGGAGGGATGATGGCAGCCCGACACATCGTGAAGCGCACCATCGAGCGCGCCGACCCCGATGTCATCGCGGGTCTGGGCGACGCCGGCACCGCCACCGTGCACGAGGCCATCGGCCGCCGTGGCTATCTCGGCCCCGAGCTGCGACCGATCCAGCAGGGCACGAAGGTTGGCGGATCGGCGGTCACCGTGCGGTCCCATCCCGGCGACAACATCATGATCCACGCCGCCGTCGAGGTCTGCCAGCCGGGCGACATCCTGGTGGTCACCAACACAGCGCCCTCCACTCACGGCATGTTCGGCGATCTGCTGGCGTCGTCGCTCATGGCCCGCGGCGTCGTAGGCCTGGTGATGGATGCCGGGGTGCGTGACACGATGGATCTGCGGGCAATGGGCTTCTGCGTGTGGACCCGCCACGTCTCCTGCGAAGGCACGGTCAAGAACACCCCGGGTTCGGTGAACGTGCCGATCAGCATCAACGGCGTCATCGTCGAGCCGGGCGACGTCGTCTGCGCCGACGACGACGGAGTCGTTGCGGTGCCCCGCAGCGAAGCGGCCTGGGCGCTCGAGCAGTCCAACGCCCGCCTCGCGAACGAAGAACAAGCCCGCGCCCGGCTGCAAGCTGGCGAGCTGGGACTCGACATGTCCGGGCTTCGCCAGAAGCTGATCGACATCGGCGTCGAGTGGGTTGACTAGAAGTCGACGAGAGATGCGGCGTCGACGTCACGAAAGCCTCAGCATGCGGTGCCGGGGAGGGGACAGGCAGTGACCACCGAAGTGATCATCACCGGGACGGGCTCGCCGATTCCCGATGGCAACCGTGCGGGGCCCGGAGTGCTGGTCCGCAGCGGCGACGTCACGATGCAGTTCGACGTCGGGCGGGCGACGGTGCCACGGCTGGCTGCAGTCGGCATGTGGAACCTGCAGCTCACCGCCGTGTTCGTGACGCATCACCACAGCGACCACCTGACCGGGCTGGCTGATCTGGTGCTGAGCCACTGGGTCATGGCCCGCGGAGACGACTTCACGCCCATGCAGGTCGTTGTGCCCAAGGGACCTGCCGTCGATTACGTCAGCGAGATGACCAATCCATGGCGTCACGACATCGAGGTGCGCGCTGAGCACTCCGCTCGCTCCAGGCCCGTCGAGATGGAGTTGATCGCCTTCGACCCGCCCACCTCGCCGACCGAGGTGTGGCGCTGCGGCGACGTGGTGGTCAGCGCCGGGCCGGTGCGCCACGAGCCGGTGCTGCCCGCAGTCGGGTACCGCGTGTCCACCCCGGACGGCGATGTGGTCATCAGCGGCGACACCCGGGTCTGCGACGAGATGGCCGAGCTTGCTGCGGGAGCCGACGTGCTGGTCTACGAGGCGATGCTGTTCGACGTGATCAGGCAAGGCCCGCCGTTCCGTTATTTCATCCTCGACTACCACGCCGACACCAATCTGATCGGCGCCCAAGCGGCCGAGCTGGGGGTCCCGACGCTGGTGCTGACGCACCTCATCCCTGCCCCAGCGAACAACCTCGCGCCTGCGCTCGGCTCAGCCGTCACTGAGCAGCACTACGTGGACCAGATCCGCGCCAACGGCTACACCGGCGATCTGCTGGTGGCCAAGGATCTCGACAAGGTCGTGCTCGAGGCCGGCTCCGCCCCCCGCATCGAGCGTCAAGGCTGACGCGGCTCGATGCCCGGCGGCGTTCGCTGCATGGTCATGCGGGGCGGCACCTCCAAGGGTGCCTACTTCGTGGCCGACGAGTTGCCCGACGACCCTGACGAGCGTGACCTGCTGCTGGCAGAGGTCATGGGCTCGCCCGACCCGCGCCAGATCGACGGCATCGGCGGCGCGCACCCGCTGACATCCAAGGTGGCGGTGGTGTCTCCGTCATCGGTTCCCGAGATCGACTTGGACTACCTGTTCCTGCAGGTCGGCGTGGCCGACGGCTCAGTCAGCGATCAGCAGAACTGCGGCAACCTGCTGGCTGGCGTTGGGCAGTTCGCAGTGGAACGCCGGCTCATCGCCGCCAGCGGCGATCGCGCCCAGGTCCGCATCCGCATGGTCAACAGCGACTCGGTGGCCACGGCCACGTTCCCGCTCGATGCCGGTGCTCCCTCGTATGACGGCGACACGGCGATCTCGGGAGTGCCCGGGACGGCGGCCGAAGTCCGGCTCGACTTCGAGGACACAGCGGGCTCGACCTGCGGAGCGCTCCTGCCAAGCGGTGCCGTCGCCGACGTGATCGACGGCGTCGAAGCGACCTGCATCGACAACGGCATGCCGACCGTCGTCCTGCGGGCCGCGGATCTCGGCATCGCAGGCGACGAGACGCCAGCCGAACTGGAAGCCGACCAGCACTTCACCGAGCGGCTGGAGGCCATCCGCCTGCATGCCGGAGAGCTGATGAACCTGGGCGACGTCAGGGCCACAACCGTGCCGAAGATGTCGCTGGTGTCGGCTCCGCGGGCGGGCGGCAGCATCTGCACACGCACGTTCATCCCGCGCCGCTGCCACGAGGCCATCGGCGTGCTGGGCGCCGTCAGCGTGGCAACCGCGCTGCGGCTGCGGGGAGGCGTTGGCTCGGAGTTGCTCAACGCCGGGATTGATCCCGACCTGGTGCAGATCGAGCACCCGACAGGCACCTTCGCCGCCCGCGTGGAGCTGGCTGATGGCCCTGCCGGCCCAGTCGTGGGACGGTCCGGCATCGTTCGAACTGCCCGGAAGCTCTTCGACGGTGTCGTCTTTCCCAAGAACCCCGCGTTTTCGCCGAGTGCGTCACCGGGAGGCAGCGCATGACGGCACCCACGATCCTGCCGCCGCACCCCTCGCCCCACGCGCCGACGGCGTTCACGCCGCCGCCGGGGGCAACCGACGCCCACTGTCACATCTTCGGCCCCGCGAACCGGTTCCCGTTCGCCCCCGAGGCCACCTACACGCCGCCGGATGCCGGCATCGATGACTTCGAGGTGCTGCAAGAGGGCCTCGGGCTGTCGCGGGCGGTGTTCGTGCAGGCGAGCTGTCACGGCACCGACAACGCCGCCATGGTCGACGCACTCATCCGGGGCCGGGGCCGCTACGCCGGTGTCGCCATGATCGACGAGTCGTTCAGCGACGCCGATATCGGCGCGTTGCACGAGGCCGGCGTGCGCGGCACCCGCTTCAATTTCGTCGCCCACCTCGGCGGCGCACCCGACCTCGACGTGTTCTGGCGGCTGGTCGACCGCGTGCAGCCCTTCGGCTGGCACATCGTGCTGCACTTCGATGCGAAGGACCTGCCGTCGTTCGCAGATCTGCTCGACCGCATGCCGTGCCCGTACGTGATCGACCACATGGCCCGTGTCGACGCATCGGGCGGCCTCGGCCAGGAGCCGTTCGAAGCCCTGCTCGAACTGTTGCGCGACGAGCGGGCGTGGGTGAAGGTGTCGGGTGCCGAGCGGCTCACCGCTGGCGGCACCCTGCCCTATGACGACGTCGTGCCCTTCGCCCAGGCGCTCATCGCGGCCGCGCCCGACCGCATCCTGTGGGGCACCGACTGGCCGCATCCCAATGTGCGTCACATGCCCGATGACGGCGATCTCGTGGACCTGCTGGCGGCGTTCGCACCAGACGAGACGATCCGCAACCAGATCCTGGTCAGCAATCCCGAGACGCTCTACGACTTCGGCTAAGAGGCATCGGCGACCTCGGCCATGATCTCCGGCGGCGGGATCGACCAGTCCAGCGCGATCGTGCCGTAGGCAGCGCGCGGCGACACAGGCGGCGGTCTCAGACGGTCTGCACCGCCGACACGTTCGAGTTCGGCGACCTGCGTTGCGCGGATCTCTGCATCGAGCGCCTCCGGGTCCACGATCGTCCGGAGCTCGTCATTCAGATCGGCGACAACGGCATCCATGGCCGGGTCATCGATCAAGTCGGCCAGTTCGAACGCATCGGCGACCATGTCGAACAACTGGTTCGCGGCGTCCGGGTGCATGTGAGTCACCAGGTTGTGGCGACCCTTTCGGACCATGTAAGACGCCGCCGTCGAGGACGGTCCGTGGTACTCGGAGAACACGGCGCGCTCGTCCGGAGCCGATCCAGCCAACTTGAGCAGCGAAGCGCCCGGCAGGTCGGCGTCGGCTGCTGCTGACTGCGTGCCGGTGACCGCCAGCACGGTAGGGAACACATCCGCTAGGGACACCGGAGCGGAGCAGACGGTGCCCGCGTCGACGCCAGGACCAGTCATCACGAACGGCACCCGCGCCGATGCGTCGTACATCACGTTCTTCATGAGGCGGCATGCGCTGCGGGTAGTATGCCGGTCGTAGTCGGCGTACTCGGCCCGCCCTGCTCGGGCGTCGAGAGCGTGGCGCACCATCATGTCGTTGACCGGTGCGTTGCCCCGGGCCCAGCCCATCAATGCCGCTCCGTAGCCGCGAGATGCCTGCAGCGGCAAGTGAGTCTGGTAACCGCTGTCGCCCTCGGGTGCGAAGTGCAGCTTTCCGAACGTGACCGCTGCCCTGCCCTGTGCCGACAGCCGGTGACCCCAGCTTTCCGCTTCGTCACCGGCGTAGGGCGTGCCGTTGTCGTAGTTCGCGGTAGCGGAGCCGTACCGGCCGGAGGCCAAGGTGGCCCGTGCGGGCATGCATACGGGGTCATTGGTGTATGCGGCGGTGAACGTGATACCGCTCGCGGCCATCTGATCGAGTGCCGGTGTGGTCACCGGGCTGCCGGCGTAGCCGCAGATGAACGGGTTGTGCTGGTCGGAGGTGATGAGCAGGAAGTTGCAACCGGCTCCGTTTGCCGAGCCTGTCATGAATCGCCTCCTTCATCGGCTCACGACAGAGACTGGGGCAAGACACCGTGGTCGACCGGGGGCAGCAGGTCGCCTCCGGGTGTCTCCACATCGAAGAATCTAGTTGTCAGCTAGTTTCGGCACGTGCTGAGCGGACGCTTTGCGGGCAAGGCGGTGTTGGTGACTGGCGGGACGGCTCGACGGCGGCTTCCTGCTGTAGCCCAGTGATCGTTGGACTGCACACGTGAACCTCGGCCGGGGACCCGAGTTCGTGATGGCTCAGCTCATCGCAACCTTCCGCGAGCTCGTGCGCGTTCGGCCGCCGACGGAGATCTCGCTCAAGGAGACTGCCAGCCTCGCTGGTGTCAATCACGGCCAGGTCCATCACTACTTCGGCTCGAAGGACGGGCTCGTCGCAGCGGCGATGGTGGCGGGCGCGGAGCGGGTGCGGGACGAGCTTTTTGGCGGGGGGCACCGGTTCCCGCTGCCGATCCGCACCGAGGAGCGACCCGACGAGTGGCGAGGGCTCGCGTACCTCGCGTCGACCGACGCGTGGCGGCAGCCTCCTTTCGAGCCGTCCCCGCTGTTCGCAGCCATGATCGAGAGCCGGGCAGCCGATGCCGGCGAGCCGCCGACTTCGATCGGCGTGCTCGCCGAGGTGGCGGCGGTCTACGCCTTGCAGCGCGGCTGGTGGGTGTTCCGTGACGTCTTCGAGGTCTCGCTCGAGGAGTTCGATCTCGATCGCCGCACAATGCGATCCGAGCTGGCGGAGCGTTCGTCACGGCTGGTGGACCGGTCTCTGCCGGCGGCAGTCGATATCGCCCAAATCCCGACAGCACGCAACGACCCGCCCTCTGCCGCTCCGCATGCGGGGCGCGGACCCGAAGCAGTGCAGGCCCGCCTGCTCGATGCCGTCCGGGACTTGCTCGCCGACCGGTCGCCGACGGAGGTGACGGCAAAGGAGATTGCCGCCACGGCCGGAGTGAATCACGGCCAGATCCACCACTACTTCGGGTCGAAGGAAGCGCTCATCGCGTCCGCCGTCCGGCGGGAGGCGGGACGTTTCGTGCAGGTCGGGATGGAAGGCGGGCAGCGATTCCCGGTGCCGTTCGACCCAGAGGAGCGTCCGCCGTTGTGGCGCACCCTCGGCCACCTCGCGATGACTGGCGCGTGGCCCGGCAGCGACCCTTCCTCGTCGCCGGTCATCACGGAAATGGTCAGGGCCCTGAGCCGCACGCTGGGCCTGGCGTCGAGCGATCCCGCGGTTCACGCGCAGGTCGCGGCGGTACACAGCATGCGGTTGGGCTGGGGCTTGTTCCGGGACATCGCCGAGCACGGGCTTGCTGAGGCCCTGTCGGGCGCTGCTGCAAATCCGTTCGAAGCGGCCGATCTGTCCGCGGTGCGGACGCGCCTGGCACACGTGTCAGCCCGCCTCGTGGACGAGCAGGCGCTCGGGGCCTGAGCGCCCGGTGCCGCCCTGTGCTTCCCGCTCTGGCTCGCTGCGCTCGCGGGCCGCTCGGGCCCGGGCTTCCCGCTCAGGCGAGCTTGCGACCGTCGGGTGTGCGGTTCTTGACGCCGTCGGCGGTGAATCGGGGGTAGTCGCCCTCGACCGGATCGAGGTAGTCGGCCTCGTCGGGTGTGATGATCCGCCGGTAGTGCAGGGCAGCTTCGATGTTGTCGATCCAGTACTCGCGGGGGAACTCGAAGAGCGCCTCGGTGATGAAGCCGTCAGGATTGCGCACGTAGATGCTGTGGCTCATGCCGTGCTCCATGCGGAACTCCACCGGCCAGCCGGACTTGACGATGTGGCGAGCCTGCTGTCTCCACGACTCGATGCCGGTGTAGGTCCAGGCGAAGTGGTTCAGGCCAGGGGAGCGGGGCGCGAGCCCGTCGCCGGGCAGCGGCCACGCATCGGGATCGGGCACCGGCGTCAGCGCGAGGTCGTGATGGGTGTTGCCGTGCGAGCGGTAGAAGCGCAGCCAGCGACCGCTGTCGGGTCCGCCCTGGGTGCCGCAGTGCTCGAGTCGCCACACCCTCGTGTAGAAGTCGTGAGACGCCTCCATGTCGCGCACGCTGAGCACGACGTGATTGATGCCCATGGCGCCGCCGTATCGCCCGCCAAGCGTGGCCCGTTCGCTGGTGCCGTCCTCGCGCCAGTCCAGGAAGGCCTGACGTTCGGTCTCAGCCGCGGCCTCGGCCATCAGCCGTCGCCCCGGTGCTTGTCCAAGTCGAAGTCCAGATCGCCTAGGTGCTCCAGCGCAAACGTCGCCGGGGCATCCTCGGTGCGGGTCGCGACGCCGTCGTTCCAGCGGTTCATGAAGCCGAACAGCGAGATCATCGCCATGATGTCGACCAATTCGGCCTCGCTGTAGCCCACCTCGCGCAGCCGCTTGAAGTGCTCGGCCGTGGCCATGCTGGGCACCTGGGCCGCGGCAGCCGCCAAGTCGAGCGCCGCGCGTTCGCGCTCGTCGAACAGGTCGGAGTTCTCGTAGTCCCAGATCGCTCGGATCTTGTCCAGATCCACGCCCTGCTGATGCAGATTCTTGGCCACATGCGACTGGCAGTGGCGGCAGCCGGCAACCTTGGAGGCCATCTCGGCCACCAGGAACATCGTGCTGCGGGGAACCGTCGCCGACCCGCCGACCGCCTGCTGCAGGGCCGCGACGGCGTGCATCACCTGGGGCCGGTGGGCCAAGGTCAGCTGGGCTTGGGAGACATAGCCCGTGCGTTCGGCGAGCCGTTCGAGGTGCTCGCGCACGTCGTCGCCGACTTCGTCGAGTTCCAGAGGAGTGATGTTCGGCATGTTTCATTCCTTCGCGCTGTGACCTTCCCGCAATCCCAGCCTAGTCAGCGACTAGAAATCGGGACCAGCCCACGTCCAAGAACTACGCTGGCACGCCGTACCACCTATGTCACCGAGCGCACGGCGGCATGGATCGCCGAGCGAGCCGCGGAGCCTGAGCCGTGGTTCCTGCAGTGCTCCTATCCCGACCCGCACTACCCGTTCACCCCGCCCGGCCGCTACGCCGACATGTTCAGCCCGGCCGATATGGAGTTGCCCGCGACGTTCTGGGACCCGCACGACCGCTCGCCCGAGCACCTGCGCCGCATCACGTCCCAGCGGGGCCAGCTCAATGCAGCCCCGATGCTGCAGTCGCCCGACGAGCGGCAGTTCCGTCACGCGGCGGCTGCAGAGTACGGGGCCATTGCGCTGATCGACGACGGCATTGCCACGGTGCTGGCTGAGCTCGAGCGAAGCGACCAAGCCGACAACACCGTGGTGATCTTCACCTCCGATCACGGCGACATGTTCGGCGACCACGGCCTGATCCTGAAGATGTACGCGCACTACGGCGGGTGCATCCGGGTGCCGCTCACCGTCGCCGGCCCGTCGCTGGGGACGGGTCGCACGCAGGCGATGGTGAACTCGGTGGACCTGGGCGAGACGATCCTCGAGCTGTGCGGCGTCGACAGCTACTACGGCTCGCAAGGCCGCAGCATGGTGCCGGCGCTGCGCGACCCAGCAGCGGGACTTCGCGAAACACTGCTCATCGAGGAAGACCAGATCCGCGACGGGTTGCGTGCTGGCGTGCAGCCGCGCATGCGCACCGTGCTCACCGCGGACGCACGCATGACCCGCTACCAGAATCTGGACTACGGCGAGCTGTACGACCTGTCCGCCGACCCCGACGAGCTCGAGAACCGCTGGACCGACCCCGCCACGGCTGGCTTGCGCCAAGACATGAGCGACGTTCTCGCCGAGATGATGATCGCCTGCGCCGACCCCAGTTTCCGCCCCGACTACGTCGCCTAGCGCCCGCGTCAGGCGCACCGTTCTAGTCACCGGCTAGAAGGCTTGTGCAGGACTAGCCTCCGGCGTGCAAACCAGGACGGGGGCAGTTCATGGAGATCGACCGCAGCAGCATCGTCGTGACCGGCGGCGCGTCGGGCATCGGAAGGGGAATGTGCGAGCGATTCGCGTCGCTCGGCGCCCATGTCGTGGTGTCTGATGTGGACGGTGATGGCGCACGAGCCGTCGCCGGGGATATCGGTGGCACGGCTGTGACCTGCGACGTTGCCGATCAGGGCTCGGTTGATGCCCTAGTGGCATCCGCGATCGACGCCATGGGCCACATCGACCTGTTCTGCGCCAACGCCGGCGTCGGCATCGGCGGCGGGCTCGACACGCCGCTAGCGCACTGGGATCTCAACATGGCGGTCAATGTGATGGGTCCTGTGCATGCGGCGCGCGCGGTGATCCCTCATATGGCCGAGCGAGGCGGCGGCTCGCTGATGATCACCGGCTCGGCAGCCGGGCTCATCACCGGGCCGGTGTCGTTCAACTATGCGGTGTCCAAGCACGCTGCGATCGGCGTGGCGGAGTGGCTGGCGATCAACCACGGGCCGCAGATCAAGGTGAGCTGCCTGTGTCCCACAATTGTCGACACGCCGATGATCGACCACTTCGGCGCGGGCATGGTGGATCCGCTGACCGTCGATGAGGTGGTCGACGCTGTGGTCGAAGGCCTCGCTGACGAGCGCTTCCTGATACTGCCGTCGCCTCAGCCGCTGGGCATGTTTCAGACGAAGGCGCAGGATTACGACGGCTTCATCGCCGGGATCCAGCAACGGCTCGCAGCGATGCGAGGCTGACGATCCTCACTCGCACAGACCCCGAACTCGAATCGGCGATGCGGACATGGCAATGAAGACACAGGTCGTCATCGTGGGCGCCGGTCCGGCAGGGACGCTGCTGTCGCACTTGCTGGGCAGAGCAGGCGTCGAACACGTCGTGGTCGAGCAGCAGTCGCGTGCCTACGTGCTGGCCCGCATCCGTGCCGGCGTCTTGGAATGGGGCTCGGTGGAGATCCTCCGCGAGGCGGGGCTGGGCGACCGCATGGACCGCGAGGGACAGGTCCACGACACGATCAACATCGCCTGGCGCGGCTCGGAGATGCTGTCGATCGACTCGCAGGAGCTGATCGGGCGGCGGATGATGGCCTACGGCCAGACGAATATCCAGGAAGATCTCTACGAGGCGGCAGACGCAGCCGGCAACACGATCATCTTCGAGGCGCAGGACGTCGCGATCAGCGACCCCACCGGCCGGCCCTGTGTGACCTTCATCGCCAACGGCGTTTCCGAGCGCATCGACTGCGATTTCGTGGCGGGGTGCGACGGCTTCCACGGCGTCAGCCGCACCGCCATGCCCGACAGCGTCCGCACCGAGTTCGAGAAGGTCTATCCCTTCGGCTGGCTCGGCATCCTGTCCGAGACCCCGCCGCTGCGGCACCTGCTGTATGCCAACCATCAGCGGGGCTTCGCGCTGTGCAGCATGCGCAACCCGATGCTGAGCCGCTACTACGTGCAGTGCCCGCTTACTGACACGGTCGACGACTGGTCTGACGATCGCTTCTGGACCGAGCTGCTGGCTCGCATCCCGGCGGACAAGGCGGCGCAGATCCAGACCGGGCCTTCGATCGAGAAGTCGATAGCACCGCTGCGCAGCTTCGCCTCCGAGCCGATGCGTTACGGCAATCTGTTCCTGGTCGGCGATGCTGCGCACATCGTGCCCCCCACCGGCGCCAAGGGCCTGAACTTGGCGATCTCCGACGTGCACTACCTGGCTCGGGCCTTTGCGGACCACTACCTGCGGGGCGACGACGGCTACCTCGACAGCTACTCAGAGACGGCGCTGCGCCGGGTGTGGGGGGCGATGCGGTTCAGCTGGTCGCTCACGATGCTGCTGCACCGCTTCCCTGACATGAGCGACTTCGATCAGCGAGCGCAGGAGCAGGAGCTGTACCACCTGTCTACGTCGTCATCGGCGCAGAGCGCCTTCGCCGAGCAGTACGTGGGCCTGCCGCTGGAGAGCTAGGGCTGACGCCTGCGCTATTGGGCGTTCTGCAGGATCAGCAGGCCGTTGCTGGTGTTGGAGGTGGGCACGTGGTTCATGCGGAACACTTCTTCGACCTCATCGTCGAGCACGCCGCGCATCACGAACCACATCACCAGCTCGATGCCTTCTGAGCCCGCCTCGCGGATGTACTCGGCGTGGGGTCGCAGGCAGCTGACATCGGGCTCGGCGATCAGCTCGTCCATGAACGCTATGTCGAACGCGGGGTTGACCAGGCCGGCTCGTTCGCCTTGGAGCTGGTGCGACATGCCGCCCGTGCCGAAGACGGCAACCCGCAGCCCCTCCGCATCGGAGCCTTCGTAGCTGTCCAGCGCCCGCCGGATGGCCCGCCCGAGGCTGAGGCATCGCTTGCCCGACGGCGGCGGGTACTGGATCACGTTGACGCAGATCGGGATGATACGGCACGGCCACTCCTCGGGCTCGCCGTACATCACCGAGAGCGGCACTGTCAGGCCGTGGTCGACGTCCATCTCGTTGACGATGGTGATGTCGAATTCGTCGCCGATGAGCGATTCGGCGAGATGCCACGCCAGCTCGGGATGGCCCTGTGCGGCCGGAACTTGCCGGGGGCCGTAGCCCTCGTCGGCCGGCTGGAACTCGGCCGCCACACCGAGGGCGAAGGTGGGGATGAGCCGCAGCGAGAAGGCCGAGGCATGGTCGTTGTAGACGATGATGCAGACGTCTGGCTGTTCGGCGGCCATCCACTCGCGAGCAGGCTGGATCTTGTCGAAGTACGGGCGCCAGTAGGACTCGTGCTGCTTGTCATTGTCGATGGCCGCCCCGACTGCGGGGACGTGCGAAGTGCCGATACCGCCCACGACGGCGGTCATGAGGTCTGTCCCGCGGAGCTGCGCGTTCCTGTCGACTCTTCGACGCGGCGGTTGTCCTCGATCGAGCGGCCCCCGTCGATCATCATCTGTGCGAACTCCCCACCGCTGATGCCCGACATGGCGCCGCCGACATCCTGCATCGACAGACCGTCGAAGATCGCCAGCTTGAATGTGTAGTAGATGTTCCCGCCGAGCTGCAGCAGGCCGAGCCAGTCCCGTTCGAACACTGCTGTGCGCTGTTGCGGTGTCAGGTCGAAGCCGTCCAGGTAGGTCGCTTCGTCTGCCCGGAAACGCTCCCGGTTGGCCTCGTCATTGAGGCTCATGCAGAACATGTTGAGGTGGTAGCCCTGCTGCGATCGGCGGCCGTCGAAGACGTAGGTCCCGGGAATGTCGTCGTAGTCGCGTGCTGACGTCATGGCGCCCCCCTCGCTCGCCCGAGGCTATTGATTCGGGCAGTCGGGCCGCATGCGGGCGACTGCTCCGCGCCCTGCCAGATCCGCTCGGGCGTAGCGGGTGAGCATCGCAGGGCTCTGCCATCGCCCTGCGAGCATCGCCTCTGGCAGTTGTGCACCGGATCGGATGAGTGATTGGGCAACTCCGATGCGCAGCGAGTGACCCGAAGCACCCTCGATGCCGATAGCTGCCGCGCTCTCGGTGATGATCGATCGGATGCTCCGAGGCGTCAACCGAACAGCAGTCACGTGTCCGCCCCGGCGTATGCGCCGGAAGAGCGCTCCGCCATCGATAGCTGCCGCGTCGAGCCACGCATCGATGCGAGTCATCGTCATCCGGCGCAAATACAGCGACACGCCATTGTTCTCTTGATCTGTCTTTGATCGCCGGACATCGGCATGGCCCGAGCCGTCGCCGCCGCGGTGGATGTCCGCTGCATCGAGAGCGGCAGCTTCGCTCACGCGCAGCAGGGCGTCGCTCATGACGGCGATAACCGCGGCGTTGCGCAGCCCGATCGCGTCCCCGCGTTCGCAGGCCGCATCCGCTGCGGCATCCGCGTCTGCCCAGTCGACGGCGGCGACTTGTCGCGGCGGACCTGTCGATCTTCGATTCGTTCGCAGCACGATCTCGCATCGCGGTCCAACCGGGTCGGATTGGCCGAGGCGGCGCGCAACGAATCGAACGGCTGCGACTGTTTGCGCGAGCATCGACGATGACTTGCCGTCATGTGCCATGTCGGCCAGCAATTCGCTGAGCGACATGTCAGTCAGTGGCTCGCCGTTCAGCTCGGCTTCGACCCAACGCAGCCGTCCCAAATAGGCCCGACGCGTCTCGGCGGCGAGATCCCCCGAAGTGGCATCGAGCGTGTCCGCGGAGAACCAGCGGAATCCTTCAGTGCCTGTTGGCGCCTCCTCTTGCCTGCGCCGCTCGACTACGTCCGACTTCACAGGGCCGGGACCCTAGCCCCGTTACTGGCACTTACCGGAAACAAATGCTGAAGAGGAGGTTGTCAACAGAAGCGTCAAACAAGGACCCGGGGCAGCGTCCAGCGATATCCGTGACGTGTCGGGAGGGCTTGAACGTCCTATTTCTACTATGGCGTGTGTGGAGCGTCCAGGTGAAAAGCGGGCTGATCAGGGCAACGTGCACAGCATGTCTCTGACCGTCGTAATCGTCGGCATCGGCGCGGCGGCGACCATGACGCTTCTCACCCTCGCGTTTGCTGTGTCTAGGCCAACTGGTATCGCAGTTGCCGCGATATGCGCAGTCGTCGGGGCCGCCATGGCTCGATGGCGGCCCAATGGCAAGTCGCTAGGCGGCTTCATGATCGGACTCTCGCGGTCGTATACTCGTCAGCGAAACTTGGAGGCCGCGTCAATAGGTGGCCGTCCACGGGTCGTCTGGTTCCCCGGTGTATTGGTGGGGTCGTCCTTGACCTGACGACCGTGGAGGCCGGTTTCATCATGCGCGCTC
>JAJEIW010000159.1 GCA_022828045.1 Acidimicrobiia bacterium | reverse complement strand
CCGCCTGGTGGCGAGCCACACCGAGCGGGTTCGCCAGATCGAGGCCAGCGAGCTGACCGTGGTCGGGGTGAACGAGTTCACCGAGACGGCGCCGTCGCCGCTGGAGGGCGACGAGTCGATCCTGCGGGTGGATCCCGAGGTCGAAGCCGAGCTGGTTGCCGATCTCGAACGCTGGCGGGCCGCACGCGACTCGAACCGGGTCGTCGCAGCCCTGGACGACCTGCGGGTGGCCGCATCGGGCGATATGAACATCATGGGACCGAGCATCGAGGCCGCCCATGCCGGGGTGACGACCGGCGAGTGGGCCCAAGCGCTGCGCGAGGTGTTCGGCGAGTTTCGTGCACCGACTGGCTTAGGCGGCGCCGCTGCGGGGCGGGTGTCGAAGGGAACAGCGCTGGCGACCGTGGCCCAGCGGTGCGCGGCGATGAAGGGCGGGCCGCCCAGGGTGCTGGTTGCCAAGCCGGGCCTCGACGGACATTCCAATGGCGCCGAGCAGGTGGCGGTCGCGGCGCGCGACGCCGGCATGGAAGTGGTGTACGAGGGCATCCGGCTGACCCCGAGCCACATTGCCGCAACGGCACGTGACGAGGACGTGGACGTGGTGGGCCTGTCGATCCTGTCGGGGTCGCACCTGGAGCTGGTGCCCGAGGTGCTGGCGTGCCTCGACGCTGAGGGCGTGAGCGCACCGGTGGTCGTCGGCGGCATCATCCCGCCCGCAGACCATCAGGCACTGCGGGACGCGGGGGTGGCCGCGGTCTACACCCCGAAGGACTTCGAGCTGGCCGCGATCATGGCCGACATCGCCGGCCTGGCCGAGCGGTCGCGCGCCGGCTCGGCCTGAATGGGCTATTGGTCGGTTGGGTCGCTGAGTTGCAGGTTTCAGAGGTGCGAGTTCATTGCTGAAGAACCGATTCCGGCTTGCCAAGCTGCTGATTCCGGCGTTCTTCGTTCTCTATCTCGTCATGATCCCGCTCAACGGGGTGCTCGAGGATGACCACACCGAGGTGTTCCCGTTCTTCAAGTGGAAGCTCTTCGCGCATGTCCCCGACTGGGAGACAACCGAGTTCGGCCTGGCCATCGACGCGATCGACGGTGAGCCGGTCGAGGGCGACTACTACCTGATCCCGAGCACGGACATCCGGGACTGGAAGGTGCTGAGCACCACGGCCTAGGCGTGCCGCCGGGGCGACCCGTGCGACGAGACAGTGCGCGACGTGCTGGTTCCGATCGTGCGGCAAGCGCTCGGCGATCGCAGCATCGATTTCAGCATCGTCGAGGCCGAGGTTGACCTGCGTGATGTTCGGGACGGGGTCGACGATCTCGCTGACGGAACCGCGCTCAGGACCGACTTCTACCGGCCCGTCGCCGTCATCGGCCAGTGGAACACCCAGACCGGCCGCATCGGGCCGGCGGCGGGCGCGGAGTAGGCGTGGTGCTGGCGCGCCGGTCGATGCGCTGGATGCGGAGGTCGGTCCTGCAGGCCGGCGAGGTCGAGCGTCGCTCGCCTGCTGAGCTGACCCGGGCGGCGACCGATGTGGTCATGCTCAGCCGCTTCTACTACCTGTTCCTTGCGTTCAACATCGGCACCTCAGGGCTGCAGTTCGCGCACGCCTACATGGGACGGCCGCCTACCGCGCCGCTGTGGCCGATCGACGCCGTGCAGTGGCTGACCGGAGGGGGCTGGTTCGCACACGACCGCGTCGTCACGGTGGTCGGGCTGCTCATTGCCATCGCAGCGGCTGGGTTCCCAAGGTTCTTGCTGTGGCGGCTGGGCAGCTTCGGCTACCTGCTGCTGCACGTGGCGCTCGCCAATTCCTACGGCGCCATCAATCACGGCTCGCACGTCATCCTGTTCGTCGGCTTTGCGCTGCTGTTCCTGCCGCGGCGCGACGAGGGCAGCCGCATGGCCCGCAAGAACGTACTCTCGTGCCTCACCGTCCTGTGGTTTGCGCAGGGCCTGATCCTGCTGTCGTACACGCTGTCGGGTTTCTGGAAGCTGTGGCACAGCCGCCTCGAGGTGTTCTCAACCGACGCGATGTCGAGGATCCTGCTGGATCGGGCGCTGCTCGAAGCAGACAACATCCCGATCCTGCTGCCGTTCGTGGCGCAGCACAACTGGCTGGCGCAGTCGATGTGGTGGCTGACGCTGTACATCGAGCTCTTCGCGCTGCTGGTGGTGTTCCGGCCTCGCCTGCACCGGCTGTTCGGGGCCGTGCTGATGCTGTTCCACATCACCAGCGACTGGCTCATGAACATCTCGTTCTCGCTCAACATCGTCATGCTGGGCCTGTTCCTGTTGCTGTCGCCGCTTGCACCAGCTCGGTTCTCGGTGTCGGGGACCGTGCGGTCACTGCCGCTCGTGGGCATACCGTTCCGCATCATGAAACGCCGGCAGCGCTCGCAACGGCCGCAGCAGACCGATCGGGTCTGGCTGGTGTACGACGGCGAGTGCCCGATGTGCAACAACTACGCCCAGTACCTGCGGCTGCAGGAGACGGTCGGCGAGTTCGTGCTGGTCGATGCGCGCCAAGGCGGGCCGATCGTCGACGAAGTCCGGCGGCTGCCGCACGACCTGAACGACGGGATGGTGGTGAAGATCGGCGACCGGCACTACGTCGGCCATGAAGCGCTGCATGTGCTCGCGCTGCTGTCGACCGATCATGGTGCTTTCAACAAGTTCAACCGGCTGGCGTTCAGCTCGCCGCTGATCTCACGCTTCACGTACCCGCTGATGAAGGCTGGGCGCTGGGTGTTGCTGAAGCTGAAAGGTGTGGCGCCGATCCCGTCCGCAGACAGCTAGGGAGCGGGCCAGGGGTCGGTGTCGTCGGAGATGTTGGCTAGGGAGTGGTTGTCGGCGCCTTCTTTGCGGCCGGTCCAGCCGACTTGACCGGGTGTGGCGCTGAGGCGGGCGATCACGTTCTGCTGCATGAGACCGTCCACTTCCACGAACACCTCGCGGGCTTTGGCGTGGGGGTCGTCTGCTAGCTGGCTCATGTCGAGGACCGGTGCCGCGGCGGCCTGAGCGTCCTCGAATGCCTCGACTGCTTCGGCGAGCGTGCGCTGCGACACCCAGTCGGCCATGGCCTCGTCGAGCTCGGCGCGGTGGACCATGCGGCCCTCGAAGGTGGTGAATCGCTCGTCGTCGCCGATGCCGATCATCTCCATGACCCTGGCAGCCACCGAGTCTGTGGAACTGCTGACGGCCAGCCATCCGCCGTCGGACGCCTGGTAGGTGCCGCGGGGAACGCTGTAGGGGATGCCCGATCCGAGGCGTGGCTGCAGGTAACCCTCGGTGTGCCATGCGGTCATGAGCGGGCCCATCGCCTGCGACATGGACTCGAGCAGGTTGACGTCGACCACCTGGCCGACGCCGCTGCGCAGGGCAACCATCGCCGCGAACGCTCCGGCCAGGCCGGCGATCTCGTCGGTGAGCGCCACCGGCGGCAGCAGCGGCGCACCGTCGGCCTCGCCGTTCATCGAGGCGAAGCCGCTCATGGCCTCGGCGAGCGTGGCGAACCCGGGGCGGTCCCGGTACGGGCCGTCCTGGCCGAAGCCGGTCAGCCGCACGACGACCAGCTTCGGGTTGGCTGCGATCAGTTCGTCGGGCACCAGGCCGAGCGCTTCGAGCTTGCCGGGCCGGAAGTTCTCCACCAGCACATCGGCGACAGCGAGCAGCCGGCGCAGCAGCGCGAGGTCGTCGGCGGCTTTGAGGTCGAGCGTGACGCAGCGCTTGTTGCGATTGACGAGCCGCCACCACAGGGTCTCGCCCTGTGCGTCCTTCCATCCCATATTGCGGACGGTGTCGCCGCCCGGCCGCTCCACCTTGATGACATCGGCACCGAAGTCGGCCAGGTAGCGGGCGCAGTGCGGCCCGGCGAACACCGATGACAGATCGATGACGCGCAGGCCGTCGAGCGGCA
>JAJEIW010000055.1 GCA_022828045.1 Acidimicrobiia bacterium | reverse complement strand
TTGTGGGGTTCGGTGGTCCGGGTTGGAGTCGCCACCTGATGGAGACGTCCCCTTCTCGGAAGCGGGTCGCCTCAGCGCCCGGCCACCTCCAGAGTCCTGTTGCGTTTCGGCATTGCTTGGACCACCCCCTTTCTCTGGTGCCACCAGATTGCCACAGTCGCAGCCGGATCAGGAAACGATTTCCGATCGGATTGCTCGGGCGACGGCAGCAGCCGCCAGCATTGCCACCAAGTCAGGCTGCGTGTCGACCTCGCCTGTGGCGAGCAGGAACAGCGCGTCGCCGTCGAAGTTGGTATGCGGCGGCTCGATTGCCCGGGCGATCCCGGTGTGCGCGAGATCGACCGCTCGGCAGGCCTCTGGCTTGGTGAGCCGGGCATTGGTCACGAGACAGCCGATCGTCGTGTTGCCACGCTCGGGCGACTCGGGCTCTTCGGTGCCGCGCCCGGTGAATCCGGGTATCGCCTCGACCGGGTCATGCGGATAGCGCTCGGCCCCAGGCGGCGCCGTGCAGCCGGCCAGCACGGTGCCGTCAGAGTCGATCACGTCGCCCAAGGCATTCACCGCCACCAGCGCGCCGACGACCACATCGCCCGAACGCTCCACCGCAGCGCCCAGCCAGCCGGGCACGGAGAAGTCCCGACCAGCAACCTTGCCGATCGTGCAGCCCCGCCCGACGCCGACCCGCCCGGTGGCAGGCTCATCCGCGCTGGCGGCCTCACAGGCAGCCCATCCCGCGGCCGCTGTCGGACGCTCGCTGTCCGGAGACTGGATGTCGTATACGACGGCCGCCCCCACGACCGGCACGATGCTGTCGCGAATGTCGAGCCCACGGCCCTGGCTGGTGCACCAGCGCACGACGCCGTCCGCCGCAGAGAGTCCGAAGACGCTGTTGCCGCAGAGCACCACCCCGTGGCATTCGACGCCAGCGCCCGTCGAACTCAGTGCAGCGGCCTCGCGAGTGCCGGGCGCACCGCCGCGCACGGCCATGGCGCCCAGAGTGCCTGGCGGCGGGAGCACCACAGTCACCCCGGTGGCGGCGTCGTCATCGGTCCACGAGCCGACCAGCACCGACGGCAATCCCAACGCCATGGCCGCGCACCCTACGCGTTGGACCGCTCGCCGACCGCGCCGGTTCGGAGGCAGAGCCCGCCGCCGGGAGCAATGGCGGGCTACTCCTCTGCGGCCCCGTTCGGGGAAGCGACGTCGGCGGTGCGATCGCGGAACATCTCGCCCATTGCGGCGACAGCGCCGAGTACCCCGCTGGTGTCGAGCGGCAAGAAGATCTTGGTGGCCTGACCGTCCGCAACGCCCTGCAGCGCTTCGAGGTACTTGATCGCGATCAGGTCGTCAGTGGGATCGCCGTTGTGGATCGCCAAGAACACCCGCTCGATGGCCTGGCCCTCGCCCTCGGCCACCGTGAGCTTCTGGTACTTGTCGGCATCGGCCACCCGCTTGATGGCCTCAGCCTCGCCCTCGGCCCGCAGGATCTGCGACTGCTTCACGCCCTCTGCCTGCAGGATCGCCGCACGCTTCTCGCCCTCGGCTTCGGTGACTGCGGCACGCCGGTCGCGCTCGGCCTTCATCTGACGGTGCATCGCGGTGGTCACATCGGCGGGCGGCTCGATCCGCTGGATCTCCACGCGGACCACACGGGTGCCCCACTTGTCGGTGGCATCGTCGAGGATCTGCCGCAGCTTGGAGTTGATGACCTCACGGGACACGAGCGCGTCGTCGAGCTGCAGATCGCCGACCACGTTGCGGAGATTGGTCTGCGCCAGCTTCGTCACGGCAATGATGAAATTGCCGACCGCGTACTTCAGCTTCACCGGATCGGTGGGCTCGTAGTAGATGACGGCGTCGACGGTGACCGCCACATTGTCCTTGGTGATGACCTCCTGGGGAGGCACGTCCACGACCTGCTCGCGCATGTCCACCTTCAAGATGCGCTGCACGAACGGGATCACGAAGCGCAGGCCCGGTTCGACCGTCATGCGGTACTTGCCCAGGAACTCGATGAGGCCCTGCTCGAAGGGGCGCACGATGCGCAGGCCCTTCGCCGCGATCACGAAGATCGCGAGCGCGATGATTGCCAGGAGGATCACTCCGGGGTTGATGCTGTCCATCAGTCGCTCCTTGATGGTTCGGGCTCGGCTGCTTGCTGGGCTGCTTGCTGGCGCTGACCGACGTCCGACGCGGACTCGGCTGCTGCGTCCTCGTCGGCATCGTCTGCTGCGACCGCCTCGGAGGCCGCCGCGCCGGCGGCGTCGCGACGCACGTAGTCGGGCGGTGGCGGTTCGAGGACTTCGACATCGAGCTTGGTGCCGTGCAGTGCCGTGACGCGCACCAACGAGCCCTCGGCGACCGGCCCGCTCTCGGCCACGGCCCGCCACTCGTCCGATTCGACGCGCACACGTCCGGTGTTGGCGACGAGATCGATGTCTTCGATGACCCTCGCCTCCATGCCGATATAGCGGTTAGCCCCCACCGGCAAGTCGTCGGGGCGGTCCTGGCGGCCCATGAATCGGCGCAGCACCAGCATCGAAACCGCGGTGCCGCCAAAGAACAGCAGCCACTGGACGGCACCGTGCAGGTCCAGCCACGCCGCTGCCGCTGCGAGCGCGGCGCCGAGCGCGAACGGCAGGAGGAAGAAGCCGGCAGTGAAGATCTCGCCGATGCCCATCACCATGGTCATGGCGACCCACACCCACCGCCACAGTTCGTTGTCCACACCGACCCCTGATCGCGCGATGGACTCGCTGCCAGTATGCCCCGCCCCAGCGAGCCCGTTGCCGCGTCAGCAGGCGCGCTGCTGCTTCAGCGCCGCTGGCACCGGGGGCACCAGGTGCTCGAGCGCTGGTCGAGCACGCGGCGGCGCAGTTCGGTGCCGCAGCGAACGCACGGCTCGCCTGCGCGGCCGTAGCAGACGAAGTATTTCTGATTGTCGCCCGCTCCTTCGAGGCTGTAGTAGTCGCGCAGCGTGCTGCCGCCGCGCTCGATGCTGGCTGCCAGCACGTCACGCAGTGCTGCGAGCAGCCGTTCAGCACGCGGTTTCGAGACCGACCGGGCCGCCGGGTTGATGCCGGCCAGGAACAGTGCTTCGTCAGCGTAGATGTTGCCGACCCCTGCGATGAGCCGCTGGTTCAGCAACTGGGTCTTGATGCGCTGGCTCGACCGCCTGCTCGCCCGCCAGAACGCGGTTGCGTCCAAGCCCTCCTCCAGCGGCTCGGGGCCCATGGCTGCGAGCGTGGGCAACTCCCTGTAGTCGCCACGGTCGCACACGGCGATCCGGCCGAACCGTCGAACGTCGTGCAGGCACAGCACGTCGCCGCTGTCGAGGCGCCACCAGGCCCGAACGTAGGGATCGGCGAGCGTGACCTCCGCAGCCTCCATGACCTCGGTCGCGGGCCCGTCCCGAGGCTGGACCGCGGGCATCGGGGGCACATCGGGGCCTGGGGCAGTCGCTGCGAAGCACAGCCGTCCCGTCATGCCGAGATGGATGACCAGTTCGCGCCCGCAGTCGAGCTCCGCGATGAGGTACTTGCCCCGCCGGCGCAAGGTCTCGATCTCGCTGCCGAGCGCATCCGCACCCGAAGCGAACTTGCGCGACGGGTGAGCCCACGCCTCGACGATGCACCGCCCCGTCAATGGCCGTTCGAGCTGCCGCCGGACGACCTCCACCTCGGGAAGCTCAGGCATGACGTTGCGACACGCAGCGCCCCGGCGCGCCGGCCGGATCGTGGGGCCTCATGTGGCGCTCAACGGAACTTGGGCGGGCGCTTCTCCAAGAACGCGGCCACGGCCTCCCGGTGGTCGTCGGAGGCACGAGCGATGTCGAGCGCGTCCAGTTCACGGCGCTGCACCGCGCGCAGATCGGTATCGGTTCCGTTGGCGGTGAGCAGATGCTTGGTCAACCGGACCATCGTGGGCGGATTCTCCGCGTAGCTGCGGGCGCGGTCGAGCGCTGCTGCCAGAACATCGCCCTCGGTCACCTCGTCCACGAGGCCCATCTCGCGGGCTTCGGCGCCGGACACGATGCGCCCCGACAGTGCCAGATCGGTGGCCGCGCCCCACCCGCACCGCTGTACCAGGATGTGCGACGACGCCAACTCGGGCGTGACTCCCATCTTGACGAACCGGCACGAGATCTTGGCTTCGCTGTGAGCGACCAAGAAGTCCGACGGCAGGATCATCGTGAGGCCGACGCCGATGGATGCGCCATTGATGGCCGCCACGACCGGCTTGGAGCTTCGCACCAGCTCCACCCAGTCAGCGGCCGCCGCATCGCCGCCCGAAGCGGCCTCCCCGACGCTCGTCCCCGCCCCGTCAGCAGCATCGATGCGGGCGGCGAAGACCTCGGAGATGTCGGCCCCGGCGCAGAAACCGCGGCCCGCGCCGGTGATCACGAACGCTCCCACCGACGGCTCGTCGTTGCCGGCCTTCACCGCGTGAGCCAGCTCGGCCTGCATGCGCGGCGTCCACGCATTCAGCTTCTCGGGCCGGTTCAGCGTCAGCACCCGCACGTCGTCGTGGTCGGTGACAGTGATCTGCTCGTATTCCATCTCGCTGCTCCCTCTCGCAGGATCGGCGTACAGCATGGCCGCTGCCTGTGCCGACGTGCACTGCTCGCCTTCCAGGCCGCCGACAGCGGGCTGGCTCACGCAGCCAGCCCGTTCCTCCGCAGGTGCTCGACCTGGCCTTCGGGGCAGTCGTCGCGATAGGGACACCAGCTGCACAGCGGACCGGTGGTCGGCTCGAACTCGCCGCTGCCGGCGGCTTGCCCGATTCGGTCCCAGGTGACGCGATGCTCGTCAACGGCAGCGTGCACGGCGTCGTGATCGAACGAGCGCGCTATCTCGACCGGCTTGCGGGTGTCACGCCCGTTGCCTGTCTCGCCGAGGTACAGCAGCCGCACCTCGCTCACCTCGTCTCCGAGTGCGGCGGCCGCCGCCGCGTACAGCCACACCTGTGTCAGGCGGCTGTCCACGAAGCGCGCTCGCGGCGGTCGACCCGTCTTGTAGTCGGTGATCCGCAGACCGTCGGGCGCCCGGTCCACGAGGTCCACGATGCCGCGGAACGGCACACCGTCGAGCGTCGCCACCAGATCGCGCTCTCGGTCGACCACATCGACTCCGGTGGGATCGACCAGATCGAAGAACCCCTCGACGTCGCGCCAGGCGTTCCACCGGAAGGCGCGCTCGTCGTCGGCTGACAGCTCCAGCGCTGCGAAGTCGGCGTTGCCGGCCAGTGCGGGCCACTGGTCACGGCAGATGGCACGAGCCCGTTCGAGCGTGCGATGAGCCGACGCCGCCGCCAGCAGTTCCTCGAGGACGTGATGCACGAAGGTGCCGCGCAGTGCGGGCGCGCCCGGCGGATCGGGCCGCTTGTCGATGTAGCGGAACTTCCAGCGCCGTTTGCACTGCCGGAAGGTGGACGCGCCCGAGGGGCTCAGGCTTCGGGGCACCTCGACATCGCGGGCAATGCCGACAGCGACGCCGTCGGCGTGAGGATCCACATTCACAGCGTGGCCGATCCGGTCATCGCGGGCGCGGATGGTTCAGGGCTGCCGACGCCAACGACGCCACAGCCACCATGCAAGCGCAGCCGCTGCCAGCCATCCGACGGCAACGGCACCCCCGAACGCTGCGAGCAGCCGCCGGTCGACCGGTTCGGCCCGCCGCGGCAACAGGTGCGACGCTGGCGCGGGTGCCGGATCGGCATCGTGCTCGGCGCCGTCGCCCGGTGCTGCCGACGGCGTCTCGGGTTCCGCGTCCGCGAGTGCGTCACCGGGGAGTGCCGCCGCCGCATCGATGCTGGGCCGAGGTCGTTTCGGGTCGTAATTCGCCATGCTGGAACTTCGCTGAATCCGAGGGTAGTGGTGCGCCTCAGCCCAGCCGACGCTCGAGATCGGCCCACAGCTCGTCGAAGGCCAGCACCGCCTCGGGAGCACCCGGCCGACGTCCCAGTGCGCGCAGCGGCAGCGACTGACCGGAGGCCTCGGCGATCGCAGCTCGCTGGGGAATCGACGGCAGCAGCTCGCTGCCGAAGCGGTCCGCTAGCTGCTGCGCCCAGTACGCGTTGTCGCGAGTGCGCCCCAGGCGGTTCAGCACGACGCCGGCGACCGTCGGCGTGCCTTGGCGCTGTGCGACCCGGTTGATCGTCGACCGCACCAGGTCGACGCCGTCGGCGGCCCACGCGGCCGGCTCACTCACGACAATTGCCCGATCGGCTGCGAAGAGGCCGTTGATGCACAGCAGGCCGAGCGACGGAGGGCAGTCGATCAGCACGAGGTCATGGCCCACACCAGCCAGCGCGATGCGCAGCCGATCCTGGGCTCCGACCGGATCGGCGGCCATCTGGGGCTCGCGGCTCGCGAGCGCGTAGCTGCCGGGCAGGAGCTGCGGGCACGGACCGCCGTCAGGCCAGCCGGCGTCGGCGAGGGCCGCCAGCGCCGCTGCGGGCGCAGCATCCGCGAGCACGCTGTCGATGTCGGGCGAGGCATTCCACACACCGAGGCCAGCCGACGCGTTGGACTGCGGGTCGAGGTCGACCACCAAGACGCTGTGGCCCGCAGCGCAGGCCGCTTCGGCGAGACCGAGCGTGACCGTCGTCTTGCCCACTCCGCCCTTCTGGTTGACCACGGCCAGTGTCGTCATCTCGCCGACCTCACCCCGCCGACCTCATCCCAGCAGCCCCAAGCCCGGCCTCACGGAGCGCCTGCAACGGGAGGGCTGTCCAGGTCGATTCCGCACAGCGCCGCCGCAGCGGCCAGCTCCGAGCGCAGCGCGGCGCCTGCGGCGCCACGCTCGATCGTCGCCGCGGCGTCGAGCAGCGCGGCGTGCGCCGCCGGTGCGTTGAGATCGTCATCGAGCACAGCCTGCACCTCCGCGAGCAGCCCCGATGACCCTCGGGCAGCATCGTCGCCTCGCGGCGCCCCGTTCGCGGCGCTCACCAGCGTGTCCAGGTCGCGCTGGCCGGCGAGTCCTTCAGAGTCGAACCACTCCCATTCGCCGCGGTAGTGGTGCGCCATCAGCGCCAGCCGTATGGCCCGCGGATCGATGAGAGCCCGCAGTTCTGAGATGAACACGAGGTTGCCGAGCGACTTCGACATCTTGTGCCCCTGGTAGGAGACCAGCCCCGCATGAATCCAGTAGCGGGCCAGAGGGACGCCATGCACAGCCTCGCTCTGGGCGATCTCGCACTCGTGGTGCGGAAAGATCAGGTCGCCGCCTCCCCCATGTATGTCGAAGGTCTCGCCCAGCGCCGCATAACCCATGGCGGAGCACTCGATGTGCCAGCCCGGTCGCCCCGGTCCGAACGGCGACGGCCACGAGGGCTCGCCGTCTGCGCTGGCCTGCCACAGCACGAAGTCGAGCGGGTTGCGCTGGCGTGGATCATCGGGCGTGCCGCCGCGCTCGGCCGCGAGCGCCGTCATCTCCCCGGTGCTGTAGCCCGACAGCTTCCCGAACTCGGCAAACGTGCTCACGTCGAAGTAGACACGATCGCCGGAGACATACCCATGCCCGGCGTCGACCAGATCGGTGATCATGGCGATCATGTCGTCGATGGATCGGGTGGCCCGTGGCTCGTGTGCCGCCGGCCGTGTCCCCAGTGCCGCCATGTCGGCTTCGAAGCGTTTGATCTCCCGTTCGGCCAGCGACAGGTACTGCTCGCCGAGCTCGGCCGCCTTGGGCAGGATGCTGTCGTCCACGTCGGTGTAGTTGCGCACCATCGTGACCGTGTGGCCCAGATCTTCCAGCCGGCGGATCAGCAGGTCATAGGTCAGGTAGGTGGCAGCGTGGCCCAGGTGGGTGGCGTCATAGGGCGTGATGCCGCACACGTACATGCCGACGTCGTCGCCGAGCTCGAGCTCGACGACCGATTTCCGCGCGGTGTCGTACAAGCGCATTCCCACGGCCCGACACGGTACTGTCAGAGCAGGTGGAGAACCGTCGAGGCGACCCTGCACTGCTCGAACGGATCGCGTTGTACCGGCACCGCCGGGGGCTGCCGCCGATCCAGCCGGTGCTGCTCGACGAGTTGGCCGACTGGCTGAGGAACCACGGCAGCGACCCCCTCACCTACGTCAGCGATCTGTTCGAGCGCCACCAGGTGGTCTTCGTGGGTCACCACACCCCGACCCGCCGCGCCGGTGTGTTTCTGCAAGACCTCGTCGCGGCGGCGTACCGCGCCGGTGTCGGCATCGTGGCGATGGAATACGCCTGCGTCGACGATCAGGCACGGCTCGACGCAGTGGTCTGCGGCGCCAGTTTCGACGAGGTGCTCGCGCGTGAGGCGCTCCTTCGCTGGGGCATCCGCCACAACTTCGTCTACCGCGAGTACCTCGACGTGCTGAGCGCGGTGTGGGAGGTGAACCGTCGCTTCGCCGACGCCGGCACCGCCCCCATGCGAGTGCTGGGGCTGGACTACGACTTGGACCTCGACGCAGTCACCGACACGGCCGACCTGCGCAGCGCTTATGCGTGGCCGCACCTGCGCGACCGCGGCCCGGTGTCACAGCACATGAGCGAGGTGCTGCTGAGCGAGGTGGTCGAGCCCGGTCATCGCGCGCTTGTGCTGACACGCACCGCCCATGCCCTCACACGGGTGCGGCGGCGGCCGCACCAGGTGTGGGATGCCATCGACGCCGAAGTCGTCGACGGACGGGTGGTAGGTGCTGCCAACCGTGTGTACGAGGCCATCGCGGACCGCGCGGTCACCGTGCTGATCCACGAGGCACTGCCCGCCGACGGCGAGCTGTGCGACTACGCGCTGGCCGCCGACGGCGTGCTCGACACCGTGTTCGCGCTGAACGGCGACCTCGAAGTGCCGCTCGCATTCGACGTCGACCGGGGTCCGCCCGCCCGGCTGGGGTGCACCACCAGCCTCGACCGCGAACCGCTCGGCGGTCTGGCCAGCGGCTGGATCTACCTCGAACGCGACTACGAGCGGCGGGCGCCCACCCCGCTTCCCGAGCCGGTGCCGGCTATGCACATGGAGCATGCGCGGCGGTACGCGCTCGACCCAGTTCTGCGCGATGTCCGATCCACCGCAGGCGATTTCGAGGCTGCGGTCACCGCAACAGCCGCCGCAGCAGAGCTGGCTTGGACACAGGTGCTCTAGCGGTTCCAGCCGGGCGACTGTCAGCTTCGGGCTCCAAACCGGGCAGACTCATGGGCGGTGCCGCCCGAAGCCCCCACCGACGACGAGCGGCCCACGTCCGCGCTCCAGTCTCCTGCCGAGTACCTCGGCGACATCTGCGGGCGCCACCAGATCGTGATGCTCGGCGACCAGGTCGGGGTGCGCCAGCACCTCGAATTCCTGGTCGGGGCGCTGAGCGAGCTGGCAGACCAGGGCATCGCCAACTTGGCCTGGGAGTACACCAACTCCCGCCGCCAAGCCGAGCTCGACGCACTGGTAGACGCGCCCGAATGGGACGAGCGGGCCTGCGCCGACCTGTTCGTCGACCTGCTCGGCGCCGGCTTCGGCTACCAGGAATATGCCGATGTCCTGCGTGCCGTCTGGGAGCACAACCAAGCCGAGCAGCGCCGTGACGCCGACCGCAGGCCTATCCGGATGGTCGCGCTGGGGTTGCCCACCTACGTGGAGGATCCCGCCTTGCTCGACGGCCGTTCGGCCGCCGAGGAGGGCCTGCGGAACTGGTGGCTCGGCGGGCACTACCGCGACATGTCGGCATTCCACGCTGCAAGCGTGCTCACCGCAGAGGTGCTGCGATCGGGCGAGCGGGCGCTGGTGTACATGAACGTCACTGCCACCACGACGAGGCTCGTCGAATGGGCCGGCGGCAAGCCCACGACATCGGTGGGGAACCTCCTGTGGCGCTGGATGGGCGACGGCTGCCGGCGGGTCGTCATTCACGGGACCATCGCCGACACCGCAGCAACCGAGCGGGTCGAGGAGCTCGTGTCGCGATCGCCCGAGGGCAGGGGCAACACCGAGGTCCGCTTCGGCCTGGACTTGGCTGCGTCCACGCTCGGCAGCGTCGCGATGACCGAGGTGACGGGCTCGACCGACGGCGCGGAGAGCTCGCTGCGGCTGCGCGACGTGGCCGACGGTTACATCTACCTGGGCCCGCGTGAGGCCTGGGAGCCGACCACGCTGATCGACGGCCTGATCACCGACGACAACTTCGCCAGCGCGGAGGCCCGCTACCGGGCGCTCGACCCCCGGCCAGAGCCCTACAGCCGCGACGAACTCGAAGCCTTGCGCTGCTCCGGTCAGGAGGAGCTCGCCGAGGCATGGCCGCCGTTGCCTGAGCCACCCGAGGAACCGAAGGGTCGCTTCGCGAGGCTCCGCAGAGGCGACTCGTAGCTCGCGCCGTGCAGCACCGCATCGACGAAATCCCGCTGCCGTCGCCGCCGGCACGAGGCCGACTGTTCGTCACGAACTTCTCCGCCGTCGGACCCGATCCAGACGCCGCGCTCGACCGGGTGGGGGCATCGACGCTGGCATGCATGTTGACCGATCGCGAGATCGAGCTGCGCTATCCCGCGTACGGCGAATGGCTCGACACCCGTGGGGGCGACACCGACAGCCCGCATGCCCTGTGGCTGCCCACGCCCGACGGCGGTGTCACGGCCGACGATGCGGTGCTCGAGGTGGTGCGCGAAGTCGTCGGCTCTCTCGACAGCGGCGACGGCGTGCTCGTGCACTGCGGGGCGGGCATGGCGCGCACGTCGGTGATCGGCATTCTGGCGATGGTGGCGTTCGGCGCCGAGCCCACCCAGGCAGCGATCGACTTCCGTGCTGCCCGACCCGGCGGCGGCCCCGACGGCCCGTCCCAGGAGCATCAGATCGAGCGCCTCGTTCCGCGAGTGCGCGGGCTGCGCAGCGGCTAAGCCACCGCGGCGGCGGTGCCGTCGTGCTCCTCCCAGCGCCAGCCGGAGCGGACCATGACGCAGCGCCGACGTGGGCCGGGGGCGTCGAGGTCGCCATCGGGGAAGGCCGCATCGCCGACATACACGGCGACATGGCCAGGATCGGACTCCGGCGCCCGGATGATCTCGGTGTGATAGCAGGTGTGCCCGTCCACCGACGCCAGCACGTCGGCGGCGCGGGTGAAGCCCGACAGCCAGGTGAGCGTCACGAACGTGGGCGTGACGAACTCGATCTCGCCGGCGGCTCGCCGGGCCAGCGCCGCTGCGGGCGAGACCCAGGCGTAGTCCAGGATCTCGCTGCCGTCGACGCGTATGGCGCCCAGACCGTCCGGCGCCTCGCACACGAAGAAGTGGGTCGAGAATCGCTTGGGCCGGATCGGCGGCGGCACCCAGTGGGCGAAGTGCACGAGCTCGGCCGATGACAGGTCGATGCCTGCTTCCTCGGAGGCCTCGCGCACGGCAGCAGTGCGATACCCGCGTCGATCAGCGACAAACGGGCCTTGCGGGCCGACGACGATGCGGGGATCGCACTCGGCCACCACATCACCGGGCGTGTCACGGTCCGGCGGATCCACCCGGCCGCCGGGGAACACCCACATGCCGCCGAAGAAGCCCCGTGAGTTGCGCCGGAGCATGAGCACCTCGATGTGGGCTCGGGCGTCGCTTGCCGCAGGGTCAAATCCGTGACCTGGCGCAGCAGCGGGCGTGCCGTTGCGCAAGACGACGACGGTCGCCGCGTCGATCGGCGCGGGCGGTGCTGTGGGGGAATCAGTCATGCGGCCGGCTTACGCGGTGTCCCGGGTGCGCAACTCCAGGCGATCTGAACCGGCGTCCATGCCGGGCAACGGGCGCGAGACGTAGCCGCTGTGCTTCGCCAGCAGCTCCACCACCATCTCTTCGGCTTCGGCCCAGTCGAGGGCCCGTGGTCCTTCCACCTGAGAGTTGTAGGGCTGGTCGAAAGTGATCGCGTACCCGCCTGCGGCACGGATGTCGATCACATTGTGCGGCGCGTCTTCGATATAGGCGTCAGCGTTCACCATCGCCTTGTCGGCCACGAAGCAGATGTCGCGATAGGGGATGCGCTCGCGGTCGAGCCACTCGACCGTGTCGCTCACCGTCACGCGGTGGCCCCAGCTCACATACAGGCGG
>JAJEIW010000299.1 GCA_022828045.1 Acidimicrobiia bacterium | reverse complement strand
ATTTCGGCGAGGCCCAGGTGCTCGAATCCCTCGATGTCGACTACATCGACGAGTCTGAGGTGCTGACACCCGCAGACGAGGCGCATCACATCGACAAGTGGGCGTTCACCGTCCCGTTCGTCTGCGGCGCCACCAACCTGGGCGAGGCGCTGCGGCGCATCTCCGAGGGCGCCTGCATGATCCGATCCAAGGGCGAGGCAGGCACCGGCAACATCGTCGAGGCCGTGCGCCACCTGCGGGCCATCACCGGCGACATCCGCAAGATCACCCAGGCCGATGCCGCCGAGCTGTTCGACTGGGCGAAGCAGATGCAGTCGCCGCTCGGCCTGGTACAGGAGATCGCCGAGACCGGACGCCTGCCGGTGCCCCTGTTCTGCGCCGGCGGCATCGCGACACCAGCCGACGCGTCACTGGTGATGCAGCTCGGCGCCGAAGCGGTGTTCGTCGGGTCGGGCATCTTCAAGAGCGAAGACCCGGGGCCGAGGGCCGAGGCCATCGTGGAGGCCACCACCCACTACCGCGACCCGTCGGTGGTGGCGAAGGTCAGCCGTGGTCTCGGCAGTGCGATGCCGGGTCTCGAGATGGAAGGCCTCGAAACCAAGCTCGCCGAACGCGGCTGGTAAGCGCTGGATCGCAGCGCCACGGTGACCGCGAGCGACAGCCAGCCGCTGATCGGCGTCGTCGCGCTGCAGGGAGCTGCCGCCGAGCATGTCGCGGCCTTCCGGCGCGCAGGCGCCAGATCTGTCGAAATCCGCGTGTCCGCAGACCTCGACGGCGTCGATGCTGTAGCGCTCCCGGGCGGAGAATCGACCACCATGTCGCACCTGCTCGGCACGAGCGGGCTGTTCGAGCCGCTGGCAGAGCGTCTCGCGGGCGGCATGCCGGCCTTCGGCACCTGCGCCGGCATGATCCTGCTGGCCTCTGAGGTACTCGACGGGCGACCCGATCAGCGCTGCTTCGGCGCCATTGACATCTCGGTGCGCCGCAATGCATTCGGCCGCCAAGTCGCCAGTTTCGAGGCCCCCCTCGACACCGAAGGTTTCGACGAGCCGTTCGAGGCTGTGTTCATCCGGGCGCCGTGGGTAGAGCGAACCGGCAGCAGCGTGGAGGTGCTCGCAACGGTGTCGCCCAGATCGACCCTCCAGGACGCATCAGCGACGTGTGCGCACGACCCCGATGGGCTGGAGCAGCACCACCCGGTTCCCGTGCTGTGCCGATCCGGGTCGATCCTCGTATCGAGCTTTCACCCGGAGCTGACGGCGGACGACCGCATTCACCAGATCTTCTTGGACATGGTCGGCGCATCCGTGGCCCGCTGAGCGCCTGAGCAGGGCAGCCACTCGCTTGCAGCAGGCAGGTGGGCGCTGCCGAAGGCACAGCTGAAATCTGGAGTCATCGAAGATGCCTGTCGCTTTGCCCACGACCACGATCGCTGAAAGGCCATCAGCCTCCGCATTCAGTGCTTGCGCGATGCCGACCTCGAGTGTGCTGTCACGCACAGCGGCATACGCCCTAGTTCCGCTGGTCTCCGAACCGGACTGCAGCTTCCATCGAGTCGAATCGGCGCAGCACTTCTGTCTCGACTGCACGGACGGCGGCGTCGTCGGGGCGGCGAGGTCGCTGCAGGTTCACCGGGATGTCGTCGAACACCACGCCACCGGGGCGCAGCATCAGAATGCGGTCGGCCAGCTCCACTGCTTCGCCCACATCGTGGGTCACGAACAGCGCTGTCTTGCGTGTATGCGCCCAGATGCGCTGCAGGTAGTCGCGCAGCGATCGCCCGGTGAGGGCATCCATATGGCTGAACGGCTCGTCCATCAGCAGCACGTCGGGGTTCACCAGAAATGCCCGAGCGATCCCGACGCGCTGCTGCATGCCGGCTGAGAGCTGAGCGGGATACAGATGAGCCACATCGCTCAAGCCCACCATCGACAGGTAGAACTCGGCTTCGCGTTTGGACCGATCCGACTTGCGGTTCTGCACGTACAGCATGTTGTCGAGCACGCTGCGCCATGGCAGCAGGCGCGGTTCTTGGAACACGTAGCCGACCTGCGCAGGCACGCCGTCTTGCACCACTCGCACAGCGCCGGCAGTCGGTTCCTCTACGCCTGCCACGATATTGAGCAGCGTCGTCTTGCCGCTGCCCGAGGGGCCGAGCACTGCTACGAACACGTTGCCGGTCACCGACATGGATACTCCGCCCAGCGCCTGCACCTGCTGTGGGTACGTCGGGGTCGGCGGGTACACCTTGGTGAGATTCTCGATCAGGATGGTGGCCATTTCGTCCTTTCTCGCCCGTACGCATCAGAGAACGCGGGGACACGAACCCTCATGTGACCTCGCCCTCGGCGAAGGTCAGAGTCGGCTGCTGCTGCCAGCGAGTCGATCTGTGCTCTAGACGCCGCAGGACGAGCCAGTCCAGCAGCGTGATGAACACGACGAACAGCAGAATCCACGCAACGAAGCCCTCGAAGCGCTGGGCGTCGTACCAGTGCTTGGCGCGCCAGCCGACACCCGAGGCGGTGCCGAACCACTCCACGATGAGAAGGCTGTTCCAGCTCGTCATGAATGCGAGGCGGACTCCGGTCACTGCGTTCGACAGAGCGCCCCCTACCAGCAGATGCGTGGCACGACGCAGACGCGGCACACGGAACGCATCGGACATCAGGGCGAGACCCGGGTCGAGTCCTCGGATTCCCGAGCTCAGGTTGACCGCCATGAACGGCACTGCTGTCAGCACCACTGCCACCACCGGAGCCGTCGAGCCGATGCCGAACCACAGCGATGCGGCGAATGCCCACACCACCGACGGCAGCACCAGCAGCACCAGCACGGTGTCGTTCAGCACCGACCGGAACCTGCGGGAACCGCCGATCAGCAGGCCGAGCAGGCCGCCGACCGGGACGCCGATGGCCAAGCCGATGACGTATCGCTGCAAGCTGATGCTCAATGGTCCCCAGAATTCGCCACGACTGACGCCGCCGTGCGAACCGCCGCCCAGCTCCACGCCGAGGAATGAGACCACCTCGTCGATGCTGGGCACACGCTCGTTGACCGAGTAGAGGTATTGCCACACGACCAGCAGGATCGCGACAGCCAAGGCATTGATGAACCATGGCTTGCGCGTCCAGTGCACTGCCTGGGCAGGTGCACTCTGCGGCGTTCCGGATGCTTGGCTGAACTCGGGTGCCGTCGGCAGGTCGGCTGCATAGCTCATTGGGTCGACTCCGCGGTTGCCTGTGAGACGTGCGCGCCGCCGAACGCTCGACGCTCGAGCTGTCGGAACACGAAGTTCTCGAAGATGAACATCAATCCGATGAACAATGCCGTCCAAGCCAGCAGGCCGCGGACGTCGTAGCTCTCGAAGCTGCGCCTGATCTGGAATCCGACGCCGTCCGACGATGCGAAGACCTCGGTGAGCAGCGTGATGCGCCACGCCAAGGCGAACGCCTGGCGCGCCCCGCCGATGACCGCGAGCACCGACGACGGCAGCAGCACTCCAGTGATGATCTGCGAGCGTGTGCGGCCGAACGACTCGCTCATGACGATGAGGCGCCGGTCTACTCCGGTGAGTCCCTGCGCGACGCTTGACATCACATACGGCGTGGCCACCAGCGCTGCGGTGAGCATCGGACCGAGGCCCGACACCCCGAACAGGATCAGCGCGAGGATTGCGAGGGCGACTGTAGGGATGCTCACGAAGAAGCGCGTCAGGACTCCCAGCAGGCCCCGCCACCAAGCGCTGTAAGCGATCACCATGCCCAGCACGATGCTGGCCGAGAGCGCCAAGGTGCAGCCGACGATGACCCGCAGCAGGCTCGCCCACAGCGTGGCGCCGAAGCCGTCGCCGGTCACCACCTGCCATGCCTCGGCGGCCACGGTGTGCGGCGGCGGCAGCTGCTGGGTCCCCAGCACGGCGCCGGAGAACACGTACCACACGCCGATGAATGCCAGCCAGCCGATCACCACGCCGGCGCGCAGGCCCCAGCGGCTCATGACCGAGCGGCGCATCTCGCGGGCCGAGAGATCGGCGACGGCATCCGGGGTGACCGAGGTGTCGTACGCCACAGCTACTGACCTCCTGCCGGAGTGGGGCGGTTGGTGATGACCGACGGTGCTTGGGTGTCAGCGGGCAGGTGTCCGCCCGCCTTGAGCCGGGCGACGGCGTCTTGGTAGGTCTGCGCGTCGGCTTCGGTGAGATGCACCGTCGGGGCGATCCAGTTGTTGCGGGTCACATGGTGGGTCAGCCAGTCGACGTGCTCCTGGGTCTGCAATGACAGGAACTCGGGATAGGCGGCGATGATCTCGGGGTAGCTCGTGTGCCAGTGCGCAAGGGCTGTCTCCCACAGGTCCAAGAAGGCGCTCGTCTCCTGGGGATGAGCGCGGTGCCATTCGCGCTCAACGAGAAACACCTTGCCGAGCGGAAGCCGGTCGGGCGTTCCCTGCATCTCGGCATAGATCTGCGCCGCCGACCTGCCGTCGTACATCGGCCGCAGCGTTCCCGCGCTCAGCGCCGCAGCGCTGTCGTCCGGCTGGCAGATGCATGCGTCGGCGTCGCCGCCCTCGACGGTGTCGGCAACCACGGATGCAGCGATGACGTGCTCGAAGTCGCGGCTGCCGTCGCTGAGGTCGAGTCCGTGCGCCTGCTCCACGATGAGCGACCACAGCAAGGTCGACCCGAGCTGGCTCTCCATCGCGATGCGGCCTTCCACCACCTCGGCAAGATCAGTTGCCTGCGATGTCCGCTTTGTGGCCGCCAGCGAGCCGTCGCTGGAGTACTGGCCGATGATGACCGGGACGCTGGCGAGACCCCGTGCGAACACCGGCACGTCAAGCGCGTCGATCAGGACGATGTCCGCGTGCCCGCTGACCAATGCCGTGAACGGCTTGAAAGGCTGGCTGGCCTCGATGCGCAGACCGTGGGCTGCTTCCCACTCGGCAAGCTCGCCGGAGTCGCCCAGCCATTGCCACAGCGGTTCGGAGGGGAGCGCAAAGCGGATGACGTCCGCATCGGCATCTGGCGTCTGTGCGTCGGGTGTCGACGCTGCCCCGGAGGGCTGATCGCCTGCGCCGGCCCCGCAGGCGGCGCACACGACAGCCGATGCGGCGAGCACCGCCATCGCTGCATGTCGGGCGATGCGCATTGACCTCGGCTTCTGCTTCATCGGTCCTCCCGTGGCGCTTGAGCGGAAGGCTCCAGCCAGCCGGTGACGGCCCGCATGCATCCCCACTCATCGAGAACGCAGTCGGGATCGGCCTGCAGGACACGGAACCGGTCGGCGCCTGAGAAGTCGCTGGGCCCGAACTCCAGCCGCCCCCCGTAGCCGGTCTCGTAGTGCGTGGCGGCGAGCTGCTCGACGAGTGCTTCTGTTGAGAACGGCCCAGAGATCCGCGACAGCGCGCTCGCGACCACGTCGAGCGCATCGCATGTCGCCACGAGCACGCTCCAAGCGTCAGTGTGGTGCCGATGCCCGAACGGGGCCGCGTCCAAGGCCGAATTGCGCAGGCTGACGCATCCGCGATCCAACTCGGCCTGAGCATCGCCCGCCGCGCGGCGCGCACTCGAGAGGAAGAAGTTGTCTGCCTGCGCCGCAGGCGCGCCTGTCAAGGTCAGCGTTGCCCCTTGAATGTCGCTCGCGATCCAGCGGGGGTACCAGCCGATGCGCTCGGCGGCGCGCATCATGCGCCGCAGCTCGAACCATGGCGCTGTGGAGAAGACTGCAACCACGCCACGGTCGCGGTGCTTGGCGGTTTCGCTCAGGTAGAACTGCTCGATCTCGCCCAGGATCGATCGCTCAGAGTCGGGCAGCGCGTCCAGTTCGGCTGCTGCGTCGGCCTGCTCGCCGGTTGCCAGGCCGCTCTCGAGAAGGCGGACACGGCTCTCGGCGCCCAGCAGCCCGAGCAGTCCGAACTTCCCGGGCACGTCAGTGATGACGCCCGGGATGAAGCTCTGGCTGCCGGTGATGCTCTCGATCTCGTTGATGTCGGAACTGATGCTGAACCGCAGTCCGGAGGAAGCGGCGCCTGCGGGCGGTCCGTACAGCAGGCCTACTTGGTCGCTGTCTGTGACGATCTCCGCTCGCCGTGCCACTTCGATGCTGTTGGCCAGCAGGTAGCCGGCGGTGCCGTCGTCAAGGAACAGACGGCCTCTGCTGAGCACCTGCACGGTGGCCGGAACCGATGCAGAGATGCCGAGCATCGGCACATGCGCGTCGATGGCGAGGCACTTCGCGCTCCGCACGTCAGCGAACAGGCTCAGGACCACGATCGGCTGAGCTGCGAGAACGTCTGTGCATACCTTGGCGAACGACGGTCCCGGGTCGGTCCAGCTCCATCGGTGAATGCTGGCTTGCACGCATCTGCCGTGGATGCCGCCGTTCGCGTTCACTTCAGTGAGATACGCCTCGATCCCCTTCGACGGGTCCTCGATGACCAGCGAACCGAGGCCGACATCGTCGAACTCGGTGAGGTCTGGTCCTACGTAGGCGAGGCGCAGCGGCCGATCGAGGCTGCACTGTTCGGGGCCGAATGCTGCGAGGTTGCCCCCGGCGGCAGCAGTGCCGGCCCCGGTTCGTGTTGCCGAGACGTCTCTCGGCGTCTCGGCGGCGCTTGCTCCGACATTGCCGGGCTCGGCCGCAGGCTCGCTGCCGTTGCCTCCGCAGGCTGCGCCGATGAGCACTGATGCCAAGACAGTGCCGAGCAGTCGCCGCGCTGGCTCGCGGCGACTGCCGCTGCGACCGGGACCGCGGCGCAGCAGGTGGAGGCTCATCGGAGCCCGGCGGGGCCGACGACGCCCGCCATCGGCCCGCCGAACGAGGCGGGCGCCTCGAGCGGCACGGCGCGGGCAGCGGTCATGGTGATCGAGATCGGATGAACCACCGCGGTTCCGGTGTCGTCGACATGGATGCGCCACGGCCAGCGTGCGCTCACAGCGGAGGTGGCGCCGACGAGCGAGAGGCGAGATTCGGGTGCGGCGGAAATCTGCCCGGCACGCTGGATCAGCAGATCGTTGCCGGGGCCGATGACCAGCAGCTCGATCATGCCGTCAGCGGGTCCGTAGGCGTTCGCGAGCAGCGATTCGAGCTCGGGGGAGTCGTAGCTGGTGAAGGCGACTGATTCCCAGCCGATCATGCCGACCCCGCTCTCGAGCCCCACAGCCGTGATGCGCAGGTGCCCTGCCATCGGCGACGAGCCGAGAGTGCTGACGATTGCACTGAGCAGGCCGGCCGCTGCTGTGCTGGGCCCCGACACTGCGAGGCACCCCACCTGCTCAAGGTTGAGCAGCAGCGGGCCCTCGAAGGTGTTGCCGACCGGCACCAGAGCGGGGCACAGCGACGGCCCCTGGCCGACTGCGCTCAGGTCTCGTGCTGTGACTCCCTGCGGCAGCTCGAGGACATACCCGCCCGATGCCGACCGCCAGCCTGGCGGTGTGGGAACCGGGCGATCGAGCAGCACTTCGAAGCCGTAGGTGCCCGACCGCACAGCCAGCACGTCAGGCTTGGGGCGCTGCTGCCCGACGGTGACAGCCCGCAGGTGCCGCATCGCAGCTTCGATCAGTTCGAGCGACTCGCTGCCGGCCGACTGCAGCAGAGACTGCTCGTAGGCATCGTGTGCTCCCGTCGCGCGCTGGCTCTGCCGCCGCCGACGAGCGAGCTGCCACAGCAGCATGGCATCGCCGACCGCTGTTCCGGCCAGGCTGCGGCCGACCGGAGTGCTCTGGACCGGCGCGGTCAGCCCGCTGGGAGTGGTTCCGGTCACTGATGGCAGGAAGTGCGGCACCCGCGGGGCCTCGGTTTCAGGCAGCCGCGGCGCCTCTGCTGCGTCCATGCCAGGCATTCCCGCGTAGGGCGCCAACGGATCGGAGGGCGGCATCGTCGGCTCGTCCGGCCATTCGTCGAATGTGGGCGGCGGCTCGAGAGTGGGTGGAGGCTCCGGACCGACGTAGGACATCGGCGCTTCGGGCGCGGGCGACGGCGCAGCGCCGACGTATGCGGACGGCGGCTGCGGGGCCTCCGCCGCAGGATCGGCGTATACGGGAGGCGGGGCCTCCACCGGAGGGGCCTGGGCAGCGACTGGTTCGGTACCCGGAGGGTCGGCGGGCTGTGGCTCGCGGTGCGGGGGTTCGGCGATCTGCGGCTCGGCATGTGCCGATTCTTCGATGCTGTGCTCCGCTTCGGGCGGTTCGTCCGGCGCCGGTTCGGCCTCCGGCTCGATCGCTGAGTCTTCGACTGTCTCCGGGGCTGTGTCTTCGACGATTCTTGCCCCGGCGATGGAGGCATCTTCGACGGCGTCGTCCGAATCGGCCGCTTCGATGGTGCCTATGTCTGCCGGTGGCGCCTCGACGGCTCCGGCAGACATGTCGGCCGCTGCCTCGGAATCGAGGGTCTCGGGCTGCGCGTCGTCACGCGGCGGCGCATCCAACGACTCGACCTCGAACGCGGCCGCATCAGCAGGCAGCCGCTGTTCCGTCTGCATCGCTGCCGCGGCCTGGTCCGGCGCGGGTTCGGTGTGGTCGGGTGTGCTCTCAGTCGCCTCATCGGGCTCGGGCGCGGCTGGTGTCGCTTGCCCGTCTTCATCGTCGTCCGACAGCGTCGGCGTCGGCATGGCGTCATCGGGCGGGGCTGCGACGCCCGCGGCAGGCATCGCGTCTTCTGCGCCTTCGGCCGATGCTGCTTCTCCGGCGTCCTCGTCGTCGGCGATGTCGCCGGGTTCTGAGTCGTCGCTGGCGTCGAGATCGGTGGTCTCGCCTTGTTCCTTGTCATGGGGCGTCTCGCCGTCGGGTGCCTCTGCAGGGGTCTCCACGACCGCTGGCATCTCGAAAGCCGACGGGGGCGACATCGGCGCAGCATCTTGGGACGGTTTCTCGCCGTTGTCGCCGCCGCGGGCCGCGATCTCGGCGATGCCGGGCAATTCGTTGCCGAGCGGAGGCTGCGCGGCTTCGGGCAGCGCCCCTTGGGTCAGGCCGCGCCAGAACGGCACCACCTCTTCGGGTGTCGGCTCGCGGCCCCAAGCCGTGTACAGGAACGTCTCGGCGAGCGTCCAGAGGTACACAGGATCGGGGCGCCCCCACGGCAGCGGATCGCCGGGCAGGGCGAGCGCAGCACCCTCGGGCAGCAGTTCGTCCGGATCCAGGCCGACGATGCCGGGATAGGCAGCATTCAGCGTGCGGAGCTCTGACCAGCGCTCAGGTGCGTTGAGGAACTGCGCTGCGACGCTGCGCAGCGTGTCCTCGGTGCGGGCGATGTAGTACCCCCGCACCGGCACCACCATGGGCGGCTCGTGCTGAGCGATCTCGCTCGGCGGCAAGCTTGCCGGCAGTACGCCTTCGCTGTCGGCGAGGTCTTCGGGCGTCGCTGTCGAGTCGGATTCTCCTGAGCCTGATGCACCTGCTGCGTCTTCTGCGCCCCGGCGCTCGGGTTCCGGCATCGCATCGTCGTCAGTGGCGGGGATGTCCTCACCCGTGGCGTCGTCGGATGTCTCGTTGGCGGACATGTCACCGGACGATGTCGCTGCGCCTTCGGGGTCGGAGAAGTCGATGAGCGGCTTGGGCGAATCGGACCCGTGCCCGATGCCATCGGCCGCCTCGTCGAGGCCGATCCCCGGCTCCGAGCGCTCCGCTGCTGTCGGCGGCGCCCACGGCGACGAGTTGCCGTGTCGGCGGGGCGCACTGTCTGCTTCGGTTTCGGCGGGCTGGCCGGCCGACGTGCCGTCGGAGGCAGTTGCGGAAACGGCTTCGGACGCTTCGGCGGCTGGCGTCAGCGTGTCCTCGCCGGCTGCTGGCGCCTCCCCGTCCTTTGACGGCGGGTCGAAGGCGCCCCGCATCCTCTCGGGGAGCGGCCCGGGGTCGGTGACCTGGCCGACTCGCTGAATCATGGGCACAGACCGCGCAGTTGCGGTGGCAGCGGGGTCTGCCGCTCTCGGCGGCGCGAACTCGTCGGTCGCCGTTCCGCCGCCGGGGGGGCGTGCGGGCGTGGGGCTGTCGCTGAATGAAGTGTCGAACAGCGGACCTGACTGCCGGTACCACGGCTCGCTGGACTCGCTGCCGACTGCGTCGCTGCCGTCGACGGCGGTGGGTGCGACGGGTTCGCTCAGCGGCAGCGGCGCGGCCGGTTGGACACGCTGCTTGCTGCGGCGCCCAGCACGGCGGCTCGCCGACGCATCGTGCTCGCGCACTGCCTTCGGACGCCGTCGGAACAGTCGGGAGAAGAAGCCCTGTCGAGCCATAGCGTGAAAAACAATAGTCGCGACTACGCACACTCGCGTCCACCCAGGGTGCCCGCGAGATGTCCGGCGCTCAGTCATGAGGCACGCTGGGTTCGGGGTCGCGAGTCTGCGCTGGGCAGTCTTGTCGAGGTCGGTTCAGCTCGCATCGAGGCTGCCGCGGCGCCGCCGGTGCTTGCGGCTTCGCCCCGCCGTGCAGCGCAATGCCGACCGATTGACGCTGGGCGCGAAAGAATCGAAATGTACTGAAAATAACTTGGGCGGTGTGTGCGGAGGCGTTTAGGTTCGCTGGCGGGTGCTCGGCTTCGGGCTTGTGCGCCGACCGGCAGGAGACGTTATGGCTACCATCGCATCTGTGACCGACAACGTCGAGGCCGACAGCGCCGAGGCCGTTGCG
>JAJEIW010000069.1 GCA_022828045.1 Acidimicrobiia bacterium | reverse complement strand
CTGCTGCCAGCCGAGGCTGCTGCTCTCAGCGCTGACCTCGCTGCGAGCGCCGCTCGCAACCCAGACCTTTCCGAAGACGAAGCACTCGACATCGCCGTCGAGGAAGTACGAGAAGTCCGCAGAGCTCGCCGAGCACGCTGAGCGCATGACGCCCGCCGAGGAATTCGAGTTCTACAGCCGACCAGACAACCTGCGTCCACAGGGGCCGGCACAGCGACGTGCACCGAGGCCATCCGACACAACCACCCGTGGTCCTCAGCGAAGCCGGAGCCGCGAGCGAATCCCGTGACGCAGTCGTGATGGCACCGCGGCGCCCACGAGGCAGAACCGGCCTCAGCGCAGCATCTGCTGGATGAGGGCTTGAATCCTTGTCTCCCGGCGTGTGGCTTCGACATCGGAGAGGGATTGCGCGCGGACGATCTCACCTATCGCATCGCCGCCTCGGGCGAACTGCGTCTCGAGGACTCCCCTGACCCGCTCCTCGTCTGGACCGAAGTCGATGTCACGTATGCCAGCGGCGGCACACACTTCCAAGGCTCGCCAGACGTCGATGGCGTCGCTGTCCTTGCGACGCACGGTACGGGCCATGACCCTGAGGGTCAGCGCAGCGATCTCGTCGGGCAATCGCACCGGGAAACTCCGCATGGAACCGTCGAGGAACGTGACCTCGAGGAGGACATCGATGGGTTGGCGGCGGAAGGCCAGCGCGAGCCCTGGCACTTCGGTCGTGACAAGGTGTTCCCCGAACCTGCGATTCGAACGTGGTCGGCTTTGGTACGCCGGAACGAGCACATCGACGGTTGCGTGGCTGTCGCTGGCTGCTGCTGGAAGTCCAGTGACCAGCTTCTCGAAGCGATTGCCCGCACTCTGCGAATACCCGAGGCGTTCAAGCCCATCGATCAGTTCTGGGGTCTGCACGACCAGAGGCGTCACGCCGAGGTCGACGTCTTGAGTAAGGCGCGTGAGATCGAGCCCCCACCTGAGCACGTGCAGAGAGATCATCTGCCCACCGATGATCCGGCTGTCTCTATTGACCATCGCCGTGGCGGCATCCGCGAGCGCTACGAATCCGAGGTGTTCGGCGGCCGATGCGCACCTCAGTTCGAGCTTCGCTAGCGGGTCAGCAGCCATTCGCGAACCTTCTCTGCCGCCTCGTGCCGATCGGCCCCGCCGAGTCGCTGGAGGTCCAAGATCACCTGCGTCGGGTGGGCGAGCGCCGCATCGTCTTCGTGGCGGATGCGCAGAATCGACTGGTCTGCAGGGACGATCAACTCGACGTTCGCATCGTCGGGACCCTGAGCGGGTGTCAACTCAAGTTGGGTCGCAAGCCGGTGATCGTTCGTGTACACCGTCGTGTGCGTGGGCACGCGCCACGGCACGAGACGGTCAGCGGCGACGTCACCGGAAACGACGGTGTCTGCGTGAAGCGACTCTCCGACGGCCGCGATCTGCTCGCATGCCTGGTTGGGGGAATCCAAGGAGTAGAACCTGCTGGCGATCCCCAGCGCATCGGAGTAGCTGTTCAGGAAGGCATCGAGCAGTACCGGACGGTCCGCGGCCCAGGTTGATCGTCCCCGACGCTCGACGAGCCCAGAGGTCGACAGTGCCGTCAACACCTGTGAGACCCGAGGCTGGCTGACACCAGCGCGTTCGGCGAGTTCGGCTTCCCCTTCCACGACGCCGTCCGAGATCAGCGAGCGCATGATCGACCACGATCCGGACCCTCTGGGCAGACCACGCGGGGTCCTGCTCACCGCGCGGCTCGGCACACGGCGGTTGATGCGAATGCCGCTTGCGCGGACATCGGCGTTGCCCTGGCTGTCGACCCACGACCACTGGGCTTCCGTGAGCGCCCTTCCTGCTGCCTCGGAAATGAGTGGAGCCACGAGCAATGGCACACCTACGGTTGAGAGACGGTTGCGCAATGGCTCCAGGCGCGGAATCTCGCCGGGATACGGAGCGCGATTCTTCATTTGGACAGCAAATCGAACGAGCTTGTCGTCAACCTCGGCGTCGAGCAGCGCATCTGCAAGCTGGTCGGCAGGCAGGTCTGAACTCACCATCGCCTCGATGGCAACACTGTCAAACAGCTGCTTGACATTCATAAGCACAAGTGCATTATAAGTGATGTGCTTATATCGACAAAATCCTTATCTGACTGCGGCAGCGTGAGTGATGAGCGGGCGGAGCCGCTCGGCGGCGCAGCCAGCTAGTCGTCGTCGTTCTGTGGTGAGTCTGCTGGCTTGGGGGCAGCCGAGACTCCTTCCACCGGGCCAAAGACGTCCTCGATGCGGAAGTCCTCAGGACAGTCTCGTCTGGGGGCGTAACCGCCGCGCCGCTCTAGCAGTCCCACGCTTCCAGGGACCATTCGGTTCCTCACTGCGCTGCCTCCTGCCCTCAGATCCGAAGCGACCGCCTTGTCAGCCCAGGCCCGAGCCGGGGTGGGAGCTCCAGCGGTGGTTGCCTCTCATGAGCTCCTCGGTTGTCTTGGGACGGAACAGGTCCTTGGGAACATCTGCCGGGGTCACGCCAGGCCGTGGATAGTAGCCGCCGACGTAGTCCGGGCGCGGATCCCGGGGCGGCTTACGCTTGGAGCGGCGCTTCTTCGCCATCAGCATTCTCCGTTCCCAGTTCGCGTGTCTGCCGAAACTCTCACGACTCGATATCAGCCCACTTGAGCAGAATTCCGCCGCCCGTCCACACATAGCCGCCATCGAGGCTGACCGGATCGCCGGTGTCCTGATCGAACTCGGCGGCATGCGCGATGTAGATGTCTTGGACCGGACCGTCCGCCCCCACGCAGGACCTGATCGGAACGGCGTCGGCATAGAAGTCACCGACCCAGCGGTAGAGTGGCTCCTCAAAGCTCCAGAACCGTCCCTGCTTCGGCAAACGGCCGGGGTTACGTCTTTCCGGGAAGCGGCGCGTCAAACACGGCCAGGCAGGGCGCCCTCCCCGCCGTCAGGCGCGAGGCGGCAAGCAGAACCACGTCTGATGCGCCAGCGCGGTCTCGAAGCGACCAGCGCGAGCCTGCGCCTCAAGTTCCTCGCGTGTGAATCCGGTCTCGGTGATCGCGCTGTCCAGCGCTCCCCGAGCCTCGTCAGGAGTGGGCCGATGCACGATGATCTCGCTCGACTCGGTGTACGCGGCAGGCACCTTCTCACCCCATTTCTTGCGGGTTGCATCCGGGCGTGGCCCAGCTGCGACAGAGACTGGCAGATCCCGATGCTCCGTCGAGTCTTCGAGTGACGCTGCAGCGCTACAGTGAGTCTTGCCCGTTGGGCACCATTTTGGTCCGGGTTCCGGTGGAACCCGCTTTGCTAGGGATCTCTGTCGAGGTCCAGCTGGGACCCCCTCTGGGGGTCCCATTTTTTTCATTTGGCGAGAAGTGGCGCCAGACGTAACGTCGCCGGGGTGTCGGGCAGCTGCGCAGCGTTTGTCGATGTGGGCTACCTGCGCGCCAGCGTTGCAGCCAGAACCGGGCAGAAAATCGAGCAGGTCCGGTTGGACGCGAGCGAATTGGTGCGGCTGCTGAGCGAGGTCGCGGCTGAACACGCCCTCGGTGCGACGCTGCTGCGGACGTACTGGTACGACGGGGCCTACGACCCATCACACACTGCATTCGCACGGCAGCGGCGCTATCTGGACGCTGTGGCGAATACGCCAGGCGTGCAACTGCGCCTCGGCCATCTCAAGGAGTCACCCCCAAACCTGGAAGGCCCGCTTCGCGCTGCCCTCCAAAGGACTGCCGATTCGCTGGGTCTCGCCCGGCGCGAGCTGATGCGCGCCTTCGACGCCCAATGGGAGTTTCGACCGACGCGCCAACAAAAGGGCGTGGACACGCTCATCACACTCGACTTGGTCCGCCTCGCCGGCCGTTCAATCTTTGGCCACGCAATACTGATCTCAGGCGACCGAGACCTAGCTGAGCCGGTGCGGACCGCCCAGGACTACGGCGTCCGGGTCGTCATCGCGACACCAGGCACTGGAGGCCTCGCCAAGGAACTGCGCCAACTCGCCGACGGGGTTGTGGAGTTGTCAGGCGCGGAGCGGCTGCTGCGACGTCACGCAAGCGGCTGAGCAGCGGCGGCGTGGGCGATGAGCGGGCGGAGCTGTTGGGCGGCGCGGTGGGACTGTCATTTCCTCTGTGTAAGGGGGGTGGTCTGAGACAGTTGCTTCGGTGATGGATTCCGGAGCGGCGGAGAGGACCACATTGACTGAGAATTCACGACAGGAACGCCCCCCGGACGCGGTGTCGCTGGTGGACGG
>JAJEIW010000266.1 GCA_022828045.1 Acidimicrobiia bacterium | reverse complement strand
GCCCACCCACATCGAGGCATGGGCACAGACCCGACCCGAGCCGTTGGTGCAGCCGGATATCAGCGACTTCCTGCACGGCTTCGACGACAACCCGCCTGAACCAGAAGTATCCATCGTTTGGCGTCGGGACGCGCGTCCGGAGGCGCTGCAAACGGTTCGTCCGCGGCAGGCCGAGTACTTGACAGTGCCGATTTCTGCCGCTCGAGCATGGCTGCGGGGCAACGAGGAGACGCCGGTTGCCGATGTGGCCACACCCGCCCCGGATGGCAATCCGAGACGCAGAGGTGAAGATGGAACCGCGACAGTCGGGGGTCGGCAAGTTCGCCGGTACCTCGGCGGGGATGCAGTCATCGAGGAAGTTGATATCGACGATGTCAAGCCGGGCGACGTCATCGTTGTCGATCCGTCACGAGGCGGCCTCAGCGGCGGCACTTGGGACCCTCAGGGCGGCCTCGTGACGGATCCCGCCCACACCGATGGCGAATTTGCAGCAACAGGGCGAGAGGCCATTGCTGATCTTGGCGATGAGGCTCAGTGGGCCTACGGGAAGCGCTGCACGATCCGGCTTGACGACCAGATGCAGGAGTGGATCGAAAAATGGCTCGGTGAGGAGGCGCCTCCGCTGCCCACTCCCTCCAGCGATCGGGACGCCGACGGCGGTGAAACAGACGACGAAGCCGAGACTCTCGACAAGCGGATCGACAAGTGGATCGACGACCTGCTCGGCCGCGATCACGAGTCGGCGCCGCTGCAGGTGCGGTGGTTGTTCACAGGTTCGGCGTCTGCGGGAGCGGACGGTGATGGAGCGCTCGGTCGGCTCCGCAACAGCGCTCGACGTGTACGGGAGCTGATCTCGGACGCCGAGGACGATCACGGGTCGGTCCGAGCTGTCTCTGCCGGGGACGATTACTACGTTCTCGTCGAGAAGTCGCCTGATGCCTCGTCGCTGCGCGAGGACGACGACGTGTCGATGACCGGCACGGGAATCACCCTCCGCAGCCACCTCGAAGGGGTCGGAGCTCGGGCCGAGGGCTTTGCGCGGAATCTCGGCCTCAGCGACGAGATGGCCGCCGATCTGCGGCTCGCAGGAGAATTGCACGATCTCGGAAAAGTGGACTGCAGATTTCAGGCGCAGATGGTCGGACATGACCGGGTCCAACTGGAGACGCTGGAGGAGCCCCTCGCCAAGTCGCGTCCAGGCGCTCGTACCCGGCGGAACGCATGGCCGCCGGTGCGGCATGAGATCGCAAGCGTCGCCTTGGCGCAGTCTTCCTCGGTGCTGATGGAGCGAGCCCACGACGCAGACCTCGTGCTGCACCTGGTAGCGACGCACCACGGTCACAGTCGCCCGCTGCCACGGATAGTTCCCGACGATTGTCCCCAGGACTTGGCTTATCGTCACGACGGCCATGCGCTGAGTGCCCGGTCAGAATTCAGCCAATCGACTCTCGCCCTCGAGATGGCCGATCGCTTCTGGCGGCTGAGCACCAGGTACGGGCATCACGGACTCGCGTGGCTCGAGGCAATCCTCCGTCTCGCCGACCACCGCCAGAGCGAAGCCGAAGCACAGAGACCTGCTGACCTGGATCAGGAGAACAGCTGATGCCAGAACTCGAACTTCCAGGTCTGTCGGGCAACAATCCGCTCGGGTTCCTGGCGGGACTCGGCGCGCAAGCCGCAGCAAGCGAGATCGACGCTTCCGTATTGATGCGATGGTCGGACGGCCCGGAGCCGCACGCTGTCTTGGCAGGCATTCAAGACCCTAGGACGGTCGCCGAGGCTGCGATGTCCTTGGCCGAGGCATGGTTGAAAGGGCCGGCGCTGGCCCCTGATCTCGATCCGAAGCTCAAGTTTGAGCCGGACGGGATCAGGCAGTACCTCAAAGAGGCGCGTACAGCGAGCGCCACTGGATCGCTGGCCATGTGCTTGGTTGCCGAGAACAGTCTCGATAACTCCGGCAAAGCGAAACCCTCAGACTTTTATTTCACGGCTGGCCAGATGAAGTTCGTGGCGATGGCACGCGAGATTCTTGAAGGTGTCACCCAGGATGAGCTCATTGCCGACCTGACTGGCCCTTGGCGTTACGCGAGTTCAATGCCTTCCTTGATGTGGGACGTCGTCGACGACCGGGTGTATGCGTTGACATCCAAGAATCCCTCCACTGAGAAAAAGCAGACAAACCCGGGGGCCGAGGCGCTGGCCCTGCTGGGTTTGAGCCGCTACCCGTGCTATCGGGCCGCGACCGGCACGGTCTCGACGGGTTGTTCCGGAAGCTGGAAGCGCGGAGCTTTCACGTGGCCGTTATGGGACCGGCCTGCAACGTCTGCATCTGTTGGCGCCCTGCTCACGCATGCGTCCATGCCAGAGCCACACGGAACTGACTCGGCACGCGGGCTCGAGAACCATGCCCGTCAGTACGGCGGCTGGGGCGTGATGAGAGTGATGCAGTCTCAGATACGGCGCAGTGACCAAGGTGGCTACGGCACGTTCGGGCCGCCAAGAGTGATCTGGCAACGTGACTGACGTACCTGAGCTCGTGCCGGCCCGCATGGTCAACGAGTTCGTGTACCGCGAATGGGCAACTCGGGCCACGCACACGAGCTTGCCGGACATGTGCGAACCGGGCTGCTCGGTCACGACGTCAAGCGAGCCCGGGGCCGAAAAAGCGTTGCCCTACCGGGGAATCGGGTTAGACGCTGTTTCTGGAGGGCGGACGGGTGAGGCCAAGGGCCACTATGGGTGTCACAGCCCTCAGCCAAACTGTGACCAATGAGCGACCACACCGCTGCCGATGCAGACCGCGCTGGGCGAGATGCCCAGCAGTGCGGGTCCGACAGTTCGGCTCGGGCAGCACGGCCTGGGCTGACGATCAAGGGGCTGTACCTGCGAGCGATCGGGTTCGAGCCCTATGGGTATCAGCATCGCCTTGCCGATGAAGGGCTTCCCGAGTTGTTGCAAGTCCCCACAGGTTGCGGCAAGACGGAAGCCGTTGGCTTGGGATGGCTGTATCGCCGGCGCATGCATCCGGACGCCCGGGTCCGCGCTGCCACTCCCCACTGGCTTGTTGTTGCGCTGCCGATGCGAACCCTCGTCGAGCAGGCCGCCGGTCGATTCGAATCGTGGCTCAAGTGCCTTGGCATGGATGGCGACATCGCCCTTCACAAGGTTCAAGGTGGAGCTGGCTGGAGCGACGACGACTGGCGGCTCAGTCCCGATCGTGACGCTGTGTTCGTTGGGACCATCGACATGCTGCTGTCCCGAGCTCTCAATCGCGGGTACGCCGATCGCCGGTGGCATTGGCCTATGGCATTCGGGGGGTTCAACAACGGAGCGCACTGGGTGTTCGACGAGATCCAGCTGATGGATGTCGCCACGCCCAACACCCGCCAGCTCCAGTCGTTCCGTGACTCATTCGGCACGGCTCTGCCGACGTCGAGCACGTGGATGTCTGCCACTGTGGATGAGCGGCTCCTGAGCACGGTAGATCGGCCTGACATCGGGTTCAGGGTCGAGCTTGATGATCATGACCGCCGTGGTTCCCTCGGTCGCCGTTTGGATGCGCTTCGGACCGTCTCAGAGATCGGCTTGCCGCTGAAATGGCCGGAGCGAATTCTCGCAGAACAGCTGGTTGACCGCCACCAACCAGGCACCCTCACGTTGGCTGTGTTCAACACAGTGGATCGAGCGACAGTAGCCTGGAACGCGCTGAAGAAGCTCGGCCCAGATGCCGAACTGGTCCTTCTTCATTCGCGTTACCGGCCCGCTGAACGCGAGGACCGTACGGCTGCCGCTCTGTCCCCACCGGGTCCGGCAGGGAAGATCGTGGTCAGCACGCAGGTTCTGGAAGCCGGCATCGATCTCTCGGCGACGCTCCTGTTCACCGAGTCTGCGCCGTGGCCATCGATCGTGCAGCGTGCCGGGCGCTGCAACCGAGACGGCGCACGAGACGACGCTCAGCTGTTGTGGGCGGTGCCGCCCAAGTCTCTGCCCTATGAGGAAGACGATGTGCATGCGTCGGCTGAAGCGCTTCGCTCGCTTGCTGGGAAACGAGTATCGACGATCCGATTGCAGAACGCTGACGTGCACACAGCCGACCGGATCACGCCCGTAATTCGGCGCAAGGATCTGATCGACTTGTTCGATACCACTCCAGATCTGAGTGGCAACGATGTCGATGTCGCCCGGTTCATTCGTGACCGAGACGATCGCACCGTCCAGGTGGCATGGCGCGAAGTCGCCGACGGTCAGCCTTCGGGGGCATCGCCGCGCAGGGATGAACTCTGCGGCGTGCCGATTGCCGAATTCGGGCAGTGGTTGCGGAAGGGCAATCCGGCATGGTTCCTCGACCACTTGACTCGCGATCGCGATCTGCCTTGGGCGCGATGCACCGCCCGCGACCTGCGCGACGGGATCGAGGTGGTGCTCGACGCGAGCAAGGGTGGATATGACTCAGAAACTGGCTGGAATCCGAGGAGCACCCAACCGGTGGCCGTCGTCACACCACCCGATGCGCCGTCGGTTAGCGCCGGGTTGTCACCCGACGAAGACGTCGCAGTGGCTGACGAACCAGCGTCACTCGCTGACGCTTGGTATCCGCTGACCGAACATCTCATCGATGTCGAGCGTGAGTGCACCACGCTGCTCGAGGCGTTCGGAGCTGTCGGTCTGACCGCCGAAATGCACCATGCCGCAATCGTCGCCGGACGGCTACACGACATCGGAAAGGCATCGGAGGTGTGGCAACAGGCGGCACTGGCAACTGCACCCGATGACGAGCGAGATGATCTCCAATCAGGCGGTCCATTTGCCAAGACGGGCAACCGCACGCCATTGCGCTTCGATCCACCATTCTTCCGGCACGAGCTTGCGTCGGCCCTGGCCCTGATGAGTGAGGGTGCGTCCGCATTGGGTGACCACCGGGAAACCGATCTAGTGATCTACCTCGTCGCGTCGCACCATGGGCGCATCCGTCTGTCGATCCGCCGGCCACCCGATGAACTCGGCACCGATGATCGGGCCATCACCACGCTCGGCATTGCGCCCGGGTCCGAACTGCCAGAAGTCGACCTCGGAGACTGGACGATTCCAGAGAGTCGTCTCAGGATTCCAACAGGGCACGATCGGTATGAGCGACGCGCGCTCGCCTTGCGAGACCGTCCCGACCTCGGCCCGTTCCGCTTGGCGTTCCTTGAGATGGTCGTGCGCTCCGCAGATTGGCGGGCAAGTCGCAACATAGGTGGGTCCTGATGAACACGGTCGATCTGCACGGGTGCAGAGCCGAGCCGCTGCTGTCCTACCTCGCGGGTCTCGGAGTCGTCCGCTTGGTTGCAGAGCAACTCGATCCCGAAGTATCGGCTCGATGGGATGGTGATCACTTGGTCATCGCTGGCTCGGAACTGGACGAAGCGAAGCTTGTGGAGTTCTTTTCGGAGGATTACCGACCCACTCCGCTCATCGCTCCGTGGAATGGCCGCGGGGGGTTCCAAGACGGCCAAGAGCGACCTTCTGAGAAGATCGTGCGAAAGGTCGAGCGCAGCAACTCAGGTCGGCTCGAGCCATACCGCAGCGCTATCACGGCTGCACGCGACATCTGGGAAGTGGCCCGGAGCCACCAGTTGCTCAAGGAAGGCAAGGTTCCCAGCAACCGAAAAGCCCAATTCGTCGAACTGTGCCGGGCGAAGTTCCCCGACGATGCGCTCGCCTGGCTCGATGCAACGGTGGTTCTCCTTGACGATGCCGCCGCATATCCGCTGATTCTGGGCGGCGCAGGAGGTGTGATGGGCAGTCTGGATGCGTCGTTTGCCTTCCTCAAGTACCTGGATGCCTCCGGACTCTTGGATGAGCAAGAAGGTGCTTCGGCGCGAGGTAGCAGCAAGCAGGAATACAGACGGGCACTTCTTCGCCATGCTCTGTTCCGCGATGCCGATGTTCGACTCGTAAGAGACAGCACCGGTCAATTTGATCCCGGGGGTGTGGGCGGTCCCAATAGCTCGTCGACTGGTGCCGGCAATGAGCTTGCCAACCCGCTGAGTTTCGTGCTCGGCATGGAGGGTGCCATGGTCTTTGCCAGCGCCGCCTCTCGCCGGCTCAGCGCGGAGAACCAGGTGGCTGCTCGCACGGCCAGCATGCCGTTCACGGTCGCAGCGACGGCGGCGGCGTATGGCTCGGTATCGACAGGCGAAGACACAAGAGGTGAGCTGTGGGTCCCTATCTGGCGCGACGAGCTTTCGTTTCGCGAGATCCGACACGTCATGTCGGAGGGGCGATCCCAATGGGGTCGTAGTCAGGCCCAGACGGGGCTCGACTTCGTTCGGGCCACTGCGACTCTGGGCGTTGATCGCTCGATCGACGAATTCGTTCGCTACGTCATCAGTGTTCGTCATGGCCAGAGCGTCCTGGCCGTGCCCGTCGGGCGATTCAGGGTCCGCGATCGGGTGACACCTGAGGCCGATCTCTTGCGTCAACTCGATGGATGGGTCGGCAAGGCACGAATCAACTTCAACAGGGTGCCTGCAGCGGTCAGGTCTGCGAGCAGCTCAACGCCTGAGCGCCAGACGCAACGCAGCGACTTCAACAGGGTGCCTGCAGCGGTCAGGTCTGCGCTGAACTCTCTCGAGCGGGAGCAGTTCGCGGTGTCGACGTTTGGTGGCGCTGCCCGTCTCCAGACGGTGCTTGCCGTGCTCGCCGAGACGGAACAAGCCGCGTCCCGGTCAGCCAAGTATCGGCAGGACCGATGTCTTGAGCCGATTTCGGGGCTTTTAGCCCGAGAGTGGGTGCCGAAACTCGACGATGATTCCGTTGAGTTTCGGATCGCAGCAGGCCTTGCTTCGCTGAGCGATCGCATGTCTGCGGGGCGGCCCACGGCCGCGGAGGCGGTTGGCGGAAGCCTCATGACGCTTCTCCGTCCGGTCGTCCTGAGCCCATTCGGTTTGGGTTGGGCGAAGGGCGGGCCGAGAGTTCCGAACCTCGGCCGTCGCCCGCTGTTCGATGTCCTCAACGATGTCGTGGGCGCTCGGGCTGCTCTCGCGTGCTCAGCGCGATCAGGTATCGACGTTTCGGATCAAGTCGCAGGCCTGCCCTTCGCATTCGACTACGGACTCGGCGTTGATCTCGCCGACATCGGGCGTCTCCTGCATGGGCAGGTCGATGAGGAACGCCTAGGTGCGATTCTCAGCGGCCTGCTGCTTCTGCAATGGAAGGACTCGTTCAGCGTCATCGGGCATGGTCTGGCCGTCCCCGATGATCCAGTCGCCCGACTCCATGCTGCGAGCGAGCCCGCCTATGTGGTGCTCGCTCCCTTCTTCGCAGGGCGATTGCCGGTCGCGCCGACCGACGTAGAACCAAGACCCATCCGATCAATCGCGGTACACCCGCGACCCGAGTGGGTCGGAGCGGTCCGCACTGGGCGTGCCCACGCCGCTGCGCGAGCTGCTGCGCGACTGTTGCGCGGGCGCGGCTGGAGGCTCATCGTCGACGGCTTCGAACGGTCCAATGTCGAGCGGGGCCGGTTGGCAGCGGCGCTGTTGCTGCATCTCGGCCGGGGCGACGGTGATCTGCGCCAGATCCGTTTTCTGCTCAACCACCAATGCACAGTCGGAACTCGCTGGATTGCGAGTCGAGAGAGTCAGGAGTCAGGCAATGAGCAAACGTGAAATGCACGCGATCGAGTTGAGGGCCGTGCCCTCGGATCGCTTTCAACCCACCGGCTTCCCAGACTTGGGCGCAGCCAAGTTCGAGAAGCCGGTCGGCAACAGCGAGTGGGTCGACGCCATCCTCGTTGAATCCGCTCAGTCCATGGCGAATCGGTTCGAGGCCGTGGGCTGGAGTGAGGCGCTCCACGAGCCGATATCGACGCTCAAGGGATTGCCATGGATCAAGGTCGTAGCCAAAGACGACGGTCGATACTTGACATCGAGCCGCACTGAGGCGCATCGGCTGGCTTCGGCATTCGTCAAGGAATCGATGAATGCCAAAGGCGAGGACATGGTCACCAGCCTCGGCGCCCTCCTTGAGCTGTCTGACGACACCCCTCTCGCGGCGAACCGCATAGCTGCTGCCATCTTCGCCTTGGACCCCCTGTGCCTGATCCACGGTGTCTTCTTTGCCGACGCGAAATGGCCTGGCCAGCCCAAGGTTGCTCGCGCGCTCACCGGCTTCATCGAGGCTGTTGACGTCAGAGAGGCCTACTCCGGCGGCGTGAAGCGAGATGATGTTCGGCACAAGATCGGCGAAGGGGACAGCGGATCCACTGAAGGGTACGGCTCCGTCCCGTATCACCGAACCGAGTACACCGCCCGCTCAATCACGCTGTATGTGTCGATCGACATAGGCCAGATCGAGGCGTATGGCCTCTCTCCGGAGGCAACAAACCTGTTGCTCGCCGTGGCCCGCTGGGAGGTCCGCACACTTCTCGACAGCGGACTGCGTCTACGCACAGCCTGCGAATTCGAACCGCGACACGACGACGAGACGATCGATCTCGCGGACAGCGAGACCCTGGCGTCGGAGATACGAACCCTCCTTGACCAAGAAATTCCCGAGCTCAGAGACCTGGCTGAGCCTCCCATGATCGTCCGGTGGTCGGATGGGAAGAAGCGCCCAAAGTGACCACGGTTCTCAGGCTGGAGTTTCCGTGGGGCCGGTATCACGCCACTCCCTGGGGCCGCAATGTGAACGAAGGGCTGCCCGAGTGGCCCCCGTCGCCATGGCGCGTTCTTCGAGCGCTGGTCGCTTCGTGGAAGACCCGCTGTCCAAGTCTCCCAGCCGAGGATGTCGGGGCGGCCTTGGGCCGGCTCGCTGGTGCGCCATCGATGTATGTCCCGGCGATGAAGCCTGCTCACCTGCGCCACTACATGCCCCGGATCGATCATCGATCCGTCGGCGGTAATCCCAAGACGACTCTCACCTTCGACTCGTTCGCTGTGATGAGTCCCAGCGCGCCGATCTTCATCGAGTGGGACGTCGACATGGCACCGTCTGCAAGGGAGGCGCTCCACGAAATGGCGCTTGAAATCCCCTACTTGGGTCGGTCCGAGTCGATCTGCAACGCGGCGTTGGTGCACCAGATCGAAGATTCCACGTCGGTTTCGTGGCGACCGGCAGCGAAGGACGATCCGACGGATGCCGAGATCCTGTGTGCCCAGCAGCCCCTCGAGCTGAGTGACCTAGTGCAGAGTCCGGACGTCGTCCGGAGCAGCAGACGGCTGTTCCCTACAGGAAGCCGCCTTGTGCCCTACCGCAAAACTAACTCGGCGCGCGCGCCGGCGCCGGCTGATGGCTGGCGACCTACGCACGCAGCAGTGCGTTTTGCAGTTCATCCGAGACCTAAACCGATACTCGCCGACGCGGTTGTTGCGGGCGAGTTGCTGAGACGAGCCTCGCTCAGCAAGCACGGAACCCCGTCCGAGACTCTCAGCGGCAAGGGGCCGACCGGACAGCGGCAACTCGGCAGGCATGAACACGCCCACTACATTTCTCTTCCCGGTCCAGGCCGGACGGAACCATCGTCGCCGATCGAGTCGCTTCTCGTCTGGGCACCTAGTCGGTTGAAGGGCGATGAGTTCGCAGCGCTTGCCCAGATCGACTGGCTACGCGCCGGCCGCGCTGTCTCAGGCTTTCCGGATACCGCAGTAGCAGTTCAGGGCTTCGGTGATGTAGAGGAAGTTGCTCCCGAAGTGGTCGGGCCATCATCCGTCTGGGTCTCGTGCACTCCATTCGCACCCGGAAGGCACCCTGCCAAGAGAACCACTTGGCCTGACCACATAGCGGCCGAAGTCGAACGTGAACTCACGACGTACCGCGATTATCCGCCCCCGGTTTCCGTCGAAGTGATTGACGGGGACGCTCGAAGATTCCGCAGGTATCGCTTGCCGCCCAAGGAACGCTTGGCGAACAGCCGGTATGCCTCCATGGTCGAAATCCGGTTTGCACATGCCGTCCGAGGCCCCATCGCCCTCGGCTCTTTGAGCCATTTTGGGCTCGGCCTCTTCAAGCCGATCGAGTAGATCCCTCGACGTGGCTGACGTTCCTGAGCTTGTGCCGGCCCGGATGGTCAACGAGTTCGTGTACTGCCCGCGGTTGTTCTATCTCGAATGGGTTCAGGCCAGATTCGAGGACAACGCCGACACGGTGCACGGCCGCTATGTGCATCGCAACGTGGACAGGGGCGGCGGTCGCATGGGGGAGTCGTCGGAGGACGATCCGGTTCGCGACGCTCGCTCTGTGCTTGTGAGCTCGGAGCGTCTGGGTCTCATTGCGAAGACGGACATCGTCGAGGGTTCCGACGGCAGGGTGGTGCCGGTGGAGGTGAAGCGCGGCCGGCCGCCGAAGCACGGCCCCGCGTGGGAGCCCGAGCTACAGCAGCTGGCCGCGATCGGGTTGATCTTGCGCGAGAACGGCTACGACTGCGAGAACGGCCAGTTCTATTTCGCCTCGTCGCGCGAGCGCACAACTGTCGAGTTCGATGATCGTTTGGTTCATCGGACGCTCGGCACCGTCGACCGGCTGCGTCAGGTCGCCGCTGCCGATGACCCGCCGCCGCCGCTGGTGGACAGCCCGAAGTGCCCGCGTTGTTCGCTGGTCGGCATCTGCCTTCCCGACGAGACCAATTTCCACACCGGGCGTGTCGAAGGGACGCCTCGACGCCTGACGCCTCGCGATTCGGCTGCGCGGCCGCTGTATGTCGGCCAGCAAGGCGCTCGGCTCGGCATCAGTCAGCGTCGGGTTGAAGTGAAGGTCAACCGCGAGGTGGTCAGCAGCGAGCGCCTGATCGATATCTCACAGATCAACCTCACCGGCAACGTGCAGGTGTCCACTCAGCTGCTCCACGCAGCGTTCCGGGAGGACATCCCGGTGTGCTGGTTCAGCTACGGGGGATGGTTCCAAGGAATGGCCCACGGCCTGCCGTCCAAGCACGTGGAACTGCGGCGGCGCCAGGTCGCGGTGGCAGCCCAGGCCGGCCTGCCGTTGGCGCGTCAGATGATTGTCGGGAAGATCCGCAACTCCCGAACCCTGCTGATGCGCAACTCTCGTGAACCGGTGGACTCAGCCGTCGCGCAGATGAAGGAGCTCGCCGCCAAGGCGGCTGAGGCCGACTCGGTCGAGTCGCTGCTCGGGATCGAAGGCGCCGCAGCCCGCTCGTACTTCGGCAGCTTCGCGACGATGCTGAAGGACGACCGCCTCGGCACATTCGACTTCGGTGGGCGCAACCGGCGGCCTCCCCGCGATCCCGTGAATTGCCTGCTGTCGTTCCTGTACGCCCTGTTGGTCAAGGACCTCACCGCGGTGGCATTCTCGGTCGGCTTCGACCCGTACTTGGGTGTCTATCACCGGCCGAGATTCGGGAGACCGGCGCTCGCGCTCGATCTCGCTGAGGAGTTCCGGCCCATCATTGCTGAGTCAGTCGTCGTGAACGCCGTGAACAACGGCGAGGTGGCCGCGAACGGCTTTGTCGTCCGAGCCGGGGGAGTGGCGCTGGAGCAGCCGGCGCGCCGAGCGGTCATCGCTGCCTACGAGCGGCGCCTCGACCACGAGGTCACCCACCCGACGTACGGCTACAAGATCACCTACCGTCGTGTGCTCGAGGTGCAGGCGCGGATGCTCGCAGCAAGCATGCTCGGCGAGATCCCTGAGTACGTCCCCTTCATGACCAGGTAGAGCCATGAGTGATCGACGCCGATACTTGGTCTCATACGACATCCGAGACCCGAAGCGGCTGCGCAAAGTCCACAAGGCCATGAAGGCCTATGGCTGGCCGATGCACTACAGTGTGTTCATCAGCGATCTAGACCGCATCGAGTTGATAGATCTCAAGTTCGAGCTTGGCGAGGTGATCCACCACGGAGAAGATACAGTTGCGTTCATCGACCTAGGAATGCCAACAGAACGCGGCCGAGACTGCTTCGATTTTCTCGGAATAGCACCGCCACTGCCACAATCCGGGCCGGTAATCGTCTGATGCGAGCGGTCCGGCCAGGCCTCGATGCCCGGGCAGCGCTCGCAGCCCCGAAGTACAGGCCTGAAACGCACCTTGACAACAGAATCCAATGCTTCCCGAGCGCTCCTACAGAGGGAGCGCTCGCAACTGCTCTCAAAGCCGCTGGTCACAGCCGGTAGTTTTCGAGAGGGGGTTTGGCGGGGAATATTCCCCGCCCTTCATTGAAGGGACGGCCCGATGGGGAGCGGGAAGACGCTGCTGATGGTTTGGCGGGGAATATTCCCCGCCCTTCATTGAAGGGGCGACCACCGAGGGCACTCAGCGTCGTACACGTCAGAGGTTTGGCGGGGAATATTCCCCGCCCTTCATTGAAGGTGCTTGCTGCGGTGGGGCTGACGGTGCAGCGTCCTGCGGGTTTGGCGGGGAATATTCCCCGCCCTTCATTGAAGGAGCTTCACCAGATACAGCCTCACGACCGGGTCCATGGGTTTGGCGGGGAATATTCCCCGCCCTTCATTGAAGGGAACGGCTGTGGTGATGGCAGCCGTCCGGTGCCGTCACTGGTTTGGCGGGGAATATTCCCCGCCCTTCATTGAAGGAGGAAGTCGACACGAACGCAATGGATCTGTGCGATGGTTTGGCGGGGAATATTCCCCGCCCTTCATTGAAGCCCGATCCAGGCGCGCCGTCGGATGCCCGGCGCGATCACGGTTTGGCGGGGAATATTCCCCGCCCTTCATTGAAGCGGCGACGGCGAGCGACGTCGAGAGCGACAGC
>JAJEIW010000231.1 GCA_022828045.1 Acidimicrobiia bacterium | reverse complement strand
AGGCGCCCGAGCACGAAGTCGAGTACGCGATGGCGCTCGAGAAGGCCCGCGAGAAGTTCGGCGACGACCCGGCCAAGCTGCGCAAGGTGCGACGGCCGTCGCCGCCCAAGCGGGGCTATGCGCCGTGGAACGCCGACACGTTCGAGCGGCTCGCATCGGGAGTACCCGAGCTGCTGCGCTCGCAGTTCGACGTGTCGCATTCGATGCTGATGAACGTGCTGGACCGCCCTGGCGACGGCTGCGCGGCGATGCGCCGGCTGCTCACCGACAACCACGAGACGCGGGCTGCCAACCGCACCCACATCCGTCGCGCCATCGCCATCTACCGCTCGCTGACCGAGACGCAGGTGGTCGAACAGCTCGCCGAGCCCGATGAGCTCGACCGCCTGGTGCGGGTGAACGTGGACCTGCAGGCCGAGTTCGACCTGACCCAGCCGCTGTCACCATTTGCGCTCGACGCCATCGAGTTCCTCGACCCCGACGAGCCGACCTACCCGCTCGACGTGCTCAGCGTGCTGGAGGCAACGCTCGAGAACCCGACCGTGGTGCTCGAACGGCAGCGAGACCTTGCCCGCACCGACCTGCTGGTCGAGATGAAGGCCGAGGGCGTGGAGTACGAGGAGCGGATGGAGCGCCTCGAAGAGGTCGAGTGGCCCAAGCCGCTGCGCGACTGGCTGTATGACAGCTTCAACGCCTGGTCGACCCATCACCCCTGGCTGCGCAACGACAACATCCGCCCCAAGTCAGTGGCACGTGACTTACGGGAGCGAGCGATGACCTTCCGCGAGTACGTCAACCACTACGGCATCAAGGGCTCCGAGGGAGTGCTGCTGCGCTACCTCAGCGATGCCTACAAAGCGCTCGTGCGCAATGTGCCCGAGGACCGCCGCACCGACGACATCGTGGAGCTGACGCGATGGCTCGGCGATCTCGTGCGCGGCACCGACAGCAGCCTCATCGACGAATGGGAACGCCTGGAGGCGGCCGTTCTTGGAGCATCCTGATGACAAAGGGTCCGAACTCAACCACGTAGGGTGCGGAACTGACCGACTTGGAGTCAACGTCAACACCGAATGTGCCCAATCGGTCAATAATCCAGTCGGCATCATTTGGGTCAACACCGTCGCGGCCGTAGCGGGATAACGTCTCGCCCTCTAGGTCTGAAGCTGTCAACTGCAGCAGGTCGTCGCAGTGACACGACCAACCACGGTCGTCACGAAGTAAAACGCGCTTGCCATCGTCAAGGTCTACGAACTCGGACACCTTGATTTCGATCCGGTCCGGAACTGCAATCGTTCGATCGCGATAGTTCTCTGGATCTAAAATGCCAACGGCGGCGCCTTCGAAAGTACTCGGCTGGGAGCGCCGCGCCAAGAATCGACGGAGTCTTGTGCGCCTTCTGTCCCCTAGATGGTTCGGTCGTGGGCGATGAGTTGTGTGCTCGACGGCTATCTCCCGCTGTGTGCGTCGAAAATAGTTGACGCTCGCAGAAAACAAACCATCATGAATCTCGCATATTGCACCAGTTAATACGACGTTGGACATTTTGCGTGCTTACACCCGACAATCAATGTCATCCGTGCGAGTATAGTATGCATGACGGTCGAACCAAAAGCGTCGTGGAATCGTGACCTTGACGTCCACAAGCCAACTGGTGAGGTCGCTTGTTCGGCAGTTACGCTTGACAACCACATTATACTTCTTATGGCTCGTTGACGGCTTGACGTTCTGCGCCCTTTGGCCCATCGGTTCCCACCAGCAATCGGACATGTCCGTATAGCACTGCCATTGATATAGGCGTGCCTCTACTCTGAGCTTTGGCTCGCACTCGCCACTAATGTGATACCAGTATGTATGCACTGATGCTTTTCGGGCATCGCGGTCACTTGATATGTGGATCCAGTCAGCCATGGCATCTGCCTCACAATTGCCCCACAGCGCAGCACCAGCTCCCCAAAGTGCGTCGGGACCGTCCGATATCCCATCATCGAAGGAAATCCCAACGGGTGTTGGTCCGACATAGACACTGCCGACCGATTCTTGCGCAGCTTCAGGATTTCCAGCACTCTCGTTTGTTGCTGCTGAATGAGTCGGCACCATGACGCCGATCATCGCGGCCACCAAAATGAAAATCGTAACTCGCTTCTTCTTCATCTTGTTCATCCCCTCCTGTGCTACTTGACTGATCTGGAGCAGTGCATCTGCACCTGACAAAGCAGCACCGCACACCACCGCTGAACGGCGGATACCACGCGCTGATCAGGTCGGCGCCCGGTAGTTGGGCGCCTCCTTGGTGATCATGATGTCGTGGGGGTGGCTCTCGCGCAGGGCGGCTGCAGTCACGCGTACGAACCGGGTGTGCAGCCGCATGTCGTCGATGCTGGTGGCGCCGCAGTAGCCCATCGCCTGGCGCAGCCCGCCGACGAGCTGATGCAGCACACCGGCCAGCGGGCCCTTGTAGGCAACTCGTCCCTCGATCCCTTCGGGCACCAGCTCTTCCACCTCGCGCCCGTCCTGGAAGTAGCGGTCCTTGGAGTAGCTGCGCCCCTTCATGGCGCCCACCGAGCCCATGCCGCGGTACTCCTTGAAGCGCTCGCCCTGGTACAGCACCACCTCGCCTGGCGACTCATCGGTGCCTGCCAGCAGGCTGCCCACCATGGCGCTGTGCGCCCCCGCGGCAATCGCCTTGGCGAGATCGCCCGAGAACTGCATGCCGCCGTCCGCGATAACCGGCACGCCGGCAGCGGCCGCCTCCGATGCGCAGTCGAACACCGCCGAGATCTGCGGCACGCCAACCCCGGCCACGACTCGGGTCGTGCAGATCGAGCCAGGTCCGATGCCGACCTTGATCGCATCGGCACCGGCGTCGATGAGCGCACGAGCCGCATCGGCAGTGGCCACGTTGCCCGCCACCACCTCTGCGGGGTGATTGGCCTTGATCTTCGCCACGGTCTCGATGACGTCGCGGCTGTGGCCGTGCGCCGTGTCGACCACGATGGCATCCACGTCGCGCTCCACCAGCGCCGCGGCGCGCTCCATGGTGTCGGGACCGGTGCCGACTGCGGCGGCCACCAGCAGCCGGCCGTGCTCGTCCTTGGAAGCGTTCGGGAACTGGATGCGCTTCTGGATGTCCTTCACCGTGATCAGGCCGACAAGCCGGAAGTCGTCATCGACGATCGGCAGCTTCTCGATGCGGTGGCGGGCCAGCACCACCTGAGCCTCTTCCAGAGTGGTCGGGGCGCTCGCAGTCACCAACCCTTCCGACGTCATCACCTCGTGGATCGGCCGGCTCCAATCGGTTTCGAAGCGCAGGTCGCGGTTAGTGAGGATCCCGACCAGCCGACCAGCCGGATCGGTGATCGGCACCCCGCTGATCTTGAAGCGGGCCATGAGGTCCTCGGCTTCGGACACCAGGTTGTCGGGGCCGAGCGTGAAGGGCTCGTTGATCATCCCCGACTCGGAGCGCTTCACCTTGTCGACCTCGGCGGCCTGATCGGCGACCGACAGG
>JAJEIW010000246.1 GCA_022828045.1 Acidimicrobiia bacterium | reverse complement strand
CCAGCACGATGTGGTCTGGCGTCTCCGGAACGGGCGGGAATGCGGCAGAGATCTTCATGGCGGCAGTCTCGCGGACCGCGCTCGGTGCCACAGGACTGCCGGTGCTGACGTGCTGCGGCTCGTTGCGCGAGGCCCGGGCCGCCAGCCCTGAACATGCGGACTCGCATGCACGAGGCTCGGCTCGGGTCGGCCGCCCCGACCGTCGGGGCTCGTATGTGCGAGGCTGCGCGCATGGAAATCTCGAAGGCACTCGACTACGTGCGCAAGAACGACCGCGCTGTGCTGGCCACCAAGGCACGCGACGGCACGCCGCAGCTGTCGCCGGTCACGTTGGCCGTCGTCGACGACACGGTGGTGATGAGCACCCGCGACACGGCCTTCAAGGTCAAGAACCTGCATCGCGACCCGCAGTCGTGGCTGTGCGTGTTTCCCGAGAAATGGCTGGGCCGCTGGGTCCAGCTCGAGTGCCGGACCGAGATCATCTCCGGTGAGGCCGCCCTCGATCCGCTGGTGGAGTACTACCGGACGCTGCAGGGCGAGCACCCCGACTGGGACGACTACCGCCGCGCAATGGTGGAGGACAAGCGCTGCCTCGTCCGCTTCCACATCACCAAGGCCGGCCCCGACAAGCACGGCTGACGTCTGCGTCGCGTCCAGCAGGGTGCTGAAAGGGTCAGTTCTCGGCGTTGGGCCTCGGCGTTCACAGGTCAGATGTAGTCGTCGTCATCCCAGGCGTCGGATGCCCATGAGTCCGAGCGGCGCCTGCGCCGCGGCCGTCGGCTGACCTCGTCGTCGCCCCAGCCGTCGTCCCACCAGGCAGGGCGACGGGTCCAGTGCCTGCGTGGCCTTGGGCGCGGACGATCGTCCCACAGGATCACGCCGCTGATCGACCACGGCGGTCGGCGAGGCTTCGAGCCTGCCTCGCCATTCCGGCTGGGCCGCCTGCCGCGCTGTGACCACCGAACACCAAGCATCACGCCAGTATTGCCCGGCATCGTGGGGCCAAGCCCATCTACGGCCGGTCAAGTGCAGTTGTCGAGCATCTCTTCGAAGGTTTCGGGCCAGGAGAGCTTCACACCGTGTGACGCACAGAGATCAGGCCAGTACGAAGAGGACGGCTTGCGCTCGACTGCCAGGACAGGCCGATACGCCGCCACGCCCCAATCGATCAGGTACGCGTAGCTGAGTACCTGCCCGAGGCCCAATCGAAGCTGTCGGTCCTCATTGGATTCCGTGAGGCTCTTGACTTCGGCAATCCACGCTGTATCCGTCACGATCCAGCCGATGTCGAAGAGCGGATCGGAGCCGCCGGGAGAGAGCGGTTCCCATCCCCGAGCCGAGATCGCATCGGCGAGCCGATCTTGCACGTCCTTGTGCGCATTCGTTCCTCGGTCGACGGCATCTGGGTCAACGCTGAACACGCGCAGTGCCGACTCTCCGCTTCCGCTGCGCGGTGGACGCATGTAGGGCTGGCCGTTCGAAGCTTCGGCACCTACTCCTTGGGGAACGAGGATCGGACTCGCGAACCGTTCGGCGATCGCCTCCGTGACGAGTCGACTCGGTGCGCATAGGACGGTTTCGGGGTCGGTGCGCAAGCTTCGCTCCTGGCGCACCGTGACTCCGGCAGCAGCGGCACCGGCAACGTTCTCGGACCGCACCTGCAGGTTCTTCGAGTATGCGAAGTCCCGGTGCAGGGACGCATCCCAGAACACGAAGACGTCCTGCTCCGGGACGTAGCCGCACAACAGCACGAAATCGATCTCGGATCGGTCGAAGTTGGCACGCTGGCCATCGCTTCACCTCTCTCTCGGCACCTATAGGTGGAACGAGTCTCCGATTCGTTCGAAGCGTTCATTGCACATCTGCTCGAATGCTCGCAACGAAAGCCCGATCGGCCGTGCGCCGCCACCGATCACTGCGCCCACGGCGACGGAGTACAGGTAGTCGAGGTGGCGTGCTTGGGAGGGCTTGCCGTCGAGGCTTTCGAGATGCGCCATGACGGCGTCGAGCGCCATCTCGCCGGCGCCGTTCAGTCTTGGTGTGTGTCGATTCGCCTTGTCAAAGGTCATGACGAGGTCGTAGAACGGCACGAGTTCGCCCCGTCTGGCCTTGTAGCCCTTCTGGCTTCGTTGGCCCTTGTCGAGTATCGACACCTCTGCTTGGTGCAGGCCGGCGTCCTCAACGGCATCGAGAAGTGCAGTCCATACCGCGTCGTCAGAGTTGTGAAAGACACCGAGATGCGCCCGCTGTTGACCACGACCCTCTTCGCTTCACGGAACGAATCTGTGAGCAGTCGCTGGTAGTCAGCGAGCGTCTTGCCGCCATCCGTTGCGCTGCGTGACTTGTTCACGACAATTTCTTGGTCGTGATCGGTTGGGTTGCCCAGCCACGCTTCCCAGACGATGTTGCAGTCGGCGTAGTGGATGTTGTTACCGAACGGCGGATCCGTGAACACGTAGTCCACGGAACATCGGCAGGCTCGATTCGGAAGGATGCTGCCGCCGCAAGGCTGACGAGATCAACACGGCTGACCGCTGGACATCGGCGCAGGCTGCCAGTTTCGGCGTGAAGGCTGTTGCGGTGTCGGCGCTTGATCCGGTCGAGTTCATGGCTTGGCAGTTTGCGGTCGCCGCGAAGCTGGCCGAGCAGTGGAATCCGGCGGGCTGGGGTCAGGATTCGTGGGGCGACGTTCTCGATTGCGAAAACGATGAATGGTTTCAGATGAAGCTCGATTGTGTGGTCGGCACCGCGAACTTGCATGGTCTGCGGATCACTCCGGCCACCAAGACGCCTGCCGATTGCGCCGAGTTGTTTCAGCTTGTGGCTGACGAGCTGGTGTCGGGCTGGGTTTCGATGCACTTGTCGCACCGGCCGCTGAAATACATCGGCGCTCATGCCACATTCGACCGCAAGGCATCGCTTGGCATCAATCAGTACCAAGCGGAGCGAGTCTCTGAGGCACTCGCCAGTTAGCTGCGAGAAAGAAAAGGCGCCCGCAGTGTTCGGCTGCGGGCGCTCTTTCGCGTCGGGGTGCTGTTTCGGTTTTCGCAGATGGTGAGAGAAAGGAATCTCGATGACGACCCGCCAGTGTTTTTATTGCGGTGGTCTTGGGGCTGGCCGAGTGATTCAGTCCGGGCCGAAAGGCGACGAGTTCACCGTATGGGCGCACGCTGCGTGTGATGACGCCGAGCACACCGCGAGCAAGATGAGCTTCGACGAGTTCGCGGCCAGCTTCCGAAAGTGGTGCCCCACCGGTTCGCATTCGCAGATGCTCGACGAATGGGGCAGCTACCGGTGACCGCGTTCGAGATGCGACCGTATCAGAACGATCTGATTCGCAGCGTGCATGGCGATATGGCGTCGGGGTTGCGCCCGATGGTGCAATTGGAGACAGGCGGCGGCAAGACAGCTATCGGCGCGGAGATCGTGCGAAGGATGCTCGACAAGCACCCTTCGGCTGTTGTCGGCTGGGTAGCTCACCGCAACGAGCTGTTGGATCAGGCCGGCGAAGCGCTGGAGCGTGTCGGCGTCGAGTCGGGGTCGTGGGCGAAGCTGCCTGCGGAGCGCCGCCGCTGGGATGACTACAGCGGCAAAGTGCTGCTGCTGTCGTCGTCGGCACGGTCGTGGCCCGCGAAGCTCACTGCGGGTCGGATGAGCTTGTGCGTGGTCGACGAGGCGCACCATTCGACTTCGAGCACCTATCGCAAGCTGCTGGCGTTGGGCTGGCGGTACAGGCTCGGGCTGACCGGCACGCCGTGGCGGATGTCTGACTACGAAGGCTTCGAGGATGTCTGGGACACGCTCATTGAAGGCCCGGACTACTGCGAGCTTCGCAGCCTCGGCTACCTGGCCGACTTCCGGGTAGTCGAGCCGACAGTGCGGCTGCCGGAGAATCTGCCTGAAGACGACATGGGCGAGATCGACAGCCGAGCAGCCGGAGCAGCCGTCATCGAACTGTTGCGCACCGACGTGGTGGTGAACGAATGGCGTGCCGCTGCAGCGCCGCTGGCGGACCGGCGCACGATCTGGTACCTGCCGACCGTCACCGCAGCATCAAGGCTCGCAGAGGTGCTCTATGAGGCTGACGAGCAGGCTGCGGTGCTGACCGCGAAGACAGCGCGTGCGGATCGGCGGCGGATGGTCGACGACTTCAAGCACGGCAGGCTGACGCACCTTTTGAACGTCGCGGTCGCCACCGAAGGCTTCGACGTGCCTGATCGCGCGGCGGTGGTGCATCTGCGCCCAACCAAGAGCCCCAGCCTTCATCGGCAGATCAACGGGCGGGCGCTGCGAGCTTCGGAAGGCAAGCCGTACGCGGTGATCGTCGACATGGCCCGCAACACGATGATGCATGGCGACCCGGCAATGCCGATGCGGTGGAGTTTGGCTGCCCGCAAGGTTCGCAACGACGAAGTGTCAAAGATGCCTACCGTGGAATGCCCACGCTGCGGCAACCGGCAGCATCCTGCGCTGCGATGCTGCGGAGCGTGCGGACAGCGGCTGTGGTGGGGCTGCGGGGCTGACGCTGCGGGTGAGCGCGGCTGCGGACGAGACAGGTTCTGGCATCACTACACCGACGATGTGCGCACACTGCGCGTGGACACGGTGCGGCACTGTGCGGACTGCCGAGAAGTCGCCCATCTCGTGGAGACTGTCGGCTCGGGGCAACTGTGCCTGCCGGGAATCTGAGCAACGCTGCGGGCTGCCGGGAACAGCGACACACACCCGACAGCACTGAACGCCCAGCCGAGCGCAGGGGGCACGCTGACACTGCGCGTCTGCCGGCCCACAGCGCCCGCACAGCGCTGCGAATGCCCCGCTAGCCGCAACCCGGCAACAGACACGCTCAGACGGCTGCTGAGGGCCGCAGGGGAGCCTCAGCGCCCACGCCAGCACGACACCCGACACGGGCAACGCAAAGACGCGCTTGCACGCGTCCGCGAAACGCGCGAGTGTCGCGCCTGCCTGAGTAACCGCGTGCCCTTCACGGGCCGCGCCAACCGATTCGCGGGAGTCGGCTACATGGTTCCTTCCTTTCGGTTGGCGCGGTTGCTCAGGCAAAGCAAACCGGACTCCTGAAGGAAGGAACCACCATGCCCAAACGACCCCTAGCGGCGCTGTGCGCGCTGCTCGCGTTCATGGCCGTGCTCGTCGCTGTGCCGCTCGCTACCGCCGAGCCGGCCGAGGCTCACACCAAGACGAAACAGCAGTGCGCCTTCGATCCCTTCGCCGGGAATCAGTGCTGGACCGTGAACGTGCCACACAGCCACGGCGCTGGCGGCGGCGGACGCCGCCCGCCGACCACTACCACGACAACGC
>JAJEIW010000166.1 GCA_022828045.1 Acidimicrobiia bacterium | reverse complement strand
GGATGCCATGGGCAGCGAGTTCGGCGGCCGCCACGAGCTGTACGAGCGCAACTACGCCGGCAACAACGAGCAGATCCGCTACGAGAATGTGCAGGCAGCCGACATCGCCGCTCCCGGTCAGCCTTCTCTCACCGACATGCTTGAGGGATTCGCCGAGCAATGCATGGCCGAGTACGACCTCGACGGCTGGAACCTGCCGGGCTTCGTCAATCCCGACGACGTGTCCATCGTGGGCCGCGACTGGGATTGAGCCGCCCCGCAGCAGGACTCGCGAACGCACCAGTCCGCCTACGCTTTCGGGGCGTGGTCAGACTGGAGGACCTCAAGCAGGGCGCAGCCGTGCGCGGCATCGCGCCGGGCGGTGAGACAGTCACTGTCGAGCGGGTGCGATGGGCAGGTTCGGCCGCGGTGGAGCTCATCTACAAGGACGTATCGGGCGCAGTCGACAACCAGCTGCTCTTCCGCGACGACGAGCCGAGGCTCGAGATCGTCGAGGAAGGGCGACCGTGGAGCTTCGACGGCGACGGTGCCGACTTCCGGCTGGTGTCGGAGGCCAAGCGCATCCTGCAGGCCCACCTGTTCGATCCGTTGCTGGCGGTGAACACTTCTTTGGTCGAACCGCTGCCGCATCAGATCACTGCGGTGTACGAGGCGATGCTGCCGCGCCAGCCGCTGCGCTTCCTGCTGGCCGACGATCCCGGCGCCGGAAAGACGATCATGGCCGGCTTGCTGATCCGCGAGCTGATGGCACGCGGTGACGTCAGACGTTGCCTTGTCGTATGCCCCGGAAGTCTCGTCGAGCAGTGGCAGCAGGAGCTCGCCGGCAAGTTCGGGCTGCCGTTCGACATCGCCACCAGCGACGGCTTTCGAACTGCCCACAGCGGGAACTGGTTCTCCGAGCACGATCTGGCTATAGCGCGGCTCGACCAGTTGGCTCGAAACCCCGACCTGCATGTCAAGCTCCAAGCGCCCGAAGCCGGGTGGGATCTCGTGGTGTGCGACGAGGCCCACAAGATGGCGGCGTCGTACTCCGGCGGCGAGATCAGCCAGACGAAGCGCTACCAGCTCGGTCGGCTGCTGTCGGGTGTGACACGGCACCTTCTGTTGATGACGGCCACTCCCCACAATGGCAAGGACGCCGACTTCCAGCTGTTCATGAAGCTGCTCGACGGCGACCGCTTCGAAGGGCGCTTTCGCGACGGGGTCCACAAGGTCGACACGTCCGACCTGATGCGTCGCATGGTGAAGGAAAGCCTGCTGACCTTTGAGGGCACTCCGCTGTTCCCCGAGCGCCGCGCCTACACGGTGCCGTGCCCGCAGTCTGACGACGAGGCTCGCTTGTACCGCTGGGTGACCGAGTATGTTCGCCACGAGTTCAATCGGGCAGAGGCGTTGCAGAACGACGGCCGCAGGCGCACCGTCGGCTTTGCATTGACGGTGCTGCAGAGACGCTTGGCTTCCTCTCCGGCGGCGCTCTGCGAGTCGTTGCGACGTCGGCGTGAACGGCTGACCGAGCGCATGGCCGAGGTGCGCCGCATGCGTTCGGGCGACGACCCGCAAGCTGGCGCGAAAGCACTCGGCGCTGATGATCTCGACGACATCGACGATCTGGACGACCTCGACGATGACCTCGGCCAGTACGAGGTGCTGGACGCTGCAACGGCAGCCCGCACCATCGAGGAGTTGGAAGCCGAGATCCGCACGCTGAGAGAACTCGAAGATGCCGCGGCTCCTGTGCGCCAAGCCGGTGACACCAAGTGGCACGAGTTGTCAGCAGTGCTGTGCTGGCTGCTGGGACTCGATGGGGCATCGGCGATGGATTCCGGCGAGATGCGAGCGAATGGCTCTGCGCCCGGTGACTCCGCGGTGTTCTCCGTAGCGGCGGCTGCTGCCTCAGATCTGCCGCCACAGCCCGCCGCAGGACAGAAGATCGTGATCTTCACCGAGCACCGTGACACGCTCGACTACCTCTACGGCAACATCGCCAACAAGCTGCTGGGCCGCCCTGCGGTCACCGTGATCCACGGCGGGCTGAGCCGCGAGGAGCGCCAACGGGCACAAGAGCGGTTCCTGTGGCATCCGAAGGTCCAGGTGCTGCTGGCCACCGACGCAGCGAGCGAGGGCATCAACCTGCAGCGTGCCCACCTCATGGTCAACTACGACCTGCCCTGGAATCCGAACCGGCTCGAGCAGCGCTTCGGACGCATCCATCGCATCGGGCAGTCGGAGGTGTGCCATCTGTGGAATCTGGTAGCCGACGGCACCCGCGAAGGCGATGTGTACCGCACGCTGCTCGACAAGCTCGAGAGCGCACGGCAGGCGCTCGGCGGTCAGGTGTTCGACGTGCTGGGACGACTGGAATTCGACGGCCGGCCGCTGCGCGATCTGCTGATCGATGCCGTTCGCTACGGCGACGAGGCCGAGGTGCGGGCCAATCTGGATCGCGTGATCAGCGATGCCGTCGATCAGCCCAAGCTGACGGCGCTGATGGAGGACCGGGCGCTCGTCACCGAAGTCATGGACACCAGTCGGGTGGCGGCAGTCCGTGAGGACATGGAGCGCGCTCGGGCTCGGCGGTTGCAGCCTCACTACATCGAATCGTGCTTCGTCGAGGCATTCGGCAAGCTCGGCGGTCGCATGGCGGAGCGCGAACCGCGGCGCTTCGAGATCACTCATGTCCCGGCAGTGGTGAGGGATCACGCCCGGTCCATGGCGTCGGCAGGCAGCCGACCGGTGGTGAGCCGGTACCAGCGGGCCACGTTCGAGAAACATCTCGTAGCGCCGCGAGACGAGCCGCTGGCCGACTTCCTGTGCCCAGGGCATCCGTTGGTGAACGCGGTGATCGATCTCACGCTCGAGCGGGGCCGCGACCTGCTTCGCCGGGGCACAGTGCTGGTCGACGACAGCGACATGGGGCAGCAGCCACGGGTGCTCTTCTGCGCCGAGCATGAGATCGGCGACGCCACCGGCGTGCCCGCGGGTGACCGCAGCACGATTTCGCAGCGGATGCTGTACGTCGAGACCGACGCGGGCGGCCAGATGCGATCTGCCCAGCACGCCCCCTATCTGGACTACCGGCCGCTGCGCGACGATGAGCCCACGGCGGCCGAGCTGCTGGGGCGACCCGAGTGCGCATGGATCGGCGCGGAGCTCGAGGGCGAGGCAGCCGACTATGTGGTTGCCGAGGCCGTTCCCGCCCATCTGGAGGAGGTACGCGCCCGACGCACCGAATTGATCGAGAAGACCAGAGCAGCGGTCAAGGACCGGCTGGCCAAGGAGATCAACCACCAGGATCACCGTGCAGAGCGCTTCGCGGAGCAGGCGCGAGCCGGTCGGCCGAATGCCCGCCTGAACGAGCAGGAGGCGCGTCGGCAAGCCGACGACCTGCATGTGCGTTTGCGCAGCCGGCTCGCCGAACTCGACCAGCAGAAGCAGTTGCGCCCGCGCCCGCATGTACAACGGGCTGGTGCAGTCGTGGCCCGAGATCGCTCGCCTCGCTCAGCAGGCCCCATCGGTCGCGGCGGCTCAGCGTCAGATGTTCGAGATGGCAGGCCCCGATGATCCCGCCTGACCGCCTGCTCGAGCAGATCCGGCTCGGCGAGGACTCCGGCTTGGAGTGCAAGCGGGTCGAGACCGCCGGCGCGAAGGTGGTCGCTCCGAGCCGCGACCGCATGGCAGACGAGCTTGCAGCGTTCGCCAACGGGCGCGGAGGCACGCTGGTGCTCGGCGTCGACGACGACAGCGGCGAGGTCGTCGGCATTCCCCGGATGTCTCTGGATGCGGTGGAGCAGTGGGTGCGCGAGGTCTGCAACGACTCGATCGAGCCTCCGCTCGACGCGGGCATCTGGAAGCGTCAGCTGAGCATCGGGGAGGGGCAGGCGACGGTCGTCATGCAGATCGACGTGCCCAGGAGCCTCTTCGTTCATCGCAGCCCGGGCGGCTACTACCAGCGCATCGGCAGCTCGAAACGGCAGATGCGACCCGAGGTGCTGGCCCGACTGTTCGCCGAGCGCAGCCAGAGCCGTCTGATCCGTTTCGACGAGTCGGTCGTGCCGGGCACTGCGCTCAGCGACATCGACACGGCCCTGGCTCGCCGCCTCCTCGGTGACGGTGCGGAAGCCGACGAGACGGCACTGCGCAAGCTGGGCATCGTGTCCGACGACGACACGGGCACGGCGCGGCTGACACTGGCCGGGGTGCTGATGTGCGCCCAGCGGCCTCAGGCATGGCTGCCGCACGCACAGATTCAGGCCGTCTACTACGCCGCTGAGCGACCGAGCGCGCAGTACCAGCTCGATGCACGCGACATCGACGGGCCGCTCGATCGTCAAGTGGCAGACGGTCTGCACTTCTTGCGGCGCAACATGTTCGTGCCGGCTCACAAGCGTCTCGGGCGCGTCGACCGTCCGCAGTACAGCGAACGAGCCGTTTTCGAAGCGCTGGTGAACGCTGTGGCGCACCGCGACTACTCGATGGCCGGGGCACGGATCAGGTTCCACATGTTCACGGACCGGATCGAACTGTCGGTGCCTGGGGCGCTCGCCAACACGCTCACCCCTGACGTGCTCGCGCTGCGCCAGTACAGCCGGAACGAGCTGATCGTGTCGCTGCTGGCGCGTTGCAGTGCGGCGGCGCTCGACCCGGAAGGCCTGCTCGGCCGCCAGCGCGTGATGGACCGCCGCGGCGACGGCGTGCCGATCATCCTGCACCACAGCAATGAGCTGTCGGGACGGCGCCCTGCCTATGAGCTGATCGGCGAGAATGAGCTCCGCCTCACCATCTGGGCAGCAGAGCCGCCCACTCCGTCGCCCGAAGCAGAACCTGCACAATGACGGCGCCGATGCGGGGATCGCCCCGGCCGCGGTCGGATCGGGCAGACCGCGGCGGCCGAGACGAACGGGACTGAGGGGACGACGAGGCGATGGCAGTGACCAATCGTGACCGAGTCGATTCGGCGCTCACGGCCCTTCACCGCGGGCTGCTGCCGTTCGTCGCACGGGAGTACATCAGCCACCATCGCAATCGCACCCCGCTCATGCTCGAGGAGGCACTGAACCGTCGCATCAGCGATCCCAAGCGGCCTTTCGACGATGTCGACGTGGCGAGCCTGCTGCGCATCATGTGGGACTCCTGGCACGACATCTTCCGCAAGACGCTGGATCAGGCTGCCGACGCGCTGGAGCGTGTCGGCATCTCGTCGGGCTCGTGGGCGAAGCTGCCTGCGGAGCGTCGACGCTGGGATGACTGGGCAGGCAAGGTTCTGCTGCTGTCGTCGTCGGCCGAGAAGCTCACTGCGGGGCAGATGAGCTTGTGTGTGGTCGACGAGGCGCACCATTCGACTTCGACGACCTATCGCAAGCTGCTGGCGTTGGGCTGGCGGTTTCGGCTCGGTCTGACGGGGACGCCGTGGCGTATGTCTGACTATGAAGGCTTCGAAGGTGTGTGGGACACGCTGATTCAGGGTCCCGATTATGGCGAGCTTCGCAGTCTCGGCTGGCTGGCCGATTTTCGGATAGTCGAACCGACGGTGCGGCTGCCTGAGAATCTGCCTACTGACGACATGGGCGAGATCGACACCCGGGCAGCCGGCGCGGCGGTCATAGAGCTGCTGCGCACCGATGTGGTGGTGAACGAATGGCGGGCTGCTGTAGCTTCGCTGGTGGACCGGCGCACGATCTGGTATCTGCCGACCGTCACCGCAGCATCGAGGCTCGCAGAGGTCCTGTATGAGGCCGACGAGCAGGCTGCGGTGCTGACCGCCAAGACGCCTCGTGCGGATCGCCGCCGGATGGTCGACGATTTCAAGCACGGCCGACTGATGCACCTTTTGAACGTTGCGGTGGCCACCGAAGGTTTCGATGTCCCGGATTGTGCGGTGGTGGTGCATCTGCGGCCGACCAAGAGCTTGGCGCTGTATCGGCAGATCAACGGGCGGGCGTTGCGAGCTTCGGAAGGCAAGCCGTATGCAGTGATTGTGGACATGGCCCGCAACACGGCGACTCATGGCGACCCGACGACGAAGATGCGCTGGAGCTTGGCTGCCCGCAAAGTCCGCAACGACGAAGTGTCGAGGATGCCTACGGTGGAATGCCCGGGCTGTGGCCACAGTCAGCATCCTGCGTTGCGGTGCTGCGAGCGTTGCGGGGTGCGGCTGTGGTGGGGATGCGGTGCTGATGCGGCCGGTGAGCGTGGCTGCGGACGTGACAGGTTCTGGCATCACTTCACCAGCGACATAGCAACGCTGCAAGCCGACATCGTGCGGCACTGCTCAGACTGCCGAGACGTGGCTCATTTGGTGGAGACTGTCGGCTCAGGCCAACTGTGCCTGCCCGGCATCCAGTAGGGCTGCCGGGCGGGAACGGCTGGCGGCGACGCCGCAGCGAAGCTCGCAGCCCGCGCAAACGGCAGCGTCGCTGTCTCGTAGCGTGACACAGCAGCACGCAGACACGCACAACAGCGGCTGGCACGCCAGCAGCGCCGCGGCATCCCTCAACCAGCCGCAGCGCCGATCACCGGCACGCCGCCCGACACGCGCTTGACACGAGTCAGCCGACTCGCGAGAGCCGCGCCCGTCAACCACAACCGCGGCCCTCTTCGGGGCCGCGCGGGCCGCTTGGGCGGCATATCAGTTGCATGGGTCCCTCCCTGCGGCTCGCGCGGTTGTGGTTGACACGCATTCGCTGACTTCCGCCCGGAGGGACCCTCCATGTCAAAACGACCCTTGGCGGCGCTGTGCGCGCTGCTCGCGTTCATGGCCGTGCTCGTCGCTGTGCCGCTCGCTGCTTCGGAGACGGCCGAGGCTCACACCAAGACGAAACAGCAGTGCGCCTTCGATCCCTTCGCCGGGAATCAGTGCTGGACCGTGAACGTGCCACACAGCCACGGCGCTGGCGGCGGCGGACGCCGCCCGCCGACCACTACCACGACAACGC
>JAJEIW010000212.1 GCA_022828045.1 Acidimicrobiia bacterium | reverse complement strand
TCGTGGTGCCCATGTACGAGCGGGAGCAGGCCGGGCTCCTCTACAACACTGCAGCCGTCATCGACGCCGACGGGACCTATCTCGGCAAGTACCGCAAGAACCACATCCCGCAGGTCAAGGGGTTCTGGGAGAAGTTCTACTTCCGGCCGGGCAATCTCGGCTATCCCGTCTTCGAGACCGCCGTGGGGACGGTCGGCGTCTACATCTGCTACGACCGCCACTTCCCCGAGGGCTGGCGTGCGCTCGGACTGGCCGGCGCGGAGATCGTGTTCAACCCCTCAGCCACGAGCCGAGGGCTGTCCGCATATCTGTGGCAACTCGAACAGACATCTTCCGCGGCGGCGAACATGTACTTCGTCGGGGCCATCAACCGGGTCGGCGTCGAACCGCTGGGCGACAACGACTTCTACGGCACGTCGTACTTCGCCAACCCCCGCGGGCAGATCGTTGACGGCGCCGCATCGGACCACGCCGAGGAGTTGATCGTGCGTGAGCTGGACCTCGACATGCTCGACGAGGTCCGCAACCAGTGGGCCTTCTACCGAGACCGTCGGCCCGAGTCGTACGAACCGCTCGTGGCGCCCTGAGGCGGAGGGCCGAGACTGGCTGGGGCTTCACAGATCGCGACCTAGGGGGAACACCAAGATGACGACGCTGATCAAGGGGGGCACCGTTGTCAGCTCGACCGGGGCGGATCCGGCCGAGGTGCTGATCGACGGTGAGCAGATCGCAGCGGTGCTGCAACCCGGCAGCGATATCGCCGTCGCCGCCGAGCAGAGCGCTGAAGTCATCGATGCTTCCGGACGGCTCGTCGTGCCTGGCGGCGTGGACGTGCATACGCACATGGAGCTGCCCTTCGGCGGCACGTATGCCTCGGACACGTTCGAGACGGGAACGAGAGCCGCAGCGTGGGGCGGCACCACCACGATCGTGGATTTCGCCGTGCAGCGCTACGGCGAGAACGTGCGCGAGTGCCTCGATGAATGGATGGCCAAAGCCGAGGGCAACTGCGCCATCGACTTCGGCTTCCACATGATCGTCGGCGGCGTCGACAATGACTCGCTGAAGGAGTTGGACCTGCTGGTCAATGAGGGCATCACCAGCTTCAAGCTGTTCATGGCGTACCCGGGAGTCTTCTACTCCGATGACGGGCAGATCCTGCGAGCAATGCAACAAGCGGCCGGCAACGGCGGGCTGATCATGATGCACGCCGAGAATGGCCTGGCCATCGATGTGCTGGCCGACCAGGCGTTCGAGCGCGGCGAGACCTCGCCGGTCACCCATGGCTACGTGCGCCGCCCCGAGCTCGAATCCGAAGCCACTCACCGTGCGATCCAGCTGGCCAAGGTGGGCGCGGCTCCGCTGTACATCGTGCACCTCTCGGCCGCTGAGGCCCTCGAGCAAGTGGCGCTGGCACGCAACGCAGGCATGAACGTGTTCGCGGAGACCTGCCCGCAGTACCTGCACTTCAGTCTGGAGGACCACCTCGACCGGCCCGGTTTCGGGGGGGCCGCCTACGTGTGCTCGACGCCGCTTCGCTCCCGTGCAGACGGCCACCAGGACACCCTGTGGAAGGGGCTGCGGACCAACGATCTGGCCGTCGTGTCCACCGACCATTGCCCGTTCTGCATGAAGGAGCAGAAGGAGCTCGGGCTCAACGACTTCCGGGCCATCCCCAATGGCATCGGCGGCGTCGAACACCGCATGGACATGATCTACCAGGGCGTGGTGACCGGTGAGATCGGCCTGGCTCGCTGGATTGAGCTGTGCGCCACGACCCCGGCTCGCATGATGGGCATGTACCCGCGCAAGGGGATCATCGCCGCTGGCTCCGATGCCGATGTCGTCATCTACGACCCCAACAAGCAGTGGACCATCAGCGTCGACAACCACCACATGAACATCGACCACTCGGCCTATGAAGGGGTCGAGGTGACAGGACATGTCGACACGGTGTTCTCTCGGGGTCGCAAGATCATCGACGACAACCAGTACTTGGGGCGGGCCGGCGACGGCCAGTACCTGCGCCGGGGCCTCTGCCAATACCTGCAGTAGGGGGCAACACCATGGCCCGACGCAACGGAGCGTTCGGGCAGCGGAGCGGATCGGGGGACTGAGAACATGGATTTTGGCGTTGTTCTTCAGACCGATCCGCCTGCGTGGCGAGTGGTTGATCTCGCCCAGCGAGCAGAGACGCTGGGGTTCGACTACGGGTGGACCTTCGACAGCCACGTGCTGTGGCAAGAGCCCTACGTGATCTACAGCCAGATGCTGTCGGCCACGAACCGAATGATTGTCGGCCCGATGGTCACCAATCCGGGAACCCGGAACTGGACGGTCACCGCGTCGCTGTTCGCCACGCTCAACGACATGTTCGGCAACCGGACGGTGTGCGGCATCGGCCGGGGCGACTCGGCCATGCGAGTGCTGGGACACCGTCCCACCAGCCTGGCCACGCTGTCGGAGTCGATGACGGTCATCAAGGGGTTGGCCGAAGGCTGCGAGGTGACCTACAACGGCACCCGCCAGCAGATCCCGTGGTCGTCGGGCAGCCGGCTCGACATCTGGATGGCGGCGTACGGACCGAAGGCGCTGCAACTCTGCGGCGAGCAGGCCGACGGGTTCATCCTGCAGCTTGCCGATCCCCAGATCACCGAGTGGACCGTCGCCGCCGTCCGCCGGGCTGCGGCCGACGCCGGACGGAACCCCGACGACCTGTACATCTGTGTGGCGGCACCCGCCTATGTCGGTGACAACCTTGCCCACCAACGCGACCAGTGCCGGTGGTTCGGCGGCATGGTCGGCAACCACGTGGCCGATCTCGTCGAGCGGTACGGCGACACCGGGGGCGCGGTGCCCCAAGCCCTCACCGACTACATCGCTGGGCGCGAGGGCTACGACTACGCCGAGCATGGCAAGGCCGGCAACGTCCACACCGACTTCGTGCCCGATGAGGTGATCGACCGGTTCTGCATTCTCGGCGACGCCAGCAGCCATGTCTCGCGCCTGCGCGAACTGCGAGATCTCGGCGTGGACCAGTTCGCCATCTACCTGATGCACGATGCCAAGGACGAAACCCTGAACGCCTACGGCCAGCGGATCATTCCGGCGCTCGCGACCTGACTGGCGAGCCGTGCAAGCAGAGACCGCTCCCGTATCGCCCTCACCAGCGCAATCACCGGCACATTCGCCCGGGTCAAGCCCTTCGGAGATAGACGACCCGATCGTCCGCGACCAGTTCATTCGCCTGCAAGCTGCGCGCGAGCGTCGCCGAGCACGCACCCGCCGCATCGTTCGCCAGGTCGTCGTGCTGGCAGTTTTCGTGTGCCTGCTGGGCCTGGCGTACACCGCCTACAAGGCATTCGGTACCGGCATTGACGACGCCCAGTCAGGATGGCTGGTGATCGGGTCGTTCCTGCCGGAGACCACCGACCTCAAGATGCCGCCGGTGCTCGACATACTCGCCGGGATCTTCGAGGAGCCGCGAGGCACTGGCGACGCCTTCTGGACGATCGTCGCCTCCGAGGCAGCGTTCACACTGCGGGAGGCAGCGGTCGGTTTCGCGATCGGGGTCGTGGTGGGTCTGGGCATCGCGATCGCGCTGACGACCTCAGGGCGCTTGGAGCGAGCCCTTGTTCCCCACGTCATCGCCAGCCAAACGATCCCGCTGATCGCGATCGCTCCCATCATCGTGATCTGGGGACGCAAGAGCTTCGATTTCCTGCCATTCGAATGGCAGGACTGGATGTCGGTGTCGATCATCGCCACGTACCTGACGTTCTTTCCAGTGACGATCAACGGCCTGCGGGGCCTGCAATCGCCCCGGCCAGAGAATCTCGAGCTGATGGATTCCTACGCCGCGCCTTGGGGACAGACCCTGTGGCGGCTGCGCCTGCCGGCATCGCTGCCATACCTGTTTGCCGCGTTCAAGATCGCGGCGACCGCAAGCGTGGTCGGTGCCATCGTCGGCGAGATCTCCGCTGGCGTGAAGGGCGGGCTCGGCCGCCGGGTGCTGCTCGAAGCCCAGCGCTACACGACTGGACCCGAGCGCCTCTATGTCGCTGTGCTCGGCGCGGCCGCATTGGGAATCTTCGTATTCGTAGTGATCTCGACGGTGGAGTATGCGCTGGTGGGACGCAAGGGCCGCGAGGCTGTGAGATGAACGGCGCGGGCCCATGAGTGATGCGCCCGACGCGAACGGCCCCGACGGCGACATCGCGCCCGATGTCGCAGCCGTCGAATTGGACGGCGTGGGCAAGGTGTTCAACCCAGGTCGGTCCAACGAGGTGAATGCACTGACCGGCATCGATCTGCGCATCGCCTCGGGAGAGTTCGTCACGTTGATCGGCCCGTCGGGCTGCGGCAAGAGCACCTTGCTGCGGCTGATCGCCGCGCTGACCGACGTGACCGACGGATCTGTCAGCGTCAACGGCAAGACGGCAGACCGGGCCCGGCTCGATCGCGATTACTCGATGGTGTTCCAGCGGGCCGGTCTGTTCGACTGGCGCAACGTGTCGCGCAACATCGAGCTGCCGCTCGAGCTGATGGGCTGGAAAGCGGCCGACCGGCGGCAGCGATCGGCCGAGATGCTGGACCTGGTGAAGCTGAGCGAATTCGCTCGGCACCATCCCGCGGAGCTGTCGGGTGGCATGCAGCAGCGCGTCGCCATCGCCCGAGCGATGTCGTTCGATCCGAAGCTGCTGCTGATGGACGAACCGTTCGGCGCACTCGACGAAATGACCCGCGAGCACATGCAGAACGAGCTGCTGCGGATCTGGACCGAGACACAGACCACGGTGATCTTCGTGACGCATTCCATCAGCGAGGCGGTGTTCCTGTCCACGAGGGTCGTAGTGATGTCGCCCCGGCCGGGCAGGATCTCAGCGGTCATCGACACCGACCTGGGCGAGCGCAGCGAGGCCACCCGCGACCATCCGGAGTACTTCGCCAACGTGACCGCAGTGCGCAACGCGCTGCGAGGAGACCACGCCTCATGACCGCCGCGAAGGCTGTGCTGCGCGCATGGCTGCCCCCGGTGGTGGCAGCGGCGATCATGTTCGGCTGCTGGGAAGCCCTGCTGGCCGTGCTGAACCCCGACGGCTTCGTGCTGCCGCCGCCTTCACGCATCGTCAGCGCCCTGTTCGGCGACTTCGACACGATCTCGACTGCGACGGGCATCACAGGATTCATCATCGTCACCGGCTTGATCGCCGGCGTGGTGGTGGGTGCATTGGCGGCAGTGCTCGTGACCGCGTTCCGCTCGGCCCACGAGACCCTGACACCGCTGGCCGTGGCAGTCAATGCGGTGCCGATCATCGCCCTGGCGCCCATCTTCAACGCCTGGTTCGGGATCCTCTCGCCCCGATCCAACCAAGCGGTCGTGGTGGTGCTGGTCTTCTTCCCGGTCTTCATCAACACGACCAGGGGGCTGGGGCAGGTCGAGCCCAGCCAGATCGAGCTCATGGAGTCCTACGGCGCAGGCAAGTGGCGGATCATGCGCGAGGTGCGCATCCCGAACGCGATGCCGTACTTTTTCACCGCGTTGAAGCTCGCCACGTCGCTCGCGGTAATCGCCGCCATCGTGGCCGAGTACTTCGGCGGCCGCCAGGACGCTTTGGGCAACATCATCACCAACTCGGCCGGCCTGACCCGCTACGACGACGCCTGGGCGGCCGTTCTGGCCGGCTCGCTGGTGGGCATTGGCCTCTACGCGATCGCTGTCGTGCTCGAACGGCTCGTCATGCCGTGGTACTTCGCAGCAAGGAGGGCGACATGACCTTGACCTTGGGCGTGAGCGCCCATTGGGTATCCCAACACGGGGGGAAAATATGAAGGTAAGAAAAACACTGATCCGGACGCT
>JAJEIW010000134.1 GCA_022828045.1 Acidimicrobiia bacterium | reverse complement strand
CGGGGTCGGACCCTCCCGACGGCTCGGTCAGGGCGAAGCAGCCCATCTTCTCGCCGCGCAGGGTCGGGTACAGCCAGCGTTCCTTCTGTTCGTCGGTGGCCTCGTAGAGCTGCGCCAGGCCTGCGCCGCCGAACACCCCGTAGCAGGGGTTGTACAGGCCGGCTCGGTGCTTGGACATCTCGATGGCCATGAGTGCGCGGGTGGTGGTGTCGAGACCCGGCCCGCCGTACTCGGCGGGAATGTCGAGCCCGTAGAAGCCCATGTCGCGGGTCATCTGCGTGAGCCGGGCCGCGTCGTCGGGCTCAAGCTCGCCGGCGTCGGGGTCGAGGTCGGCCTCGAGGGGGATGATCTCGCTCTCGACGAAACGCTGAACGGTCTCGACGATCAGCGCCTGCTCGTCGCTCATGGAGAAATCCACGCTGTGCCCCCTTGTGCTGTCGCTCAGGTCAACGGCAGCTGACGGTATTGCAGCAAAGCCGAGCGGCCCACGATGTCCGCCACCACAACCTCGAACCGATTCCCATCGGCATCGACCATGTCGAGCGGCTGCCCGAGCGCAAAGTTCACAGGCTGCTGTTGACCTTGATTGACGGCAATGTTGTTCGCATAGATGTAGGTACGGCCGTGAGTGTCGAGAATCGAATTGAGGCGTCCTTTGAGCCTCGGAATGTGACCCGTCGCTTCCGAGAAGATCACCGAACCACCGCCAGCCGCTGCTTCGAGATCGAGGGCGAGCGCTCCATCGGCTGGCACCCAGCCCTCGATGCGTCCCGCAGCTCGACCAGGTGCCGCTGCGTAGACAGTCATCGGCAGATGCGTTGCATAGAGGTCCAGCTCGACCTCGCCGTCGTCGTTTGTGGTCGCGCGCTTCCAGGTCTTGTTCGGGAACAGCGCCAAGACATCGGCGTCTGCGAGGGGCTGGGCATCCGCGTACACCGTCACGACAGCAATCGCTTCCGTTCTGTCCAGCGAAGCAGCCGGGAGCGTCAGCACGAGATCGGTGTCGTCCATGAGCCGGTACTCGGCCTCCTTGCCGCTCGTAGCACGGGTCTCGCTCAAGATGATCGGGACGCCATCTCCCCTGCGTTCGACAAGAAATCGCCGTTCACCGGCTCCAGCGATCGACTCCACCTCGATTCGCTGAACTATGGAGGCGATGGTCTCATTTCGCGTCACCTGCCGCGACGCCATGCTCTCGACGGTCAATCCGTTGGGAAGCGCGCCGGGCGACACGATCTCAATACGGTCGTCGAAGATCGACAGGCGGATCGCACTGGAAGCAATCGAGTAGTCACGATGCACAACTGCATTCACCAATGCTTCGAAGACAGCTCTGGTGCTGTACTCGGGAACGTCAATGCGTTCAGGAGCCTTGCGGGCCGCAACCCGATTGTGTCGCCGGACGAAGGCCATCGCCTCGGCGATCTGCGCACTCAATGGACCCGTGATCTCGCGGGCATCGGATTGGCCCGATGACTGTGACTGCCCCGCATAACGGGTTGCTGTGATGCGCGCTTGTGGCAGCCATTCGTGCGGCGTTTGACTGCACAAGAGAACCCCGGCCACCGTCGCCCGAAGTGTCCCGTCGGAGTCCTCCGTCAGAATCCCCATCTGCATCAACGACTGCTCAGGTTGCATGGCCCCTCTCGTGCTGAGCAGTGGTCGCCACAACGCTGACTCGAGGCTTGCAATGCCGGAATTCGAAACCGGTTGCTCGTCGAACCATCGGTAGCGCGCTTGGGCGCGGCGCTCCGCCAGGCGCAACCGCTCGTCGCTGGTCATGATCCGTTTCGAACTCCCGATGCGCACGGAGCTCCGACCCTTGACTTCATGCGCGCTTGTTCCAGGCGGAATCTCTACGACGAGCAAGGCGCGTGAATCGAGCTGGCGACGGTGAACATCGGGCACGAGCGGCGGTTCGATGGAATCGCGGCAGACCTCGACAACCAGCATCTCGACCTGGTCAAGCTGCGCCCGGCTCATCAGTTGAACATCGCCGTCGTCGGTGACGCCACACAGCAGCGTTCCGCCCAGAGCGTTGGCGAAAGCAGCGATCTCATCCGCGAGGTCGTCGCGGGAAGGCGATATCGGCCGGGAATCGCGAAAGTCGAATTGCTTGAACTCCCAGCGCGAATCCTCTCCGAGTTGCAGGCGCATCCGCAGTTCGTCGTCGCTGAGTGGCACCCGAGTGTCCTCCGAGATGGCTCAGAGCAAGGTTATGGCGGCTACGTCTGGGATTGAGCGAAAGGCGGTCGGCGGTGTGCGGGCCCCCTCAGCCAGCCGTCCAGGCGAGCTGGGCGAACGCCGGCGCCACGACAAGCTGCTCGCCGACCGAGACCGACAGGTCGACGCTGATGCCCGCATCGTCGGATGTCGCGATCGTGCCTGTGCAGACCACCGTCTCGCCGGCACGCACCGGCGCACGATTGCGATACGCGAGCCGGACCAGCCGGGCGCCGGGGCCGGCGGACCGCAGCACGCACTCGGCCAGCAGCGCGCCGAGCATCTGACCGTCAACCAGCGGCACAGGAGCGCCGAGCCGGCGGGCGTGCACCTCGTCGTAGTGCAGGCGATGCCAGTCCCAGGTGGCGGCGCCATAGGCGACCATGTCCGCCAGCGCGATGCGTCGGCGCAGCGGCCGCAGAGACCGGCCGGGGGCCAGGCGGTGGCGTGGCAGCGGCGCGGTGCCGTTGGCATCGTCTGCCGCGGAATCCGCCGTTGATGTCGCGCCGTCGGCTGCCGAATCCTGCCGTCGCTCCCCCGCCATCGCCCCTGTGGTCTCCGCCTCGGAGTCTCGGGATCGCTCTGCATCTGCTGGCGGCGTGGTGTCCGCGTCCTCGTCCCCGGTGTCGTCTGCCGCAGGGGCGACCGGCCGGAAGATCATGGTCTCGGTGTTGGTGGCGAGCAGTTCGTCGCCTGCCGTGTAGCGGGCCTCGGCGGTCATCAGCAGCAGCGATCCGCCGGCACGGTCGAGCCGCTCAGTCGCATCGGTCAAGGTCCACGTCGTGGTGATGACGTCGTCGAATCGGGCGGGCCGTTCGAAGCGGTAGTCGTTGCCACCCCGGAACATGGCGCAGGGCACCGGCAGCGGCAGCTCCCAGGTGTGCCCGAGATACGAATTCCCGTCAGGAACGGCACGACCGGTCAGCTGCGCCGTCTCGCAGATGAGCGTCGGCGGCGCCTCGTCGCGCCACCGCCCGGGATCGGCACCGATGGCCAATGCGAAATAGCGAATCGAAGCCCGGCTGAGCGGCTCAGGCGCCACATAGGTGTACGTCGAGCCGAGCGCAGCGCGCACGTCGGGAGTCAGCAACAGCGTCATGAGAAGCAGCCCGACCCTGGCTCAGGGCATCAAGGCGACGGCTTCCACCTCGATCAGCCACCGGCGGCTCAGTAGCCCCGACACCACCACACCGGTCGAGGCGGGGAACGGTCGGCCCATCACGCGCTGGCGCACGTCGCCGACGGCGCGGTAGTCGCCGACGCCGTCGGGCGTCACGTACTCGACGGTCTTGACGAGGTTGTCGATGGAGGTGCCAGCCATCTCGCAGATGGCGGCGATCTCGCCGTAGACGAACTCGGCCTGCCCGCCGATGTCACCCTCGGCCACGGTCTCGCCGGTGCCGAGATTGAACG
>JAJEIW010000100.1 GCA_022828045.1 Acidimicrobiia bacterium | reverse complement strand
CGGGGTTCAACAGGCGGCTGCGTGCCAGCGCACAGATGATCGCCGGGGTCATGGGATGCCTCGCACGCGAGTGCGATTCGTGGCATGACGACATCTGGCTGGCGGACTCCACCTCGGTCGAGTGCGGACGCAGCCGCGCCGTTCGTCAACGGGGACTGCTCCCGAGATTGCCTCGTCGGTGACGCAGTCGACCACCCGCCATCCGCGTGCATCGGACGCGTCGGCAATGGCTCGGTGCTGGGCGTCGATGCTGAGGCCGGACGCAGCTTGAGTGCCGGTCGACACGCGGGCGTAGGAAATGATCTGCTTCGCCTCCATCGGGTACGTTCGTTCATGCACAAACAGCAACATAGTGTCTGCGAATGAATGCTCGCACATGAATGTTCGCAGCAACTCCACTGCTGATGCTCGACACCTTGACGCACTTCTGAGGGAATGCACCTGAGAAGGTGCGGCATAATTCCCACCACTGCGACGGTGCTGGCGCACCCCCAACGGGATTCGAACCCGTGCCGCCGGCGTGAAAGGCCGGTGTCCTAGGCCGCTAGACGATGGGGGCAGGACATATCAGGCTACGCCTCGTTACTGCAGCGGCCAATGGTGCTCACTGCCACAGGTGTGGCCGAGTCATTACCCCGAATGCAGGCGCCCGGAGTCAGCGGTGTGCGGCGTCGATGAGCTCTGCGAGCAGGCCGCCGAGGTAGTGGTATCGCAGCCTGGGCCGCTGCGCGGGATCGTGCGGATCGAGATCGGTCGGATCCTCTTCTTCGGAGATGTCGAGCTGTGTGCCGAGCACCAGCCGCAGCTCATTGAGACCCTGCATCCAGGCGATGACCTGTGCATCATCGAGGTGGTCGGCTTTGAGCGTGCCGTCCAGCAGATCGAGATGCTCCAGGCGCTCGGCGAGCAGGTCGTCACGCATGAGCCGCTGGTACTCGGCATCACGGTCGGGGTCGGCGAGGTAGGCTGGCGGGAAGAGACGCCGCAACGACGGGTCCAGGCCGGCGCCACCGTCGCGCGCCGGTGTGTGATCCAGCAGGTTGCTGCGCAGCTCGCCCACCAGCTCGGTGAGCAGCCGCCGCTCCCAGTCAGCGAGGTGCACGCTCACCAGCGAGCCGCGGGCGCCGAAGCGGGTGCCGGTCATGAGCCCGCTGCCGCAGTCTCGAGACCGCTGCTGGTTGCCGGCGAAGGCTCAGCCATGGCTCAGTCGTCCTTTTGCATCGTGGCCCACAGGCCGTACTCGTGCAGGCGGAAGACGTCGAGCTCGGCCTGCTCGCGCGTCCCCCACGCGACTGCTGCGCGGCCCTTGTGGTGGACGTCCAGCATCAGCTGGGTGGCCTTGGCCTCGCTGTAGCCGAAGAGCTTCTGGAACACGTACACGACGTAGCTCATCAGGTTGATCGGGTCATTCCACACCAGCACGACCCACGGCGCGTCGGTGCTGTGCTCGTCTTCGCTGGTCGGATCGCGGACAACCTCGGGTTCGGCAACGGCTGGCGCGTTCGCCAGCCGGGGCGACACAGTTGGCGCGTTCGGGCTCACGGGTTCATTCTGCGAACGCGCGGCCCGCGATGCCAACCGATTCGCCAACACCAACTTCGGCAGCGAGCACCAAACGGGTCATCGTGATTGTGAGCAGTGTTGCGCCGACCACATGCAGCGCAACCAGCAGCACGGGCAGTTCATTGAAGTACTGCACGTACCCGATCGCCGCCTGCACAGCCATGACGCCGATCACGATTCGAATGCGCCGGCCAAGCTCGGTCGTTGCGCCGCCCTGAGCGGCGTCCCTCTGCGTCGCGGCCAGTCGTCGCACCCGCAAGGCGAGCAGCAAGGTGGCCGCAGCCAGGACTGCCACGGTGATGCCGTGAATGCGGGCCACCGACGGCAGGGCGTACTGCAGGCGCTCGACATGCTCGTCACCGCCGTGGGGCCCGGTGCCGGTCACCACCGTCCCAGTCCACAGGGCCCCGGCCGTGAGCGCTGCAGCCAGCCATGCGAGCGTCCGGACCTGGGTCGGCAGCCGGACCGTGCCGATGCTGCCAGGCGGCTGCCCGCCAGATGCTCGATGCTGCAAGACCACCGCAGCCGACACCAGCACCTGCGACGCCAGGAAGTGCGACATCACGATCGGCGGGGACAGGTGAGTCAGCACGGTCACAGCACCGAGAACGATCTGGAAGACCACGCCGGCCACCAGGCCCAGCGACCACCACACCAAGTCGCTCCGGCGTGGTCGCCGCCACCACGACGCCGCGACCGCCACAACGACAGCCGCCGACACCAGGCCGGTCACGATGCGGTTGCCGAATTCCACCCAGCCGTGAAAGTCGGCCGCGGGCACGAACTCGCCGGGTTCGCAGGTCGGCCAGTCGCTGCATCCCAGGCCGCTGCCGGTGAGCCGCACGAGCGATCCGGTGACGACGATCGCTACGAGCGACCACAGGGCCCAGCGCGCGATCACGGCGAAGCGCTCGGGGGTGACGTACCGCCTGCGCCCTTGCGGCGGCGACGGGTCCGGCAAATTCACGCTGAAACGTTAGGGGCGACTCGTAGCCTCACAGCAATGCTGGCGGCGCTGCGCCCAACACTGCGTGGATCAACATTGCGGGGATACGTCGCGCTCACCAAGCCGCGCATCATCGAGCTGTTGCTGGTGACGACGGTGCCGCCGATGTTCGTGGCCGAACGCGGCGTGCCCTCTGTGGCGCTGATGCTGTTCACCGTCGTCGGCGGCACGCTGTCTGCAGCGGGCGCCAACACCTTCAACATGTACATCGATCGTGACATCGACGCCACGATGGCTCGCACGGCCCACCGTCCGCTGGTGGTCGGCACGGTGACACCGCGCGCTGCGTTGATCTACGGCGTAGTGCTCGAAGCGGCGGCGTTCGGGATTCTGTGGTGGGGCGCCAACCTGCTCGCAGCCCTGCTCGCGCTGGCTGCGTGCCTGTTCTACGTATTCGTGTACACGCTCTGGCTGAAGCGGTCGTCGGCACAGAACATCGTGATCGGCGGGGCAGCCGGCGCTGCACCGGTGCTCGTCGGCTGGGCCGCGGTGACCGGCACGCTGTCGCTCGAGGCCTGGATCGCGTTTGCGATCGTCTTCTTCTGGACGCCGCCGCATTTCTGGGCGCTGGCCATCCGCTATGCCGACGACTACGACACCGCCGAGGTGCCGATGCTGCCGTCGGTGGCCAGCGAGCGTTCGGTGCTGGTCCAGATGTCGCTTCACACCCTTGCGGTGATCGCGCTGTCGCTGTGGTTTGCCGTGGAGGCCGGGGCCGGAGGCCTGTACTGGGCAGTCGCGCTCGCCGGCGGCGCTGCCTTCGGATGGCAGCTGGTGACGCTGTGGCGCGCGCTGACCCCCCAGACCGCGATGCGCGTGTTCCACACCTCGATCGCGTACCTGGGGCTGCTGTTCGCGGCGATGGCTGTCGACGTGGTCGTTCGGCTCAGCTGGTGATGCAGCCAGAGGCTGAGCCCCTAGGCGAAACCGTGGCCCAAGCGGCCCGTGAGCCCGATCACAGGAGGACGGAGACAAGAACGGGAAGCAACGAGCATCGCGTTGCGAACAATCTGGTTCATGGGCTCGCGGGTCGCTAGAGTGCGCCGTTGGCGTCGCCTCAAAGCGACGCTGCCAGCCGAGTTCGGGAACCACTTCGCCGCATGACCGACGCCACCACCGAAGCTGCGCATTCGACAGGGTCTGCCGTAGCTCCGCAGGCAGAAGACCCGACCGCGTTCGGTCTGCTCAGCACGGCCGATCACAAGCGCATCGGCCGGCTGTTCATCGGCTTCTCGCTGCTCTTCGCGGTCGCCGGCGCCGTCACCGATGTGCTGGTGCGATTCGATCTCGCCTCCGACAGCGGGCACACGGTGCTCAATCTCGAGACCTTCACCCAAGTGTTCATGTTCACCCGCGACGCGCTGGTCTTCGGCATGCTCATCCCGTTCTTCCTGGGCGTCGCGATCTACATCGTCCCGCTGCAGGTCGGCGCACCCAACATTGCCTTCGCGCGGGCGGCGGCCCTGTCGTTCTGGGGCTGGCTGGTGTCGTTCGGTGTGCTGGTCGGCGCGTACATCGGCAACGGGGGTCCCGCCGGCGGCTGGGACGACGGCGTCCGGCTGCACATGCTCGCCCTGGCGGGCTTGGTGATTTCGCTGATCGTCGGTGCCATCTGTGTCGCCGTCACCACGCTCGCCATGCGTGCGCCGGGCATGTACATGGATCGCACGCCGCCGTTCGCGTGGTCCGCACTGGTCATGGCATCGATGCTGGTGGTCAGCCTCGGCGTGGTGCTGGGTCAGCTGGTCCTGCTCTACATAGACCACGGCTACGGCCGTCACTTCCTCGATGGCAACTACGGCGTTTGGCCCCGCATCGACTGGATGTACCGGACACCACAGCTGTTCATCTATGTCGTGCCGGTGCTGGGCGTGGCAGCCGAGATCATGCTGGCCGCTGCGCGCCGCTGGGTCTTTGAGCCGCTGGCGCTGTACTTCACCATGGGTCTTGTCGGCCTGTTCGGCTTCGGGGCCTGGGCCAACTTCGGCATCGCCGGCGAGGGCGCCGACGTCGTCGACGGCCTCGAGGGCATCGTGCTGGTCGGCCTCTACGCCGGTGCGCTGGCCGGAGTGGGCGGCCTGCTGGCGCTGCTGGGATTCACCGTGTGGCAGAGTCGAAAGTGGCCGCGGCCTACTACGGCGGTGCTTGCCGCGTTCGGCGCAGGGAAGCTCATCGCGGTCGCCGCCCTGATCGGGCTGATCGGCGCCGGAGTGGATTGGCTGAATATCGCGGGTCGTGGCGTCGACGGGAACGCCCCGCTGCGGTTCACCACCTGGGTCACGGGCCAGCAGAGCCTGCTCATCTACGGCGCGGGGCTGCTGGGCGTGCTGGCGGCGCTGCATTGGTGGGCCCCGAAGATCTGGGGACGGCGGCTGTCGGAGTTGGTCGGATGGGCCAGCTTCGCCGCGATCGGCGGGGGCGCCTTTCTGGCATGGCTCGGCCCGACGCTGTCAGGTGCGTTCACCGAACAGCCCCAGTTCGTCTACAACGATCCGCAGCTGACCACCGTCTATGGCAGCTTGACCGACAGCTCCGGTGCTGAAGGTCTCTCGGTGGTCGGCGGCATCGGCGTCGTCATCGTGCTGGCCGGTGTCGGGCTTGTTGTGCTGAATCTCCTGGTCTCCGTAGGCATGGGCAAGGGTGCCGAGACGGATGCCGATCCGTGGGGCGGCCTGACGCCCGAATGGCTGCTCGACTCGCCGCCGGCTTTGGGCCAATCCGATTCCCTGCCGCAGCTGAGCTCGGGCACGCCCCTGCTCGATGCCGAGCTCAACGGCAGTGCCGCTCCGGCCGAGCGCGAAGCCTCTGAGGTGCCGGCCTGATGTCCGAAACCGCGGTGAGCACTGTCGAAGCGCCCCAGCCCGGGCGCTACACCGTCCCCGGCCCGCCGCCGCGCCCGCGCAGCCAGCTCGTCGGCACCGGCTTCGCCATCGCGGCAGTGTCCATGGCGGTTGCAGGCGCGCTGGGCCACTACATGGCGCGCCGCCACCTCCTCGACGACCCTGGACACGACTGGCTGGCCGGCCAGTCCGTGCCGAATCCGCAGCTGGTGTACGCCCTCATCACGCTGCTGGTCTCGGTGGTGACGGCGCACTGGGCGCACTGGGCCAGCCGACGCGGCGAACGCGGCCACACCTGGGTGGGCATGGCCATCACGCTCGTGATGGGATTCGCCTTCTTCAACATGGTGATGTACAGCCTCAACCGCATGGAGATCGAGCTCGGCGCGGGCGAGTGGGAGAATCTGGCGTTCGCAGTGACCGGGCTCTCGCTGGCGATATTGATCGTCGGAATGTTCTATCTCGGCTTGATGACACTGAGATCGCTGGGCGGCAGCGTCGGCCGGGACCGTTCGACGCCGCTGGGTTCAGCGGTCTTCTTCTGGGATTTCGCCGTGCTTGCGTGGGCCGCCACCTGGTACGTCGTGTACGTGGTGAAGTAGGGGATCGATGGTCGGCATCGCCAGCAGGTACTTCGCCGGTCGCATCGCGCTGGCCGCCGCGGCCGCCGCGGTGGTCGGTGTCCTCACCGGCATGGACGGCACGGGCCACGTGGTCATGTACGCCACGATCGTGCTGGGCGTTGCTGCGGGGGCGTTCGCGCTGCTGTTCAGCTTGGCTTTGACGGTCGGCGACGGCGACTCGCTCGACCGGGAGCATCTGGCCGACCACCAGCCCACGCCGGCCTACTGGCCGATCATGGCAGCGCTGGGCATGGGCGTGCTCATGGTGGGTCTTGTCACCGACTCGCTGCTCGCCATCTGCGGCGTCGCGCTGCTGCTGATCTCTGCCATCGAGTGGACGATGAGCGCCTGGGCCGAGCACCTGTCGACCGATGCCGAATCCAACGCCGTCGAGCGGGCACGGCTGCTGCGGCCATTCGAGATCTCGCTCTACGGCGCGCTGGGCATCGCCATACCGGTGGTGCTGGCGTCGCGGATCTTCCTGACGGTGAGCAAGACCGCTGCAAGCTTCGTCGCCATCGTGATCGCATCGGTCATCCTCGCGTTCGCGTTCATCGTGTACGCGAAGCCGCAGCTGAGGCGCTCGATCGCCGCGTCCATGCTCGTGCTGGGCGGTATCGCGCTGATCGTGGGGGGCATCGCTTCGGCCGTCATCGGCGAGCGCGAGTTCCATCACGCCGGCGGCCACGCCGAGTCGACTGATGGACACGGCCCCGCTGGCGACGACGAGTCACACTCCTCTGACGAGATGAGCGAGTCTGAAGGGAGTCACGAGTGACGGGCACCCGTTTCGCTCCCCGATGGCGCCTCGCCGCCCTGGCAGGTGTCGCACTGCTGGTCGTCGGCTGTGCCACCGGTCAGCTCGATGCCACCAAGCCCATCGGCAAGGAGGCCCAGGACATCGACGGTCTCATGCGCCTGTCGGGCTGGATGGCCGTGGGAGTAGGCATCTTCGTGGCGGCTGCCGTCGTCGCGATCATCGTGAAGTTCCGGGCCAAGCCCACCGACGATCCCGACGACCTGCCGCCGCAGATTCATGGCAATCGCAAGGCCGAGATCACGTGGACGCTCATCCCGACGGCATTGCTGGTGTTCCTCACGATCATCACGCTGCCGACGGTGTTCGCGCTCGCCAGAGAGGGCGACGGTCGCACGATCAAGGTCGAAGGTCAGCAGTGGTGGTGGCAGTTCAGCTACGACGTCAACAACGACGGCGACTTTGACGACGCTGTCGACATCGTCACCGCGAATGACCTGGTGATCCCGGTTGGCGAAGAGGTCAACCTCGAGATCCATTCCAACGACGTCATCCACTCGTTCTGGATCCCGCAGCTGAACGGCAAGCGCGACGCGGTACCGGGTCGCGTGCACCACTGGCGGATCAGCTCCACCGAGCCGGGCATCTTCTATGGCGAGTGCGTGGAGTTCTGCGGTCTCAGCCACGCCAACATGCAGATGCGGGCAATCGTGCTGGAAGAAGCCGACTTCGAGCGCTGGCTCGATGAGCAGCAAACGGGACGCATCGCGGCCGCCGAGCCCCACGCCGAAAACTCGGCTGAAGCTGCCGGGGCCTCCCTGTTCGAGACTCACTGCATCAGCTGCCATGTCGTCGACGGGGTCTACGAGAGCGCAGCGGGCGGCAACGCGAATCTCATCGCGGGCATCGCGCCCAACCTCACCAATCTGATGAGTCGCACGGCGTTCGCCGGGGCGCTGTACGAGACCTATGTGCAGGACGCCGACCGTGAGTACGTGCGCGGACCTGACGGCAAGCTCATCGTCAACATCGCTGAGCTGCGCGAATGGGTGCGCAACGCGCCCGACTTGAAGCCTGCACGGGCAGACAACCAGCAGGGCATGCTGGACTTCTCCGAGGTGCTGACCGATCAGGACCTCGACAACTTGATGGCCTACCTGAGGACACTCGGCAACGAGCCGGTGCTGCCCCGATGAGCACTGCCCCGGGCTGAGGAGGACGACCCGATGGCAATCGTCACCGATCGACCTGACAGCCCCGATCTTCCGGGCAGCTCTGGGTCAGGCACCGAGCTGGAGCCGGCTGGCGGCGGCGCGGCGGCCCTCGAGGACTCGCCCCATACCGGTGTCTTTGCGCGCCCGACTCACGCGACCGGCTGGCGCGAATGGCTGTTCACGGTCGATCACAAGAAGATCGGGATCATGTATGGCGCCCTCGCCATGTTCTGGTTCTTGGTGGGCGGCATCGAGATCGGACTGGTGCGCCTGCAGCTGTGGGCACCCGACGGCGAGGTGATCAGCGCCGACTTCTACAACCAGCTGTTCACCATGCACGGCGTCACCATGGTGTTCCTCGTGATCATGCCGCTGGCAAACGCGTTCGCGAATTACCTGGTGCCGCTGCAGATCGGTGCCCGGGACGTGGCCTTCCCTCGCATGAATGCGCTCGGCCTGTGGATCTTCTTCTTCGGCGGCATCTTCCTGAATCTCAGCTGGTTCCTGGGCGGCGGCGCCGACGGCGGCTGGTTCGCCTATGCGCCCAACACCGGCATGGCCTACAGCCCTGGTCACGGCATGGACTTCTACGCTCTGGGCCTGCAGATTGCCGGCATCGCCTCACTGCTCGGCGCCATCAACCTGCTGGTGACCATCATCAACATGCGCTGCCCGGGCATGAGCCTGCTGCGCATGCCGGTGTTCACCTGGATGATCCTGGTCGTGCAGTTCCTGCTGGTGTTCGCTCTGCCGGTCATCACGGTGGCGCTGATCCTGCTGACGTTCGACCGCACCTTTGATGCCAACTTCTTCAATGTCGACGCGGGCGCCGATCCACTGCTCTGGCAGCACCTGTTCTGGATATTCGGCCATCCGGAGGTCTACATCCTGATCCTGCCGGCATTCGGCGTGGTGTCCGAGACGCTGCCGGTGTTCAGCCGCAAGCCGCTGTTCGGCTACCCGATCGTGGTGCTGTCG
>JAJEIW010000223.1 GCA_022828045.1 Acidimicrobiia bacterium | reverse complement strand
CTTTCTCGCCGTGGTCGATTACGGCGACTGCTTCATCGACTACGGCCACCCCACCGAGGCCGTCGAGCGAATCGAGGCCCACTGCACGGAGATCCTGGCTCACGACGCGCAGATGGTGACCTTCGGCGGCGACCACTTCGTCACCTACCCGATCCTGCGTGCCCATGCGGCCAAGCACGGGCCGCTGTCGCTCATCCACTTCGACGCGCATCCCGATACGTGGCCCGACGACGAGGGCCGCCTCGATCACGGCTCAATGTTCCTGCGTGCGCTGCAAGAGGGCATCATCGACCCGTCTGCGTCGGTCCAGATCGGCATCCGCACCCACAACGACGACGACTACGGGTTCACCGTGCTCGGTGCGCCCTGGGTGCACAGCAACGGGCCCGCTGCTGCGCTCGAGGTCGTGCGGGAGAAGGTCGCCGACCGCCGGGCCTACGTGACCTTCGACATCGACTGCATCGATCCGGCATTTGCCCCGGGCACCGGCACGCCGGTGTCGGGAGGGCTCACCACTGCGCAATCGCTGGAGATCGTGCGGGGCCTCGCCCCCTTTGACATCGTGGGCATGGACGTGGTCGAGGTTGCCCCCGCCTACGACGTGTCGGAGATCACCGCCTTGGCGGCCGCAACGCTCGCTCACGACTTCATCTGCACGCAGGCCGTTCGTGCCGGGGCGCCTGCACAGCCGCTGGGGCTGACATGAACAGCGAGGACATGTCGTCCGCGCCACCGCCCGATGCTGGTTCCAGCGTGCCCGCCGTGGAAATGCACGGCATCTCCAAGCGATTCGGTGATGTCGTGGCAGTCGACGGCGTTGACCTGCAGATCGGCGACGGCGAGTTCTTCGCATTGCTCGGGCCGTCAGGATGCGGCAAGACCACCACGCTGCGGATGATCGCCGGCCTCGACATCCCCAGCGAGGGACGCCTGGCGATCTTCGGCGAGGAAGTCGCATCGTGGCCTCCCGACCGGCGACCGGTCAACACCGTGTTCCAGGCCTACGCCCTCTTCCCCCACATGACGGTGGCGCAGAACATCGCATTCGGACTGCAGATGCGGGGCATCCGCGGCCCCGATGCCGACCGCCAGGTCGCTGAGGCCACCGCGCTGGTGCAGCTCGAGGGCATGGAGCACAGGCGACCCTCGCAGCTCTCGGGAGGCCAGCAGCAGCGCGTCGCTCTCGCACGAGCCCTGGTGAATCACCCCAAGGTGCTGCTGCTCGACGAGCCGCTCGGAGCGCTCGACCTGAAGCTGCGCCAGGAGATGCAGGTGGAGCTGAAGGCCCTGCAGCGCGAGGTGGGCATCACGTTCGTGTTCGTCACGCACGATCAAGAGGAAGCCCTGGCCATGAGCGACCGCGTGGGCGTCATGTCAGAGGGCCGGCTGCTGCAGGTCGGCACGCCAGCAGAGGTGTACGAGCATCCCGCGAACCGCTTCGTGGCCGACTTCATCGGGCGCACCAACCTGCTCGAAGGCGTCACCGAGAGCCCCTCTGCGGTGCGGCTGGATGCCGGCGCAGTGGTAGCCGCCAACAACGACCTAGCCACCGGGTTGCCGGTGGCGCTGAGCGTGCGCCCCGAGCAGGTGCGGCTGCATGGCCGCGGAGAGGCGCCGCAGGGCGCCCCTTGTCTCGACGGCGTCATTACCGACGCCACCTACCTTGGGCACGCCTTCGTGTACACGATCGCGATCGGCCCCACCGCCGGTGCCAGCGGGACAAGCGCTGGCGAACGAGCGGCCACCATCACTGCACGTTCGGAGACCGGCTCAGCGGCGCTCGCCGCCGGTGATCCTGTCTCGGTCAGCTGGTCGCCTGAGGCGACGACAGTGGTCGCGGACTGATGCCGTCGCTGCGTCGCGCCAAGTCTGCAGCGGCGCAGCCGGCGCCGGCTGGACCCAATGTGCCAGCGCCCCCTACACCCACTGGACCTGATGCGCCGGCGTCGCTGACGCCGGCCGAGGTAGCCGCGCAGCGCCGCAAGCGGCGCACTGGCACGCTCATCGCGACGCCGGGCGCGCTGTACCTGCTGATCTTCTTCGTGGTCCCCCTCGGCCTCATCACCGTGTACTCGTTCGCTACCCGCACGTCCACGGGCCGCACCTCGCTCAGCGGATGGAACCTCGACTCCTACGAGCGCATCGCCGACGACGTGATCGTCGGCATCATCGCCCGCTCGGCCTGGCTGGCATTCCTCACCACCGTGCTGTGCCTGGTCGTGGCGTACCCCTTCGCCTACTACCTGGCCACTCGCCCGCCCCGGCTGCGCGCCCGGCTGCTCGTGCTGGTGATGATCCCGTTCTGGACCAACGGGCTGGTGCGTATCTTCGCGATCCGGTTCCTGCTCGGATCGAACGGTCCCGCCTCAGCGCTGAGCGAGGCGATGGGCTTCGGCACATTCCGGATCCTGTTCACCCCCACCGCGGTTGTGCTGGGCATGGTGTACGGCTTTCTGACGTTCATGGTGCTGCCGCTGTACGTGGCGCTGGAGCGCATGGACTGGCGCCTCGTAGAGGCCGCCCGTGACCTCTACGCGAGCGGAGCGAAGGCCTTCTGGCGCGTGACCGTGCCGCTGACCCGCTCGGGCATCGT
>JAJEIW010000021.1 GCA_022828045.1 Acidimicrobiia bacterium | reverse complement strand
GTAGTCGACTGCCTCGTCGATGTCGTCCACATTGAGTGCCAGCTGCAACCTCATGGGTTCACACTACGGCGAGCGCCCTGTGCCGCAAAGGACGATCCCGGACATCTGAACTCGCCTGCCGCCAGCGATCTAAGAGGATGCGCCAATAGGTGCTGACCTGCGAAAACGCTGTGTTCATCTGCATGCTCTCTGGTCCTCTGACCTGCGGGTTTGAAGCCGGGGCCAGCCTCAAGCCCGAAATACGCTGAAATCTGCGCCACCTATTGGCGCGGCCTCTAAGGTGCCCCGCTGTGACTCCGCCACAACAGCTCAACCCCGACCAGCTCGCGGCTGCAGACGCCCTGACCGCCTACTTCGCCGATGGAGGCGAGGCGCCGGTCGAGGCGTTCGCCGACTTGGGCTTCGAGGACGGGCTTGCCATCCAGTGCGAGATGCAGCAACGAGCTGTCGCTAGCGGCGCGGTGCACGCCGGCTGGAAGGTCGGGCTCACGTCGGACCGGGCCCGCACGACGGTGGGCATCGACGACCGGCCATTCGGGCACGTCAACCGGGTGCTCGCTTCGCCCGCCGATCTGCCGTCGGCAGAGATCCGCAAGGTGAGCATCGAGCCCGAGATGTGCTTCGTGATCGGTGAGCGCATTGCCGGCGACGATGTCGACCCGGCCTCGGTGCCCGCCCGGATCGCGCAGGTGTGCGCCGGCTACGAGGTCAACGAAGCACGGGTGGCCGTGGGCGGAAACCTCGCCATGCTCGTCGCCGACAACCTGACGAACTGGGCCATCGTGCGAGGCTCGGGTGTTGACGCGCCGCCGGCAGCCGAGCTCGACCACTGCGTGGTGACGGTGTCCTGCGATGGCGAGGAACAGTTCAGCTGTACCGCCGCCGACGAGGTCGACAACCCCTACCTGTCGATCGCCCGGCTCGCGGCCACGCTGCACCGGCACGGCATGGCGCTCGAGCCGGGCCAGAGCGTGATCACCGGCGCGTACGCCCGTTTCCGGGCCGAGCCCGGCCAGCGCTGGGTGACCAGCTACAGCGGCATCGGAGCCGTGGAGGCGACGATCTCATGAGTTCTGCACCGCCAGGACCGACTGTCCTCGACGTGCCCGACGGGCCGCTGAACGTGCTGGTCACGAAGACACTCACGCTGCCCGATGTCAGCCCCGCCGACGAGGCGGTAATCCGCGACGCGGCAGGGCCCGGCGCCGTCGTGAACATCGTGGACCGTGTGCGAGACGGCGTTCCGCTGGCCGCCGACGCACAGGTAATCCTCGGCATCGTGCCCGAGTGGCTGTTCGACGCCGCCCCGAGCCTGCGCTGGATCCATGCGACGGCATCGGGCGTCGACATGTTCATGTACCCCAAGTTCCTCGCCAGCGATGTGGTGCTCACCGGCGAGAAGGGACTGGTCGGCAGCCATCTGGCCGACCATGCTTTCGGCCTGCTGCTCGCACTGGTCAGGCGCATCGCAACCGCCGTGAAGCTGGGCCCCGAGGGCTGGGACAATGACCTGCGCGAGCAGATGCGCTACAGCGAGCTGGAGCTCGAAGGCCTCACGATGGGCATCTTGGGGTTCGGCGGCACGGGCCGGCACATCGCCCGCCGCGCAGCCGCGTTCGGCATGAAAGTGCAGGCCATGGACCTGTACCCGGTGCCGTCCGGCGAGGGCGTCGAGACGGTAGGCGGACCCGAGTCGCTGCGGGACGTCGTGGCCACCAGCGACGTGCTGGCGGTGGGGCTGCCGCTCACCGCCGACACCCGGGCGATGTTCGACGACGAGATGTTCGCCCTGATGCCCGACGGCGCCATCCTGCTGAACGTGACCCGCGGTGAGATCATCGACGGTCCGTCGCTCGAGCGGGCGCTAGCCGACGGCCGGATCGGCGGGGCAGCCCTCGATGTCGCCCCGGTCGAGCCGCTGCCCGCCGACAGCCCGCTGTGGGGCTTCGACAACTGCGTCATGACCCCCCACACGGCAGGGGCGAGCCAGCACCGCGCACGGCGCAACCTGGAGCGCTTCTGCCGCAACCTCGTCGCCCTGCGCGAAGGCCGCCCACTCGAGGGTGTCGTCGACAAACAGACGGGTTTCTGACACGGCGCCCGATAGCGGCAGAACGTCCTACCGCATCAGGCATTTCTACCCGCTCTTGTTCGCTGCGCTCACGGGCCGCTCGGGCCACGGCTTCGCCTGACGGCTCAGCCTCTGGAATTCCGACACTGACCTGTCACAGAAAATCCGACTGGACAGGTCGGGTTTTACCGGTACAGTGCTGCGCGCTCGGCAATCCCGCCGAGTCAGGCATAGCCCGCCTTATGGGGCGTAAGAAATGGAGCTCGTCATGAGCGAAACACCCAAAGACCCACTCGCCGAGCTGGGATTCGAAACACGAATGATCCACGCGGGCCAAGCGCCTGACAGCGCCACCAACGCCCGCGCGGTGCCGATTTACCAGACCACGTCGTTCACCTTCGACAGCTCCGAGCATGCTCAGAACCTGTTCGGGCTGGCGGAGATCGGCAACATCTACACCCGGATCATGAACCCGACCCAGCA
>JAJEIW010000211.1 GCA_022828045.1 Acidimicrobiia bacterium | reverse complement strand
TGACGACGAGTCCATGGACGACTCCATGGACGAGGAGTCGAGGGACGACTCCATGGACGAGGAGTCGATGGACGACGACATGGACGAGTCGATGGACGACTCCATGGACGACGACATGATGGACTTGTCGGGTACCAAGGTGACCGTCTTCGGTCCCGAGTCGAGCGACGAAGAGGCCGGCGCGCTGCGCGACGCCCTCGATCATTTCGCTGCGCAGACCGGCATCGAGATCACCTACACCGGTGCCCGCGACGCCGCGGATCAGATCAACGCACAAGCAGCGGGCGGCAACCCGCCGGACATCTTCATCTTCCCGCAGCCGGGCAAGCTGGCCGACTTCGCTCGTGACGGGCACCTCGTCGCGCTGCCCGCCGACGTGATCGCCGCGATGAACGAGCACTGGACGCCAGCATGGACCGCATTCGGCGACGTCGACGGCACCCAGTACGGCATCCCGAACAAGTCCGACCTCAAGTCGCTGGTCTGGTACAAGCCGGCGCTGTTCGAGTCGAAGGGCTACTCGGTACCCGGCACATGGGATGAGCTGAAGGCGCTGTCGGCGGAGATGATCGCCAACGGCGACACGCCGTTCTGCATCGGCATCGAGAGCGGTCCTGCCACGGGCTGGACCTTCACCGACTGGGTCGAGGACCTGATGCTGCGCTTCCACACGCCTGAGGACTACGACGCATGGGTCGCCGGCGAGCTGGCATTCTCCAGCGACGAGGTCAGCGGCGTGTTCACCGAGGTGCTGGACCTGTGGAACACACCGGGCATGGTGTTCGCCGCGGGCGGATCCATCGCTGCGACTCCGTTCGGCGACAACGGCCAGCCGCTGGTCGACGACGACTGCATGATGCACCGTCAGGCGTCCTTCTACGCCGCGTTCATCCCCGAGGGAACCGTGTTCGCCGACGGCTCCGCCGATGCAGTGGACACCTTCTACTTCCCGTCGGTCAGGGGCGACCAGCCTGTGCTGGGCGCCGGCACCCTGGTGGGCGCCTTCCGTGACGCTCCCGAGGTGTGGGAGGTCATGAAGTACTTCGGCAGCTCCGAGTACGCCGAGGTTCGCCAGCGGGCGCAGACCGAGCGCAAGGACGGCGGCCTGTCCGGCTTCCTGTCGGCTGCGACGAACCAGGACCCCAGCGTGTACCAGCCGCTCGAGCAGTCCTTCCTCAGCATCCTGCAGAACGCCGATGTCGTGCGCTTCGACGGATCAGACCTGATGCCTGCCGCGGTAGGCGCCGGCACCTTCTGGACCGAGGGCACCGCAGTGGTCAACGGCGACAAGACCGTCGCTGAGGCGACTGCAGCCATCGACGACAGCTGGCCGCAGTAAGCGACGGGAGTCGTTCGACGACGGCCAGGACGCAACATGCGTGAACGGAGGCCGGCCCACCGACTTGGGCCGGCCTCCGGCGCGTTCGGATATCAATCGAGCCCCGCGGGCAGGCGCGCCGACGCACGCTTTTCTCCGCCGGCCGGACACCTGTAAGACTGCAGCGATGGCAGCGCTGTGGGGGGCCTTCGTCGGCGTGGTGATATCCGTCGGCGCCAGCGCCGCCCTGTTCTGGGGCACTCACCGGCTGTTCGCACTCGCCGAGCGCCGCTGGGCGGTCGTTGCCGCAGTCTCGGGCGCACTCGTCGGCGCCGCCGCGGGCGCACTCGTGTCGGGGATTCGCAGCGGATCCGAGTCCGAACAACTGCTGGCCGGCTCACAGCTCGTATGGATCGTCGGCGGCGCGGCCGTCGGCGGGCTGGCCGGCACCGCCGCCGGGCTCCGCTGGCCGCTCTCGGCGGCACGCATCGGCGCGGTGCAAAGCCGCCTGCGGGCGCTCACGTTCGTGGGGCCGGCGATGCTGTTCGTCGCGTTGGGACTGATCATCCCGCTGCTGCGCACCATGTACCTGTCGCTGTTCGACAGGCGCGGCACCGACTTTCGCGGGCTGGCCAACTACGGCGAGATCTTCACCAACGCCCAGAGCCTGGATCTCTCCGGATGGTCGGGCATCTTCGGCAGCCGGCTGTTCTACGGCGCCGTGGTGCTGTTCGCCTTGATGGCCGCTATTGCGCTGTACCGGGGCCGTCGCAGGGGCGTCCGGGCCGACTTCTCCCCCGGCACGGTCGGGATCGGGCTCGGGGCCGGCATGCTGCTGAGCTTCGCCGTGTTCGCCAATCTGCGCGGCACCGTCATGAACAACCTCTGGTGGGTTGTGGCAGTCACATTCCTGTCCACGGCGCTCGGGCTGCTCGCCGCGGTGATCGCCGACCGCGTCAAGCGCGAATCGCTGGCCAAGAGCCTCATCTTCTTGCCGATGGCGATCTCCTTCGTCGGCGCCGGGATCATCTGGCGGTTCATGTACATCGCCCGGCCGCCGCAGAAGTCACAGACCGGGCTGCTCAACGCCATCTGGGTCTGGCTCGGCACGCTGCGGCCGTCGAGCGGCGGGGCGTGGGCTGCCGTCGCCGTGCTGGCTGCGGTGACGATCCTGCTCACAGGCCTGTGCGCCTTCGGGGTGCGGCGGCGGCAGGCGGCGATCGCGGTGGGGTCGGCGACGGCGGCCATCCCGCTGCTGTGGCTGATCTACCGCTTCGTGGGGCCCGGCGTGGGCGGCTCGGCCGTGGGCCCCAACGACGAGCCGATTGCAGGCACCATCCTGTTCGTCCAGGAGTCGCCGTTCAACAACGTGTGGCTGATGGTGGTGCTGATCTGGATCCAGACCGGCTTCGCCATGGTCATCCTGTCCGCAGCCATCAAGGCAGTGCCCGCCGACCTGATCGAAGCCGCCCGCGTGGACGGCGCCGACGAGCGGCAGGTCTTCTTCCAGGTGACGCTGCCCACCATCGTGCCGACGATCACCGTCGTCATGACCGCCATGATCGTGCTGGTCATGAAGGTGTTCGACATCGTCCGGGTCATGACGAACGGGAACTTCGGCACACAGGTCATCGCCAACGAGATGTGGCAGCGCAGCTTCACCGAGTTCAACCTGGGACTGGGATCGGCCTTGGCCGTCGTGCTCTTCCTCGGAGTGGTGCCGGTCATGGGCCTCAACATCAGACGGATGCAGCGCGGTGAGTAGCACAGTGACCCGCCCGGACGGAACGGCGACAGCAGCGCCGCGATCGGGTGGACGCGGGCAGGATCCCGCCGGACGCGGCAGTGACCGCCTCGGTGCCGTCATCTACCGATTTCTGCGCTCGGTACCGGCTTGGGTGCTGTGGCTGATGGTGATCATCTGGAGCGTTCCGACCGGCAGCTTGTTCCTCAACTCGTTCCGCCACCGCGACGATCAACGCGCTTCGGGCTGGTGGACATCGTTCACCGAAGGGAACTGGACGCTCGAGAACTACTCCGACGTGCTGTCCTCCGGTCAGCAGACCGGCGGCCTCTGGCAGGCGCTGCTCAACTCGTTCGCCATCGCCATCCCGGCGACCATCATCCCGATCGCCATCGCCGCCTTGGCGGCCTACGCATTCGCGTGGATCCCTTTCCGGGGTCGAGAGTGGCTGTTCATCGGGACTGTCTCGCTGCTGGCCCTGCCGAATCAGGTGGCATTGCTGCCGCTGCTGCAGATGTTCGCAGGCGGCGCCCACTGGACCATCCCGGGAACCGAGATCGTCCTCACGCTGTTCCCCGACTTCAGCCTCGCGGGCACCGCGACGGCCGTGTGGCTGACTCACACCGCGTTCGCGCTGCCGTTCGCCATCTTCCTGCTGCACAACTACATCTCGACGCTGCCCGGCGAGCTGTTCGAAGCGGCCCGCATCGATGGCGCCGATCACTTCACCATCTTCTGGCGAATCGTCGTGCCGTTGTCGGTTCCTGCGCTGGCGGCCTTCGCCATCTTCCAGTTCCTGTGGACATGGAACGACTACCTGATCGCCTTGACCATGCTCGGCGCCGCAGGCGAGAACTACCCGGCGACGATCAAGATCGCCTCGATGGCGGGCGAGTTCGGCCTCCGAGAGCACCTGCTGTCAGCGGGAGCGTTCGTTCAGGCAGGAGTGCCGATGCTGGTGTTCTTCTTCTTGCAGCGGTTCTTTGTGCGGGGACTGCTGGCGGGTTCTGTGAAATCCTGAGGCGCCATGGAAGCAACATCGAATCTTGTGCAAACCGAGCCGCGGCCGCTGGGCCGCGAGACCCAAGTGGGGCCGCTGGCGCTGGGCCTGTGGCGGTTCACCGGCACGGACGTTGGGGCAAACGCTGCGCTGGTCGAGGCCGGGCTGGATCTGGGCATGAACCTGGTCGACATCGCCGACGTGTACGGGCTGGACTGGGGCGGCACGGGCTTCGGCAGCTGCGAGGAGCGTCTGGGAGCGGTGCTGAGGGCTCGCCCCGACGTGCGCAACCGCATGGTGCTGGCCACCAAGGGGGGCATCGTTCCGCCGGTGCCCTACGACTCGAGTGCGGCGGCACTGCGCTCGGCGTGCGAGGCCTCGCTGCGGCGGCTGGACACCGACCGCATCGACCTGTACCAGGTGCACCGGCCCGACATGTTCACCCATCCGGCCGAGCTGGCCGACACCCTCGACACGCTGGTGGCCGACGGCTTGGTGGGCGCCGTCGGCGTCTCCAACTACACGCCGCCACAGACACGGGCACTGGCCGCACATCTCGACGCACCGCTGGCCAGCACCCAGCCCGAGTACTCAGCCGCGTGCCTGGACCCATTGCGCGACGGCACCCTCGACCTGTGCGCCGAGACCGCCATGGTGCCGCTGGCATGGAGCCCGCTCGGCGGCGGGCGACTCATGGCACAGGCAGACGGGGACAGCAGCGTGCGGCCGGAACTCCTGGCCACGCTGGACCGGCTGGCCGAGCGGGAGGGCGCCGACCGGGCCGCGGTGTGCGTCGCCTTCGTGCTCGCCCACCCGACCGCGCCAGTGGCCATCGTCGGCACGCAGCAGCCTGAGCGCCTCGCATCGCTCCAGGCAGCCCTCGGCGTTCATCTCGACCGCAACGACGTGTACGACATCGTCGAGGCCTCCGAAGGGCAACCCTTGCCGTGAGCAGCGACAGCATCTCCCCCGGCGACCGGCCGATGCGCGTTGGCGTCATCGGCACCGGCATGATGGGCATCGAGCACATCACGAATGTGATCGCGCTCGACGGCGCCGAACTGGCCGCCGTCTGCGACAGCTGGGAGCCGTCGCTCGACGCAGCGCAATGCCAGCTTGCCCGCAGCGGGCTCGACCCGGCGCCGGCGTTCGGCGATCACCACGAGCTGCTCGATGCAGGGCTGTGCGATGCAGTCGTCGTCGCGACGCCTAACCATCTGCACACCGACATCGTCCTGGACGTGGCGTCTGCCGGCCTGCCCCAGCTCGTCGAGAAGCCGCTGGCCACCACACTGGACGACTGCCGTCGCATCATCGGCGGCGTCGAGGCGCTGGGGCCCGACGCACCGCTGGTGTGGGTGGGCCTCGAGTACCGCTACATGGCGCCGGTGACGGCACTGATCGAACAGGCTCACGCCGGGACGATCGGCACCGTCCGGATGTTGGCCATGCGCGAGCATCGCTTCCCCTTCCATCCCAAGGTGCGCGACTGGAACCGGTTCAACTGCAACACCGGCGGGACGCTGGTCGAGAAGTGCTGCCACTTCTTCGACCTCATGCGAGTGATCGCCCGAAGCGAGCCGGTCCGGGTGATGGCCTCGGGCTCGCAGGACCTGAACCACCTCGACGAGCGCTACGGCGGCGATACCCCCGACATCCTGGACAACGCCTTCGTGATCGTGGACTTCGCTTCGGGTGCTCGGGCGCTGCTGGACCTGTGCATGTTCGCCGACGCCACCCGCAACCAGGAGGAGATCTCGGTGGTGGGCGACGACGGCAAGCTCGAAGCGCTGATCCCCGACGACGTGGTGCGGACCGGCGTGCGCGGGCGCGACTGGATCGGCAATGTGCACGAGCAGACGGTGAGCAGCACCGCACCGGTCGTGGGCCATCATCACGGCTCCTCCTTCATCGAGCTGGAGCGCTTCCGCGATGCCGTGCAGGCATCGGCGCCGGCGGAATGCACGCTGGCCGACGGGCTGTGGTCGGTGGCGATCGGGCGGGCGGCGCACCTCTCGATCGACAAGGGCCGACCCGTACAGATGAGCGAGCTCCTCACCCCTGCCGAGCTCAGCCGATGAGCACAGCGGCGCCGGAGATCGCATGGTTCTCGGCGCTGTGCGACGACGACTACGAGTTCCTGGGCGTGCCGGACCCGACGCTGGCCAGCACATGGGAGCACTGCGCCGACATCGTCACCACAGCAGAGCGAAACGGCTTCGACAACGTGCTGCTGCCCTCGGGGTACACGCTGGGCATCGACGCCACCGCATTCGCCGCGGGCATCGCGACGCGCACACAGCGCATCAACCTCTTGCTGGCGGTGCGTATGGGCGAGCTGTGGCCGCCGCAGCTTGCCCGCCAGCTCGCATCCATCGACCAGATGGCAGGCGGGCGGCTCACCATCAACATCATCTCCAGCGACCTGCCCGGAGCGCCGCTGCCCTCAGGCCCCCGTTACCAGCGCACCCGCGAGTACATGGAGGTGCTGCGCACCCTGCTCGACGGCCAGCCCGTGGACTTCGACGGCGAGTTCGTCTCGGTGCAACTCGACCCGCCCCGCGTCGGCACCGTCAGCGGCCGCTGTCCGCCGTTCTACTTCGGCGGCTTTTCCGACGACGCCAAGCACACAGCGGCGGTCGCCGCCGATGTGTTCCTCACCTGGCCCGACACCGTCGCAGGCGTCGCAGCAACGGTCACCGAGATGCGAGACCGGGCCGCGGCAGCAGGGCGCGAGCTGAAGTTCGGCCTGCGCGCGCACATGATCGTGCGACCGACAACCGCAGAAGCCATGGACGCCACCCGCCGACTGGTCAGCCAGCTCGACGACAACACCGGAGCATCGATCCGAGCCCGAGCGCTCGACTCGGCCTCGGTCGGCGTGCGACGCCAGGCCGAGCTGCGCGACAGCGCCGACGGCGACGGCTTCGCCGAGGAGGGTCTGTGGACCGGCATCGGCCGGGCCCGCAGCGGCGCCGGGGCCGCCATTGTGGGCGATCCCGACGCCGTCGCCGCCAAGCTGGATGCCTACCGGGCAGTGGGCATCGATGCATTCATCCTGTCGGGCTACCCGCACCTCGCCGAGTGCGACCTGTTCGGCCGGCTGGTGCTGCAGACCATGCCGCACCGCAAGCTCTGGAACCCCTGAGCCCGCAGCTCGCGAGCGACTCAGGAGCGGATGGCGGCCTCGGTCTCGGGGTCGAAGAAGTGCAGCTCGTCGACGTCCACATTCAGCTCGATCGCCGAGCCGGGACGGGCGGTGCTGCGCGGATGAACCCTGGCGATGACCATGCGGTCCTCGATGCCCTCCAGCGCATCGGGATCGCCTGCCTCCACCGACGGCGCATCGAGCTGAAAGTGCAGCAGCAGGTCTGAGCCCAGGGCTTCTGACAGCGACACCTCCGCTGACAGGCTCGGTCGCCCGCTGTCGCCTGCGACCGAGGCGTCCTCGAATGCTTCGGGCCGGATGCCCACCACCACGTCGGCGCCGTCGTAGGGGCGCAGCGCGGGCCTCGCATCGAGCACCCGCTCCGGCAGATCCAGCACTTGGGAGCCCATCTGCAGCTGCCAGCCGCCATCAGGGCCGACGCCCGAGCTGAGTCGGGCCATGCGCAGGTTCATCGACGGAGCGCCGATGAAGCCGGCCACGAAGAGATTGTCGGGGCGCTCGTAGAGGTCGGTCGGGGCGTCCACCTGCTGCAGCAGCCCGTCCTTGAGCACGGCCACGCGGTCGCCCATGGTCATGGCCTCGACCTGGTCGTGAGTCACGTAGACGGTGGTGGCGCCCAGCCGGTGCTGCAGGGCGGTGATCTCGGCCCGCATCTGCACACGCAGCTTGGCATCGAGGTTGGACAGCGGCTCGTCCATCAGGAACACCGCCGGATCCCGCACGATGGCACGGCCCATCGCCACCCGCTGGCGCTGGCCGCCCGAGAGCTGCGCCGGCTTGTTGGCCAGCAGCGGCTCCAGCTCGAGCAGCCGGGCAGCCTCGCCCACGCGCTCTTCGATCTCGGCCTTTGGCACGCCTGCCAGCTTCAGCGGGAAGCCGATGTTGCGATCCTTGGGCTCGGTCTCGTTCATCCGCTCGCCGCCGATCAGCAGCTCTCCGTCGCTGATCTCCTCCAGCCCGGCCACCATGCGCAGCGCGGTGGACTTCCCGCACCCCGACGGTCCCACCAGCACCAGGAACTCGCCGTCGGCGATGTCGATGTTCAAATCGGTGACGGCGACGAAGCCGTTGGGGTATTTCTTCGTCAGCCGGTCGAGGGTGACCGTCGCCATGTGACCCCCATCTCAGGCGCTCACGCGTGCTTGGCCGAGACTAGCCCGTAAGCGGTTGCGGACCTGACTCGACAGAGGGCGTGGCAGACTTCGCGCAGTGACTGCCTGCGCCCCTGCCACGGAGACCGCCGAGCCGTCCGAAGCCGACCCGCACGCCGAACGTGCTCGAATGATGGACGACTTGGCCCGCGCCTGCCGCCTGTTCGGGGTGCTGCGCTGGGGCGAGCTCGCCGAGCGCGTGGCTGAGGTGCAGACGAAAGCCACCGGCGGCATCCCGATCTCCGAGCGCTCACGGACCGCTCGGGCCACGGCTTCGCCAATCGGCTCAGCCTCTGAGCAGTGAACGACACTGCCGGTGACAGCCGGCTGGGTCCGTCCCAGCGCGCCGCTTGGCTCGACGAGCTCAGCGGCGGCCATGTCGACGTCATCGTCATCGGCGGCGGAGTCACCGGCGCAGGCTGCGCGCTGGACTTGGCACTGCGGGGCCGCAGCGTGGCCCTGCTCGAACAGCGCGACCTGGCTTCGGGCACATCGAGCCGCTCGTCCAAGCTGATCCACGGCGGGCTGCGCTACCTGCAACGCCTCGAATTCGGGCTGGTGTCCGAGTCGCTCAACGAGCGCCGGCTGCTGCTGGGTCGGCTGGCGCCGCACCTCGTCCGCCCGGTGCAGTTCCTCTACCCCATCCGGCGGGGCTGGCCCGAACGGCTGCGCACCGGGGCAGGAATCCTGCTGTACAGCCTGATGGCGGGGACGGGCCCGCATACCATCGGCTCGCACCGGCATCTCGGCGCCGTCGGCACGCAGCACTTGGCACCGGGCCTCGACCCCGGCGTGGTGCGTGGCGGCATCGCCTACTGGGACGGCCAGACCGACGACGCCCGCCTCGTCGTCGCGATCGCCCGCACGGCTGCGGCGCATGGGGCGCGCATCCTCACCTCCGCCCGCGTCCAGGAATTGATCGTCACCGGCAAGGCGGTGCGAGGCGTCATCGCGCACTGCGGCGAGACCGGGCGCACGTTCAGGCTGGACGCCGATGCGGTGATCAATGCCACCGGCGTGTGGACGAGCCAGATCGAGCAGCTCGCCGAGCGCGACTCGCAGGACGCCGACGGTTCGCGCACCCGCATCCGTGCATCCAAAGGGATCCACCTGCTGGTCCCCAGGGACCGGATCGATCTTGGCTGCGGGCTCATCGTGCCCACCCCGCCCAGCGTCCTGTTCGTGGTGCCGTGGGGGGATCGGTGGATCATCGGCACCACCGACAGCGACTGGGATCTCGGCTACGCCCATCCTGCTGCGAGCAGCGCCGACATCGATCTGCTGCTGCAGCGGCTCAACGGGGTGCTGGCCGACCCGATCAGCCGCGACGACATCTGCGGCGTGTATGCGGGCCTGCGCCCGCTGGTGGCCGGCGACAGCCCGTCCGACGCCGAGCAGTCGGCCCAGCTGAGCCGTGAGCACACCGTCACCCGGGCGGCCCGCGGGCTGATCTCGGTGGCCGGCGGCAAGTACACGACCTACCGGGTCATGGCAGCCGACACGGTCGAGATGGCGCTGGCCGAAGTCGAGGCTGCTCACGGCCGCACGCCGCCCAAGCTGTCGCGCCGGCGACGCAATGCCGCTGCCCGCCGATCCGCCACCAGCGTGACGCCGCTGGTGGGTGCCGCGGGCTACGAGGAGCGACGTCGCCGCCAGGACGAGATCGCGGCGAATGCCGGCATCAGCCGGGCCGCCGCGGTGCATCTGCTGGAGCGTCACGGCGACCGCATCGACGAAGTGGTCGAGCTGATCGCCGAAGAGCCCGACCTGGCTGCGCCGCTGGCCGAGGGCCACCGATACCTGCGAGCCGAGGTCACCCACGCCGTGCGCAGCGAGGCCGCCTTGCATCTCGACGACGTGCTGACGCGGCGCACCCGGCTCTCGGTGGAGGCATGGGATCGGGGCGTCGACGTGGCGCAGGACACCGCGGAGCTGATGGGTGCCGAGCTGGGATGGTCGCCCGAGACCATCGAGCGCGAGGTGTGGCACTACCACGCCCGGGTCGAGGCCGAGCGCGAGAGCCAGACGAGGCCCGACGACCAGACCGCTGACGCTGCCCGCCTAGGCGCACCCGACATCCGCCGCTGAGCGGCGCACCGCCCCGCTCCGCCCCGGCATCGCTGCAGTCGTCAGGGTAGGCACTTCACCCCTGCTCGGGTAGGGCAGACTCGCGGTCTGCTCCGGTTGCCCGCACGGGCATCCGGCCGGCAGCTTCCGAACCAATCAACAACAGCAACCAACAGCCCAGCCCGTAGCTCACTGAGGAGCAACGCCATGACCTACACCGCGCCCACCGGCAGGTTCCGCTTCGATGCGCTGCGCGGCGGCGTAGAGGGCAAGCGCGTGCTCATCACCGGTGCCGGCAAGGACGGCGGCATCGGCCAAGCGATGGCGCTCAGCGCCGGGCTCAACGGCGCCGACTCGGTCGGCATTCACTTCCATCGCAGCTACGAAGACGGGTTCGACCTAGTCGATCGCCTGCGCGACGAGGGCGTGCACGCCTTCCCCGTGCAGGCCGATGTCACCAATCTGCGCGACCTGTGGGCCATCCGCAGCTACGTCATCGACCAGATGGGCGGCCTGCCGCCGAATCTGGTGATCTGCAATTCGGGCCTGACCGAGTCGGGCTACAGCCTCGGCCGCACGCTGCGCCCGGTCGAGGGCGAGTCGTCATCGCTTCGGAGGGCCCGAGTGCGCCAGGCCTTCATTGAGAATCTGGAGCAGTCACGGCTGGTGCTCGACACCAAGGTCGACGGCTTCCTGGCATCGACCCACCTGTGGGCGGGCGAGGCGGTGTACGCCGACGAGCAGGCGCAGTTCGTGTATGTGTCGTCTCTACAGGCGGTGGACCCGGGCCCGGCGGTGCCCGGCTACGCGCTGAGCAACTGGGCGGTGCTGCAGCTTCCCAAGGTGCTCAAGGTGAATCTGGGTCGCAGCGCCGACCTCGTCACCTGCTTCACGCTGCTGCTGCCGTTCGTGCGCACGGGCATGACCAACGAGTACGTCGGCAACGAGCGGGTCTTCGGACGCTGGCAGCCGCGGATGCTGGAGCCCTGCGAGATGGCCGAGGCGTTCATGGAGCTGCTGGCCCGCCCCACCGACGAGACCGACGGCGCCATGTACGAGCTGATGGTGAACGCCGCCGACGAGGCCGACCCGGTGGGTCCGCCGACGGTGGAACTGGTCTGGCACCAGCTCGCACTCAACCTCGACGAGCAGCCCGTCGACTGGAGCGCCGCCGACCCCCTGCGCTTCGCCTGACGTAGCCAGCAGGCAATCCGCTTGCGGGAATACATCAGAAAATCACAGAAGCCATCGGCGTTCTGCCTGCAAGGATACTGAGAGCCGCACCCCGAAGGGTGCGGCTCTCAAGGGCCTAGCGCTGGTGCGCCGAGTTGGTTTGATAGCCCGGCCTCGGACGGTTCGATTCCGTCTAGGTCCACCAGCGACCCTAGGGTCGCACGCCCAATGTACACAAGCGAATTCCGCCCGAGCGACAACGGTCTCAGATGCGGAGAGCGGGCAGGCCCTGTGTCCGAAGGGCCTGCCCGCTTCCGCCGCATCCGGGAGGAACGGCCGAGATAGGTGGGGGCTACTGCAGCGTGCCGATGTCGTCGGCGCTGATGCCGAGGGTCGTCCACGCCGGCTGCAGCGCGGCGCGCACAGCATCGCCGTAGCCGTTTGCACCAGGCGCATTGCTGAGATCGAGGATGGCGGACATCGCCGCTGCGTCGGCGCCGGCGGGTACGGCATAGGGCTCGATCACCCGCCAGAACGCGAGTCCCTCGGCCTGGTGCTCGGCGGCCTTGGCGTCGTTGCCGTCGGCCAGGTCGCCGTCGATGAGCGACGCGTAGCGGATCGCCGCCTGCGAGTAGGTGATGACCAGGTTGCGCACGATCTCGTCGGCTGCCGCCTGCGTGCCGGCCATGTCGCCGTCGAGCAGTGCGTCGCGGCCTGCGATCATCGCAGCGAGGATCGCTTCGTTGGCCCGGGCGATTTCGCCGTCGGCGCCCATCGTGGCGAAGTTGCCGGCGCGCTTGTTGGCCGTGGCGTACGGCGCGCAGCCCGGCTCGGCGCCGTGATAGAAGGCCCACGCCTCGTCCCAGTTGTGGGGTGCGCCGCTGGCGGCGTCGAAGTTGCCGTCGGCTGCCTTGGCCAACGCGGCCTCGAGCTCGTGCACCACCCAGGCCACCATCACCTGGTTCTGGATGCCCTTCTCGACACCCTGGCCGCGGACGGCGTCGCTGGTGCCAGAGAACATGCCGGTGCCCCCGAGCGCAGCGCTCACGAAGTCATCGAGCGGTGTCGCCGTGCCGTAGTAGGCGTCGTGCCCGTGGCTGCGATCGTCGCGGGAGGCGAACCCGCCGATGGTGCGGATGGAGCCGTCGCTCTTCACCGAGTTCTCGCCGTTGCGGTAGATGTCCTCCACGGCAGCGAAGTCGCCGGCATCGAGCAGGTCGCCGATGCCGCAGATGTCGGCCACTACCAGCCGGTGGGAGTCGACGTTGGAGGCGTACTCGTAGCCGCCGTCGCCGGGCGTCATGCCCGAGTCGGATCCGGCCGGGGCCGAGGCCGAACCAGATGCTGAACCCGAGGCGGAGCCGCTGGCCGAACCAGAGCCGGTGGCAGTGGCGCTGGCAGACGCAGATGCCGAGCCGCTGGCCGAACCCGATGCCGAGCCGGAGCCTGAGGCACTGCCGCTGACCGATCCCGAGGATTCGCCGATCTCGCGCACCTCCGATCCGTCATCGCTGCCGGTGCACGATGCCGCAAGCAGCGTGACTGCCGCGAACACGGCGATGAGAACTCCCCAGGTGCGTCGGGCGTAGAGCATTGCTGTCTCTTTCGTCAAGGCGGCTCGCGCATCACATCGCTCGGCCGCAGGTCGGTGGGCTATTCCTCAGCATCGCTGTGTCAGCAGCGCTATGTCAGCATTGCTAATCACATATTGATAGGGAACCCTATCATCAAATAGTAGCTTTGTCTAATAGAGATTCGGATTCCGCGGAGTGGCGGCCCGCCGTCAGCTCGCGGGCCACAGCCGGCACCACGTGGCGCAGGTAGCGGCCGAGCTTGATGTAGCTCTCTCCCGCGGTGCGGAAGCGGTAGCTGATCGGCACCTCGGCATAGCGGTAGCCCTTGTCGAGCAGGTCCAGCGTCAGCACTTGCGCGTAGTTGAAGTCGTGGATGATCTCCGCGTGCCGTGAGGCGTCGAGCGACAGGGCCCGGTAGCCGCTCTGCCCGTCGCTGATGCGCCGCCGCGCCACCAGCGACAGCGCGAGCGTCAGCACGACGTTCCCGAAGCGCCGGTGCGGACTCATCACCTCGATCTGGCCGCCGAACCTGCTGCCCACCACGTAGTCAGCCGTGCCCGCGAGGATCGGTGCCACCAGTGCCGGCAGTTCCTCCGGCGCGTACTCCCCGTCGGCATCGCAGAACACGACGGCTGCCGCACAGCGCTCGACGCCCGCGGCGAGACCGACGCGCACCGCGTTGCCCAGACCCTGGTTGGCAGGCAGCGAGATGACCGTCGCACCAGCGGCGCGGGCGCGCTCAGCGGTCGCGTCGGCCGAGCCATCATCGACCACCAGCACTTCGACGTCGCAACCCAGTACCGACGCTGGTGCGCGGCGAACGCAGTCGCCCACCGATGCCTCCTCATTGAAGGCGGGCATGAAGAGCACCACCAGCGGCCGGTCTCCCCCGGGCGGCAACGGGACGGTCGGCGGCTGGCTCGCGGTGCCTCCCGGGACGTACAGCTCAAGCGTCGGGATTCGATCAGGGATGGGTTTGCCGACCACCCCGGGCCAACGGTCGGCCTCCGCGTGGCCGGTGCTCGCGCGGGTCGCCATCACACCCGGGGCCGGAATGGCCGCGGCCACCCCGCCCGCGACGATCGAGTACGCCGTCTTCAGCGCATGGGCTGTCAGCGCGGCGACCAGCGCAGCAGCGGGGTCGTAGCCGAAGGCCGCATAGGCAGCCACGGCAGCCGCCTCGTAGGTGCCGAATCCGCCCGGCGCGATCGCGACGATCTGCGCGATGACCGACAGAGCAGTGACGCCGAGGGCCTCGGCTGCGCTGATCTCCAGGCCGGCCCAGTGGGCTGCCTCGTGAACCAGCACCGCCTCTGCGGGCCAGGCCAGCGCCGAGAGCCCGAGCGCTGCTAGGCCGGGAGGGCGCACGTCGCGCCGGCCACCGACCGACGCACGCAGCCACCACCACGCCAGCCCCGTGGCAATCACCGCCACGCCCGCGCCGATCAGCAGCCATCCGGCGGTTCCCATGATCGCGAAGAGCACCACTGGGCTGGCGGCGAGCGCCCATCCCAGCAGCGCCAGCGTGTCGGCAGTGCGCAGCGTGAGCGATGAGGCGACAGCAGCGTCGGTGCTGATGGGCGTGCGCCTCACCACGCTCACCACGCGCAAGGCCTCACCGAGGCGCAGCGGCAGCACGTGGTTGCCGCCGAGCGCCAGGTGGATTCCCGCGAGCGAGTGCCCGAAGCTCAACGAGGGCAGCACCCGCCGCCACGCCACGGCGCGCATCATGAATGCGGCACCGAAGGCGCTCAGCGCGACCGCCACGCTGAACGGCTCAGACGCTGCCCGCCGCCACGCCGCGCCGAGAGCAGCGCCATCGGTCGCTCGCACCACGAACACAATCGCCACAACAGTGACCGCCGCGACGACCAATGCGCCGGCTCGACGCGACAGCGTCGCTCGGAGAAAGGACACAGGGTTCGTCACAGAGTTCAGAATGCGAACCATAGCAAGTTAGGTTTGCCTTACATCAGGAAGAAACCGCCGCTATATTCGCGCCCCATGGCCATCCCGCATATCGACCGGCCCACCTCCCCGCGCGGCACATCGCCCCGCCGACGGCCAGCACGCCTGGCGGCAGCGATGGTGATCGCCTCTGCGCTGGCCGTGTCGGCATGCGGCAGCGACAGCACGCCCCGCTACCTCGACGGTGCTGCAGCCGGCATCTACGGCGGCGAGTGCGCCGGGAGCACCGGCGACGAGATCGCCATCTACTCAGGTCGCACCGAGAACCTCATCCGACCCGTCCTCGACGCGTTCGCATGCGAGAAGGGCATCGACGTGGCAGTGCGCTGGGGCGGCTCGACCGATCTGGCGCTGCTGCTGGCAGAGGAAGGCGATCGCACCGCGGCCGACGTGTTCCTGTCGCGATCGCCCGGGCCGGTGGGCTTCCTCGAGAGCCAAGATCTGCTCGGCACGATCGACACCGAGGTGCTGAACCTGGTTGAGCCGCAGAACCGTTCGGCCTCGGGCACCTGGGTCGGATTCTCGGGCCGCAAGCGGGTGCTGGTGTACAACATCGACAGCTACGCGCCCGATGAGCTGCCGCAGTCGGTGTTCGACCTCACCGACGAGCGATTCCGAGGCCAGGTGGCGATCCCTGCCACGAACGGCTCGTTCATCGACTGGTTCACCGTGTTCCGCGACCAGTACGGGTCCGACGTTGCGGCCGAATGGCTGTCGGACATGGTCGACAACGACGCCCGCTACTACCCCAACAACCGGTCGATCGTGGAGGCCGCCGGCCGGGGTGAGATCGAGATGGGCCTCGTCAACCACTACTACCAGTACCAAGAGGCAGCGGCGGAAGGCGACAGCCACCGGGCGTCCAACTGGGATCTGGCCGACGACGACATCGGCTCGCTGCTCATCATCACCGCCGCCACCGTGACGGCGTCGAGCGAGCGGACCGACGAGGCCAACGAGCTGCTGTCGTACCTGCTGAGCGAGCCCGTCCAGCGCTACTTCAGCGAGGAGACCTTCGAGTACCCGCTGGCCGCAGGTGTCCAGCCGGTCGACATCCTGCCACCGCTGCAGGCACTCGAAATCGGCAGCGTCGACTTCGACGCGCTGGGCGGCGGATTCGCCGAGACGACCGCAATCGTCGAAGCGAGTGGCATCCTCAACCAGTGAGCGCCCCCACGGCCCGTCACCTACAAACGCGCAGATTGGCGAGCCTTCCCGTCGCGCCGCCTGTTGCTTCCCGCTCTTGTTCCCAGTCTTCATTCGACACGGGCTCACGGGCCGCTCGGGCCACGGCTTCGCCTGTCGGCTCAGCCTCTTAGCCGGGCCACGGCGATGGCCACCACGACGCAGGCAGACCCGGCAGGCCGCAAGACACCGGCGCTGCTGCGCGCCGGCGGGCTGGTGCTGGCGTTCGTGTTCGCCTTTCCCGGCATCTACCTGACCTACCGGGCCTTCGGCGAGGGCGCCGACCCCGGCAACCTGCTGTTCAGCGAGCGCACGCTCGCCCCGCTGTGGCGCACGCTGAAGCTCGCAGCGGCGGTGTCGGCCGGCTCGCTGGTGATGGGCACCGGCCTGGCATGGCTGACCCACCGCACCGATCTGCCCGGCCGGCGCATCTGGCGTGTGGTGCTGCCGCTGCCGCTGGTCTATCCCACGTTCCTGGGTGCGGCCGCGTTCATCAGAACGCTGAACCCGGGCGGTCTGGCCAACGACATGCTCAGCGGGGTCGGCGTGGGCACCACGCCTGAACTGCGAGGGTTCTTCGGCGCCTGGCTGGTGCTGCTGCTGATGTGCTACCCGTACGTGTACATCCCGGTGGCGGCGCGCCTGCGCCAGCTGCCGTCCTCGCTGGAGGAGAGTGCGCGCCTGCTGGGCGACAGCGCGCTCGCAGCGTTCTGGCGCATCTCGTTGCCCCATGCCGCCACTGCAATCGGGGCGGGCACGCTGCTGGTGTTCCTCTACACGCTGAGCGACTTCGGTGCGGTGCAGCTCATGCGCTACGACACGCTGACTCGCGCCATCGCCACCAACCACCTGGCCGACCCGCCCGCAGCGCTGGCGCTCAGCCTGATGCTGCTGGTGCTGGCGGCAGCGGTGGTGCTGGCCGAGCGATGGTTCTCACGACGGCTGCCCGACGGCTCCCGAGCCAGCGGCCCCGAACCGGCGACTCTGCGGCTGGGCCGCTGGCGCCCGCTGGCGACGGCTGCCGTGGCGGTGGCCGCATTTGCCGGCGTGGGCGCGCCCCTCATCGCCCTGGTCGACTGGGCTGCGGGCGGCGTCGCACGCACGTTCGGTGACGGAAGGCCGCTTACCGTCGACTACTCCCGGGTCGCCGATGCCACCCTCAACACGCTGTGGGTGAGCGTGGTGGCTGCGATCGTGGCGGTGGCCGCCGTGCTGCCGATCGCGTTCCTCGTCGGTCGCTACCGCTCGCGGGCGGGCTGGATTGCCCACGCCGTGGTCATCAGCACGTTCGCGGTTCCCGGGCTGCTGATCGCCCTGTCGATGCGTTTCTGGACGCTGCGCTCCGACATTGCGTTCACACTGTTCGGCGACACTTTCGCCTTGCTGATCTTCGCCTACATCGTGCGGTTCGGCTCGCTGGCGATGGGCGTCAGCGTGGTCGCAGTGCGCAGCGTGCCGGACCGGCTGCACGACTCCGCGCGCATCCTGGGCGCCGGCCCCCTGCGCCGGTTCTTCACGATCGACATGCCGCTCATGGGCCCCGCCCTGCTTGCCGGCGCCGGCCTGGTGCTGCTGTCGGTCATGAAGGAGCTGCCGATCAGCCTGCTGATCTCGCCGCTCGGCTTCTCGACGCTCGCCACCCAGATCTTCGGTTCCTTCGAGGATGCCTTCGTGGCCGAGGCGGGCCTGATGGGCGTGACCCTGGTGGCGATGTCGTTCTTGCTGACCTGGTTCCTCGTCGTTCGCCGGCAGGAGCAGGTGTCGGGCCCAGAACGCAGGTGACGGTATGACGCGGCCGGCAGCCAACGCTGAGCCTGCCGTTTCGTGTGATGAGGGCGTGGCGAGACGAGGGCTCGCGCTGGCCATGGCCGGCGTCGCACTGTGGTCGCTGGCATGGGCCCTCATCGCCATCGACGCCCGCGCCACCTACGGCGCCCGGGTGAGCGCCGACGAGCCGCAATACCTCACCACGGCGCTCAGCCTCGGCACCGACTTCGATCTCGACATCTCCGACGAGTTGAGCGAACGGAGCTTCCTGCCGTATCACGAGATCGATCTCGACCCCCAGACCAGGCCGCTCAACGACGATGGGCAGCGGCTCAGTCCGCACGACCCGCTGCTGCCGCTGTTGCTGGCTGCACCCATGCGCGCCAGCGGCTGGGTTGCGGCCAAGGCCACGCTGGCGGTGTTCGCTGCGCTCACGGCTGCTGCCGCGCTGTGGCTGGCGGTTCGCCGGCTGGAAGTGAGGCTCGGCATCGCCGCCGGTGTCGTGGCGGCATTCTTCGCGACACCGCCGTTGGTGGCCTACGGCTCGCAGGTGTACCCCGAGATGCCGGCGGCGCTGTGCGTCACGCTGGGCTTGGCCGCGGTGTGCGGCCAGCTCGGGCGCGGTGCCCGGGTGCTGGCGGCCGTCACGGTGGTGGCGCTGCCGTGGCTGTCGGTGAAGTACGTGCCGCTCGCGGCAGTGATCGCCTTGGCGGTGGTGGTGCGGATGTGGCCGCACCGGCGGCGAGAGCTGCTGGCCGAGATGATCTTCTATGTCGTCGCTGGGGCTGTGTACCTGTGGCTGCACCAAGCGATCTATGGCGGATGGACCGTGTACGCGGCCGGCGACCATTTCGTCAGCAGCGAATTCACCGTGGTCGGCCGCCAGCCCGACTACGTGGGTCGCACCCGGCGGCTGGTGGGCCTGCTCGTGGACCGTGAGTTCGGCCTTGCCGCCTGGATGCCCGCGTATCTGCTCCTGCCCGGTGCGATGGCGGTGCTGGCCCGCGTCCGGCCGCCGAGGTGGCTGGCGATCGGCGTGACGATCGCGGTGGGTTACGGCGTGGCCACTTGGGTCGCGTTCACCATGCACGGGTGGTGGTGGCCCGGCCGCCAACTCGTGGTGATCCTGCCGGCTGCAGTCGCCGTCATTGCGCTGGCCGCCGAGCGCATCGCCGCGCTGCGGTGGGTGGTGCTCGGGAGCTGGATCGTCGGAGCGCTGAGCTGGGTGTGGCTGGCGATCGAGGCCTCGACGGATCGCCGCACGCTCATCGTGGACTTCGCCGAGACATCGAACCCCTGGTACCGGGCGTGGTCGACGCTGCTGCCCAACTACCAGTCCTTCGGCGGGCTCGCGTCAGTGGCGCTTCACTGGCTGTGGGCGGTCGTACTGATCGCCATCGCAGCGGCAGCGTGGCGCTGGTGCGGACGGTCGGGTCCGCCGTCTCACACCCCGGCGGGCACGAGCTCTGCGGAGCGCTGTGCCGACGGCATTGATGCGAGCCGGATCCCCTGATGCCAAACCCACTGGGCGCAGAGCGCGTGCCGCAGGCCGGTGCGGGGCTGCCAGCCCAGGATCGCCCGGGCCTCGTCGTTCGCAGCCACGGTGGTCCACGGCTCGCCGGCGGGCGCGGGCTCCGGTCGCACCCGCACAGGGGCGCCTGCGATCCGTCCCACCGTGTCGATGACCTCGTTGAGCGACACGGTGCAGCCGCCGCCGATGTCGAACGTGCGGCCACTCGCGTCGGGGATCGCGCCGGCCAGCACGGTGGCGGCGACGGCGTCGCCGACGAAGGTGAACTCCCGCGACTGCCGGCCGCTGCCCCGTCGCCCGAACGCCGGGCCGCACCGGCGAGTGGCCTCGAACAGCCGGTACATCGCCATGTCGGGCCGCTGCCGCGGGCCGAACACCGTGAAGTAGCGCAGCGTGACCACATCGAGCCCGCGGTGGCGGTACACGTCGGCCAGGTCTTCGCAGGCCGCCTTGGACACGCCGTAGGGGCTGAGCGGCGCCTTGCTGCGGGGGCCGCTCGCCGCAGCGGTGTTGCCGTAGATCGACGAGCTCGATGCCAGCACGACGCGGTCGACGCCTGCGCTGACGGCGGCGTCGAGCACCTTGCCGGTCACCGTGACGTTCATCTCGATGGTGCGGGTCAGCCCGGCACCCCACGAATGCTGTACTCCCGGCCGGGCTGCCAAGTGGTAGACGGTGCTCGCGCCGTCGAACAGCTCTCGCAGGTCTGCCGTGCGGAGATCCTTGACTTCGAGCCGGAAGGTGGGTTCAGCGCAGGCGGCCTCGATGTTGCGTGCGCGGTGGGCGGGGCTGTACCACGGGTCGAAGGAATCGATGCCGACGACACGGCGGCCGGCGCCGAGCAACGCGTCGACGAGGTGTGAGCCGATAAAGCCTGCCGCCCCGGTGACGACGACGGTGCCGCTGTCGGCGCTGCGGGTGCCAGTCCCGTTGACGCTGCCAAGCTGGACGTCACGGTGGCCCGCAGCCCGGGACCGATCGATGCATTCGGCGTGCTCAATGCCTGACATTAGGGTTACCTTACACAAAGTGATTCGAGGGTGCTTGCGTTGCCGGCCGCAGCCAGTGCCGGCGGTTGGCACGTGTGCTTCGGGACGGCGCCATGGCTGAGATCGTCATCATCGGCGCTGGACCCGCCGGGCTGTCGGCCGCGCTCGACGTGGTCGAGTCCGGCCATCGCTGCACGCTTGTGGAGGCCAGCGCTCGCGTCGGCGGCATGGCAGCAAGCTTCGAGATCGCAGACCAGCGGGTCGACTACGGCTCGCATCGCCTCCACTACGCGATCTCCGAGCGCCAGCGTGCCCGTTTCGAGCGGCTGCTGGGCGATGACCTGCAGATCCGCCCGCGCAATGGGCGCATCCACTTGCGCGATCGCTGGATCGGATTCCCGCTGCGGACCTGGGATCTGCTGACGCACATACCGCCGTCGTTCGGACTGCGAGTCGCTGCCGACATGGTCACGGGCCCATTCCGGCGCACACCTACGGACCCAACCCGGCGCACAGCGGCGGGCCGACTGCGGCGCACGCCGAGCACGCCGCTCGACGATCCGTCTGGCCCGTCGTTCGATGCCGAGGTTCGGGCGCGCCTGGGTCCCACGGTGGCCGACGAGTTCTACGGCCCCTACGCGCGCAAGCTCTACGGCGTCGAACCCGCCGAGCTGGATGCCGAGCTGGCCCAGCGGCGGGTGTCCGCATCGGGTGTCGGTGACGTGCTGCGGCGGGTGGTGCGCGCCGCCCGACCCGCAGGGCGCCAGTTCCTGTACCCCCGCCACGGCTACGGCCAGCTCAGCGAGGCCATGGCCGCCGCCGCTGTCGATGCCGGCGTCGACCTGCGCCTCAACACAGCCGCCGTCGGCATCGAGCTGGACGTCGGCGGCGTCGCTGTGCGCCTGCGCCCGCACGGCCGACAAACCAACGACGACGGCGACTCCCGCCCGGGCACCGCAGCCGAGAACAGCGCGAGGCCGAACCCGGGGTCCGATGCGAACGAGACCGTGCGTGCGGATGCGGTGCTGTCGACGGTGCCTGTTCCGACGCTTGCATCGATCATGGAGCCGGCACCTCCGCCCGAAATCGCCGGCGCGCTGGGGCGATGCCGCACCCGGTCGATGGTGCTGGCCTACCTCGTGGTCGATCGAGATCAGTACACGCCCTACGACGCCCACTACTTCGGGGGGCCCGACACCGTGGTCGCGAGACTGTCCGAACCGAAGAACTACCGCGACGGCGACGACCCCGCAGGACAGTCAGTGCTGTGCGCGGAGATTCCCTGCTGGTCCCACGACGACGTCTGGCGGGCCGACGGCGCGGAGATCACCGAACGGGTGGCCGCAGACCTCGAAGCCATGGGGCTGCCGACGGTGTCCCCCTCAGAGACGGCCGTGCGGCGCTTGCCGTCGGTGTACCCCGTCTTTGAGCGAGCCACGATGGGCGATCGCGCCGCGGTGGCCGAATGGTTCGCCTCGCTGGCGCCGTCCGGCCTGATCTCCTTCGGCCGCCAGGGCCTCGCGGTCATCGACAACCTTCACCACGTCACCGACATGGGCGCCGACGCGGCGGCGGCCCTCACATCCACGGGAGAGATCTCGTCAGATGCCTGGCTGGCGTCGCTCGGCCGCTTCGCCAGCCACGTCGTCGAAGACTGACAGCACCTGATCCGTGCCGGTGCCCGACGGCCCCGGACCGCATTCAGCTGCCCGGTGACTCAGCCGGGCATCTCGGTGCGCACACCGTCGAATCGGCCGAAGTCTCGGTCGAAGGTGACCACCACGCAACGATGCTCGATCGCGAGCGCGGCGAGATGAGCGTCATTGACGAGATTCCCGCCCGTCCCGAAGGGGGCCAGCAGCTCACCCACCACGTCGAGATGTCGAGCCGTTGGCTCCACGACTACCGCCGAGGGTTGTGCGAGCCAGGCCTGCACCTGCTCGATGGCCGCTCGCGGATCGAGGGGCCGGGCGAAGATGCTGCGCTTGGTCGTGAGTCGGATGAACGCCAGCAGTGCCACCCAGGCCAGCGCCACAGTCGCGCCGCCGTTCAGCGCGTCGTCAAGCCAGCGCCTTGATTCGGTGTGCCGAAGCGCGTCGATGTTGACGGCATACAGCAGGACATTGGCGTCGACGAGCTTCACCTGCCGGTTTCCATCCGGCGAGCGAGTTCGTCATCTTCGAGTTCGGCAGCGATACGCAGCGCGCTGTCAAGGTCGACCGCTGGCATGCCCATCGCCCTCGCCGTGGTCTCAAAGCGCGGGGCAGCTTCGACGGTGCGGTGGCCCTCACGGACCAAGTCGTTGAGTGCTCGCTTGAACGAGACCTTGCGGTCGGTCATGCGACGCCGGATGATCTGTTCGGCATCGGCGTCGAGTGTCACCGTTGTGCGCATATCGACAGCATAGCATCATTCTAATTGATGCTATGCTGTCATTTTGGGAGAGCCGCACATCCTACGGCAGTCGTGCTGCCCGGGGCGCAGTTCAGCGGCGGTCAACCATCACGTGTTCTTTGGCAACGTGAGTCGCAGCATGGTCCGCCTCCTCCGCCGTCAAGCGATCGAGCTTGGTGGCGGCACTTCCCACATGATCTCGAACTCGATGCCGTCGGGGTCATGGCAGTACAGGCTGCGGCTGACGCCGTGGTTGTTCTCGCCCGGCAGCCGGCCTACCGGCCATCCCGCCGTACTGATGCGATCGTACCGAGGCCCCGTACCCGCATCCGCTGCATTACGGCAACCGAAGCTTGATGCCGCCTATTGCCGCTTCATCGGGCTCGCTGAGCGCATTCGTCGCGACAATCTGGCCCTCTGTAGCTGCCCGGTCTTCCCAAGGCATCGCTGCCGTCCAGCGCCACGCGAAGCTCATCACCCGCACTAACGCAGAGAGGTTCTGTGCCTGCGTTGCCGACGTCCGCTTCACGCCGCCGAGGTACTCGTTGCGAAAGACTGTGGGGATCACGATCCGGGCCTCGTCCACCGCAGAGAGCTCAGCGTTCATCATGACGCGCGCCACCCGGCCATTGCCGTCGGTGAACGGATGGACTTCGGACACCATCATCATCATGTACAGCGCCCGGCGAAACCCGGCCGGTACCGACGGCGCCATCTCGAGGCCCTTGACCAAGGTTCCTTCGACCAAATGCGGTGCGACGAAGTGGTAACTGCCGACCCGGTTGTTCGCCTGCTTCCACTCGCCTGGACCTAGTTCGGGCCTGCCTTGGAGGATCGAGGCGTGCCGCTCGCGCAAGAAGACCAGTGATTCGCTCGGATCGTCGGATACAGCCCGGCGACCGACGGTGTCGGCTACGCAGCGGTAGGTGCCCAAGATGTCGTGGCCGTCGGCAGGGCGAGCAGCCGGCGGCTGCTGCGTCTCGATGATTTGACGCGCCTCTTCGACTGAGAACTCTGTCCCCTCGATGTAGTTGGAGAAGTAGCTCTCGAAGAACGGCAGCTCGAGGTTGTATGACCCCGCCGGGAGTTGCTGGGGCAGATCGAGATCCTCGTGAGACGTGAGGCCGGTTGCCAAGGCGGCGAACATCTCCACCCGTCGCTCGTCCCAGGCTCGGCCCTGGACCAAGGCAGACAGCAGGCCGCTTCCATCCGGGGACAACGGGGCTCGCCCTTCGAGGCGCTCGAACAAGGCGGTGATCTCGTCAACGCGGTCGACTGCATCCATCTGACTGGCCAGCTGGATCGCGTCGTCACGCAATCGCAGCACACGCGTCCGATCCATGAAGGAGGCCTTGAGCGCCAACCAATCTTCGAGCTCCGCTAGCGACAGCGTCCGCGCCGCCCGCTCTGCGCGTCCGCGTGTCGACACCAGGTTGTCGACGAGCACTCGTGCGGGCCGCGACATGCGCAGACCGTTCGGCCACGGCAGGTCATCGGTGATCTCGAGACTGGTTCCGTGAGGACGGACTCTGACTTCGACCCCCGGCAGCCGCAGTGAGGTGTGCCGCTGATCCGTGGCGACATAGAGCACCCCGTCGATGACCTTGCCGTCCGCCGCTGCTGACCGATCGACGATCACCGCATCAGGGATCATTCGGCTCAAGATGCGCCACAGATTGTGGGCGACGACCTCAGCCGGATCGCTTGTGAGGTCGGCTGTGTACAGCCGGGGCGCGAGTCGGCGAAGGTTCCCGTCGGCCACTGCCCGACGTAACGTGGTCGCGGACGCGACACCGTCGTCATCGTCGAAGAACACCGTTCGGGCGCCGTGCGGCCATGGCAGCACGGGAGGCGGGACCATACGGCAGAAGTTACTGCCGAACTTGCGTTAAACGAACTTTTTTCTTCGAATAAGGCCGCATGCGAATGTTTTTCTTCGAATAAGACTGCTCGCGGGGTCAGTTGCGGCGGGCGTCTTTGTAGGGGATGTCCTTGGCGTCGTCGGGCTCCTTGGGCAGGCCGAGCACTCGCTCGCCGATGATGTTGCGCTGGATCTCGTCGGTGCCGCCTGCGATCGACATGGCCGGGGTCGACATCAGGATCTCCGACACGATGCCGTCGGCGTTGGAGCCGGGGCCCACGAGCATCCCCATGGAGCCGGCGATCATGGTGTGGGCGGTGTGGCAGGCCCGGGCGGTCACCGACATGTTCAGCTTGGTGAGCGAGCCCTCGGGGCCGGGCGGCTTACCGGCAGCGCGTGCGGCGCGGGCACGCTGGGTGGTCCACGACGAGATGCGGCGCAACGTCTCGACCCGGGCGATCTGCTGGCGGATCACCGGGTCGCTGACCCGGCCGGTGCGCTGCGCTTCGGGCACGACGAGGTTCGCCCGACCGGCGCGCTGCGGGTACCACTTGTAGGTGGCGAAGTACTCGTCGCTCTCTTGCTTGGCTCGCTCGACTGTCGGGCCGCCGTGGGCGGGGTAACGAGGACGGCGTGTGGCCACCGCCGCCCGTTCGTGGGTGAGCGTGGTGAGGCCGATGCGCCAGCCGTCGCCGGGGTTGCCGACCAGCTCGTTGCCCGGCACCCGGGCATCTTCGAAGAACACCTCGTTGAACGTGGCGTGGCCGTTCATCTGGCGCAGCGGGCGCACCTCCACGCCGGGTTGGTCCATCGGGATGAGGAAGTACGAGATGCCCTGGTGCTTGGGCACGTCCCAGTTGGTGCGCGCCATCAAAATGCCGAACCGTGCCTTGTGCGCGCCCGAGTTCCAGACCTTCTGGCCGTTGACGATCCACTCGTCGCCGTCGCGGTCGGCCCGGGTCACCAGTCCCGCCAGGTCGGAGCCGTTGGTGGGCTCGGAGAACAGTTGGCACCACTTGTGCTCGCCGGTCAGGATCGGTCGCAGGTGGCGTTGCTTCTGGTCGTCGTTCGCGTGGGTGAGCAGCGTCGGCGCCACGAGATACATGCTGACGCCGGCCGCGACGCCCACCGCTCCGACAGCGTCGAACTCGCAGGCCACCACGGCATCCATCGACGGCGGCAGACCCCGCCCGTGCCATTCGGTCGGCCACGACGGCGTGCCCCAGCCGGTGTCGGCCAGCAGGTTGCGCCACTCGATCAGCGGCCGCTCGCGGTGCCAGTGCTCGTCCAGCCACGTCCGGGCTTCGTCGCGAACCTCGTCAACGCTCGCCATGCGCGCAGCGTAGAACCGCCGCGCAGCCGCCGCCCAAACGCCACCACCGCCCAACCCAGCAGCGGCGCGGCGCGACGGGCCTCATGACAGCGCCGTGCAACGGGTCACGATGCGCGTTATTGAATAACTATTGGTGGGCTTCCCCCGGAATCTAGGAGGCATGCTCTTTGAGGAAAGGGGAGCTATGCCAGAGACACGAAGAAGGTTCGATCCGGAGTTCCGCGCTGGTGCGGTGAGGATCGTGACAGAGACGGGCAAGCCGGTCGCTGTGGTCGCCCGCGATCTTGGGATTCATGCGGGCACGCTGGGCAACTGGGTGAAGGCCGAGCGCGGTGCCGGCGAGGGGGCGCTGGACGCGGACGAGCGGGCCGCCGCCGCTGGGGCTGCTGGACCTGTCGTGCGTGGGGCCGATGGCCCGTCGCATCCGCGATGTCGCTTACTGCCTCGATGCCGTGGTGGGGCCGCACCCGTCCGATCTGCGCAGCCTGCCGGCACCGACCGAGTCGTGGCGCACTGCGCTGGATGACCCCCCACTGCCGACGAGAGTGCTGTGGGTGCCGTCGTTCGACGGCGGCCCGGCGGATTCGGAGATCGTTGCGTCGTGCGCTGACGCTGTTGAACGCCTTGCTGCCGAGGGAACCGAGGTGGTCGAGGCGGGAACCTTGTTCGACCCGGCCGACCTGGTCTCGCAGGCGTTTGTGCCGATGTTTCTGGCAGGGTCGATCGGGTCGGCGTTCCGGCCACTGCTGGGCACGCCCGCATGGGACGACGTCACCGACTGGCTAGCCGTGGCGCTGGAGGAGTCCTTCAAGAGCGTCACCGTCGACACCTTGGCGAAGGCGCGACAGCAGTGCGGCGAGCTGTCGATGCACCTCGGCGAGACGATGTCGGGGTTCGATGCGCTGCTCATGCCGACCATGGCAGGCCAGACCCCGGTCGTGGGGGGGAACGGCACCATCGACGGCGTCGAGATTGAGAACTGGGTGCGCTTCACGCCGCTGGCCAATCTCACCCGGCGGCCGGCGGGCACCGTGTGCAGCGGATTCACCGCCGACGGCATGCCGATCGGGCTGAGCGTGCTGGGCCACCAGACCGACGACGTGGGTGTGCTGCAGACCGTGGCGGTGCTGGAAGACCTGCTCAGGCTCGATCCGATCGCACCCGACATCGACGCCGGCTGAGGCTGGTTCCAGCGCACCCTCGATCCAGCCCGAGGGTTACGTTGGGCCGGTGGATGCCGACGAGGTGATCGAGCTGCTGGGGCTCGAGCCGCTGCCTGGCGAGGGCGGCCAGTGGGCGCAGACCTGGCGAGACGAGCATTCCTCGGCGATCTACTTCCTGCTGCGGCCCGGCGACTTCTCGGCCCTGCATCGGCTGGGCGGCGTCGAGCTGTGGCACCACTACTCGGGCGCTGCGGTGGAGATGCTGTTGCTCCAACCGGGCGGCACGGTGTCGCGGCCGCGGCTCGGGACCGACTTGGCGAACGGCGAGCGGCCGGTGGTGGTCGTCGAGGCGGCCACCTGGATGGCAGCTGGCACGACTGGCGAGTGGTCGCTGGCTCGCAGCGGCGCCGCTCGGCCGGCTGGGCACCGCCGCCGACGTCGGCGACGCGTGCGTGTTCCTGTGCTCGGACCTTGCGAGATGGATCACCGGCGTGGATCTGGTGGTCGATGGCGGCGTGCTCACCCGGCCCACATGGTGAGCCCGCGCTCTTGGTTGTCACACCCCCTTGGTGCACTGAGGGAAACCCAACGTGCACCTCACGGGCACGCTTCACGGAAGCGGAGAAACCACCATGGACACCTCGACTCAGTCTCGGGCCCGGGCCGGCGACTGGCTGCTCGCCATCGCCGTGGCGCTGGCCGGCTGCCTGCTGGTCCTGAGCTGGACGATGGCCAGCGGCTAGCCGAGCCCGCCCGTTCACCGGGAGCGTTCTGCTAAGTAGAGGCCAGCCTCTACAAGGAGACACGAATGCTCATCGACAATCCCCGAGGCGGCTACCGCTTCCTCACCGGCATCTCGCCGTTCTCCAGCGGGGTCGTGGCATCAGACGGCCATGAGGTGGTTCACGCCACGCTCGGCGCCCACGTGCCGTGGCGCCAGGGGTTCGAGCTGATCGACGCTCACCTGTCCGCCGTCGGTCGGGAGCGCCCGGCCCTGTGCGCGATCGAGCTGCGCTGCCCCGAGCCGTACTCCATGCCCGGCTTCATCGAGTTCAACGCGGGCTACGTCGAGCTCATCCGCTCATGGGACCTCTACGTCGGCGATCACAATCCGCTGGCCCGCACCAACGTGGCTCCCGCGCATGACCCGCCTGCCGAGCCGGTGCTGCACGCCTTCTCCTACACCGTCGAGGCCGCAGCCGGTACGCCGACGACGTTCGTGGTGTCGGGCGCGGGGGAGATCCCCGAAGCGACGCTCGACGACAACGAGATCGTCCGCAAGGGCGAAACCGACCCCGAGGCCATGCGAGAGAAGGCCGGCCACGTCGTGGCGACGATGGGGTCGCGCCTGGCGGCCATGGGCGCCAACTGGAGCCAGGTCACCACCACCGACGTGTACACGGTCTTCATGCATGAATGCCTGCTCGAGGATGCGGTCATCGGCCAGATGGGAGCAGCCACCCGTCACGGCCTGCGCTGGTACCGGTCGCGCCCGCCCGTCATCGATCTCGACTTCGAGATGGACGTCCGCGGGATCCGGCACGAAATCATTGCGTGAAGAAATCCTCACGAGCACGGCTCGAATGAGGGAGCCCGTCGAGGTCGCATCGACCGATCAAGTGCGACGGCTGCGCTCGGCAGTCAGTGACAGCGGCACAGGACCCCGGCCTCCGATCCATGAGGAAACCACCCAACCCAGGCGGAAGTCCGAGCGGGTCACCGAACAACTCTTAGACGCGGCGACAGCGGTGTTCGGCGAACGTGGCTTCGAAGCCGCCACGGTCTCCGAGGTCGCCCGCAGATGCGGCATGACGTCGGGCGCCGTCTATGCGCGCTGGCCCAACAAGCGCGAGCTGTTCCTGGCCGTCATCGAGCACACGTCGGCCCAGCGCATGCTGCTGTTGATCAAGCAGGCCGAAACGGCGGCCGACGACAAGCTCGAAATGCTCGGCGCAAACCTGCTCACCTCGACACGAGACGAGATGCGCAACCTGTGGATCGAGGCATGCGTCAGCGCCAGCCGCGACCCGTCGGTGCACCCCGCTCCTAGCGCCCGGTCGTACAGCCTGACCGCGCCGCGGTCGGGTGGACGTGGCAAGGTGAGCGGCGCATGACGCCTGTTGAGCTTGAGGCCATCGCTGTTGATGTCGCTGGGGCGGCGGCTGAGTTCCTGCGGGAAGTGGCGGGCACCGGCGAGGCCTTGCGCACGAAGTCCTCCCCGACTGACGTGGTGACGGCGCTGGACATCCAGTCCGAGGAACTCATCCGTGGCGAACTGCTGCGTCGCTGCCCCGGCTCCTCGATCGTGGGCGAGGAATTGGATGACGAGGTGGGGCACAGCGGCGTCGGATGGATCGTGGACCCCATCGACGGCACCGTCAACTTCCTGTACGACCTGCCGGTGTTCGCCGTGAGCATCGCTGCCACCCGCGACGGCACGGTCGTGGCGGGTGCTGTTGCCGACGTGCTGCGCGGCGAGGTCTTCTCCGCGGCGCGCGGCTCAGGCGCTCGCTTGGACGGCTCGCCCATTGCCGCCGCCGCGTCGGACGGCCTGGCGCAGGCGCTGGTGGCAACCGGCTTCTCGTACCACGCCGAACGGCGTCGCCAGCAGGCGGCGGCGCTGTCGCGTGTGCTTCCCGCCGCCCGCGACGTCCGAGCCTTCGGCTCCGCGGCGCTGCACCTGTGCTGGGTTGCCAACGGTCGCTGCGATGCCTTCTTCGAGCACGATCTCCGCATCTACGACTGGGCCGCCGGCGCGCTGATCG
>JAJEIW010000074.1 GCA_022828045.1 Acidimicrobiia bacterium | reverse complement strand
GTGGGGCTCGACATCGAGGCCGCACATGCATTTGCGGCAGCCATGGACGACGACTTCGCTACGCCCACGGCGCTCGATGTCGTCTTCCGCTTGGTGCGTCGTGCGAATGCTGCGCTCGATGCATCCGCAGACGGCGCGGCGCGTGACGCCGCGACGGCGCTGCACCTGCTCGGGGTGCTCGGACTCGAGGCCGGCGGCAAGGGCGAAGAGACCGCGACGGTCAACGGGCTGACCGATGTCGAGGTGGAGGCACTGCTCGACGAGCGGGCAGCGGCGCGCGATGCACGAGACTTCTCCACTGCCGACCGGATACGTGACGAACTCACCGCGAGCGGCATCGTGGTCTCTGACAGTCCCGACGGGGCGACCTGGCACCGAGGCTGAGACGCACTCCGACCAGGTGGGCTGAGCGTCAGTCCTCAGGCGTCAGTCCTCAGCCGGCACCCATGCGCTCAAGCCAGTCCTCGATGAGCCAGCCCGAGATCGACATGCCGCCGCGCGGCACCGGTGGCAGGTTGTCCGCGGTGTACCAGCCGGCCTCCACGATCTCGTCGGGATCGGGTTCGATCTCACCGGCCTCCCAGTCGCAGGTGAAACCGCACATCAGCGAATGAGGGAACGGCCACGGCTGGCTGCCGAAGTAGCGCACGTTGCCCACTGTGATGCCGACTTCCTCGCGGACCTCGCGGACGACGGCGTCCTCGAGGCTCTCACCGGGTTCGACGAATCCGGCGAGCGCGCTGTAGAAGCGACCCGGGAACTGCCGGCCCCACGCCAACAGCACTTCAGCACCTCGCTCGACCAGAACGATCATCGCGGGGCTGAGCCGCGGGAACGCCATGTGCCCGCACTTCTCGCAGATCTTGGCCCGGTCCGAAGCGTTGGTGCGGGTAGGACTCCCGCAGCGCCCGCAATAGCGGTGCGTTCGCTCGAACTCCACGATCTGCGCTGCACGCCCAGCGATCTGCCAATGCTCGTCAGGAATCCGGCCATAGAGCTTCCGCAGCGGGACCGGTTCGAGGTCGCCTTCGTCCAATGCCGGGCCGTCGGCAGGGTCCAGATCGACAGCCCACACGCCCTGTCCGTCAAGCACGCCCAGGAACGCCCGCTGGGCTGAACCGTCTTCGACGGGTGAGACCGCGCCGCGCCACAGGCCGCCGCTTGGAACGGTGTACACCGTTCCCGAGCGGATCGGGATCCACACGCTCGACGTGTCGTCGAGGTCTGCGGGCGGTTGCGTCAAGACCGTGAACACAGGTCAAGTTGAGCACACTGCCGTGTCCCCGGCTGAGGCCGCAGTGTCTGATGATCCGTCGCTACAGGCGACGCCGTGTCTGATGGCCCGTCGCTACAGGCGACGGATCACCGTCACGACCTTGCCATAGATGGTGACCTCGCCGGCGGCGCAGACGATCGGGCGGTGATCGGGGTTGGCCGGCTCGAGAACGATGTCGTCGCCGGAGAGCCGGAGCCGCTTGACCGTGCCTTCCTCGCCATTGATGCCTGCGACAACGATGTCACCGCTCTCGGCGTCTGGCTGGTGCCGAGCGACGACGTAGTCGCGGTCCCAGATGCCAGCATTGATCATCGAATCGCCCCGGACTCGCAACATGAACAGCTCGCCGCTGCCGGTGAAGTCCGCCGGCAGGGGAAGCAGTTCTTCCACGTTCTGCTGGGCCAATACATCGGTTCCCGCCGCCACGTCGCCGACGAGGGGAACGTGCCGCGTGGGCCTCCGCTCTCCCTTGACACCCGTCTGCCAGTCGAAGTTGACGATGAGCGCCCTCGGCCGTGACGGATCTCGCCGGATCCAGCCATCTGCCTCCAGCGCCCGCAGATGCCGGTGCACGGTCGCAGGCGAGCGGAGCTCGACTTCCTCACCGATCTCACGAACCGACGGGGGGTAGCCGCGCTCGCGCTGGGTCGCGTCGATGAACTCGAGCATGGCGCGCTGACGGTCTCCCAGATGGGCGACTCGCCGGTCGGCAGCACTGGCAGTTCTCATGGTGGTCCTCCTGGGGTGCTGCTGCTTGCAGCGGAGCGTCGGGTGGACGGAACTCTCGTTCCACGCACTACACTAGCAACAAGTGTTCGAAATTGCGAGCATTTGTTCGGAACCTCAGCTGCGGGCGCGAAGCCATCGCACGAAGAGCACGCCCTCGTGCGTGACGACTTGGGTCAGCGCGAACGCGCGCGGGGTTGATTCGGCCGCTCCGGTCCTCGGCCCATCGGCGATGCGCGGTGCCGCGGCACTGATTGCCAGCGGAGCGTGCGTGAGATTGATCTCGTCGACAAGGTCGTCAGCGAGCAGGCCCGCATTCAGCGTCGGGCCGCCCTCACACAGCACCACGCGTGCACCGCGCGCGCCGAGCTCGGCCAGCGCAGCCGTCAGGTCGACGATCTCGTCTCCGGCGCGCAGCATCTCGGCGCGACCTTCGAATCGTGTGACGTACGAGGCGTCTGCGATGCTGGTCGTCACGATCAGCGGCTGGGGCGCAGTCGCATCCTCAGCGCCCGCCACGAACAGCGGCAGATCCGGATCGACACTCAGCGATCCGCTGACGACCGCGATGCGAGCACCCGAACGTCGCGCCCTTCCATATCGTTCGGCATTCGCCGTGCCAGCGCCGACGAGGATGACGTCGGCTTGGGCTCGCAAGGCCGCGAACATCGCTTTGTCGGCTGTGCCGGAGAGCCCTGCGGACAGGCCCTCCACTGCCGCGGCCCCGTCGATGCTCGCCACCATGTTGAGCAGCACCCACGGTCTGCCGAGGTGTGGCGAGCGGGGCAGGCTGGCGGCCTGGTGCGGGTCGACAGTCTCTGCTGGCGAAGGGAACAGCCGGTGCACGCGACGAGTCTGCCACCGTGGGCCTCAGAGCAAGCTCTGCATGAACGCACTTGCACACAAGGGCTGTGAGCAACGTGTCCACAGCACTGCACAGTTATACACAGGGTTATCCCCACGAAAGTCCTGGCAATGCTCACTTCCATTCCACAGTCGAGCGGTCGTAGGGTGCGGCTGGCGGCCGCCTGCCACGCCGACGGCTGCAATGGCGCGGGTCGAAACGAAGTGACACCGCGCACCGAGGGGAGCGGCGGCAGATGGCGATGACTGACGCGCCGCAGACGGCGGGTTCACACTCCGATCCTCGATCTCCGGGCGCGCCGCTGCGGCTGCGCCGGCACTTCACGACGGCCGGCACGCACCCGTACGACACGGTGAAGTGGGAGCGCCACGACGCCTCGATCACCAACGCGACCGACGGCACGGTGGCGTTCGCCCAGCCCGACGTCGAATTCCCGGTCGGCTGGAGCCCCACGGCGGTCAACATCGTGGCGCAGAAGTATTTCCGCGGCACGCTCGGCACACCCGAGCGGGAGCGGTCGTTGCGGCAGGTCATCGACCGCGTGGCAGGCACCATCACCCGCTGGGCGGCTGACGACGGCTATTTCTCCTCCCCCGACGAGGAGGCGGTCTTCGAGGCCGAGCTGTCATGGCTGCTGCTGCATCAGCGCGTCGCCTTCAACAGCCCGGTGTGGTTCAACATCGGCGTGAAGGGCGTCCCGCAACAGGCTTCAGCGTGCTTCATCCTCGCGGTCTCCGACGAGATGGAATCCATCTTGGAGTGGTACGTCACCGAAGGCCGCATCTTCAAGGGCGGCTCCGGGGCCGGCGTCAACCTCTCGGCTCTGCGGGCGTCGTCCGAACCGCTGTCGGGCGGCGGCACTGCCAGCGGCCCGGTCAGCTTCATGCGCGGCGCCGACGCATCGGCAGGCACGATCCGCAGCGGCGGCAAGACCCGGCGCGCCGCCAAGATGGTGCTGCTCGACGCCGACCACCCTGACATCGAGGCATTCGTGTGGTGCAAGGCGCGCGAGGAACGCAAGGCACGAGCCCTCGCCGCGGCCGGCTTCGACATGGATCTCGACGGCGCCGATTCGTTCTCGATCCAGTACCAGAACGCCAACAACTCGGTGCGACTGTCCGACGAGTTCATGGCGGCGGTGGAGAACGACGATTCGTGGGAGCTGCGTGCGCGTACCAGCGGCGAGGTGACCTCGGTGGTGGGCGCGCGCGAGCTGCTCCGCCAGATCGCCCAGGCGGCGTGGGAGTGCGCCGATCCCGGCGTGCAGTTCTCGACCACGATCAACGATTGGCACACTGCGCCGGCCCACGGCCCGATCAGTGCCAGCAACCCGTGCAGCGAGTACGTCCACCTTGACAATTCGGCCTGCAATCTGGCCAGCGTCAACCTGCTGCCCTTCCTGGAGGCTGAGCCCCGAGCCCGAGCGGCCCGTGAGCCCGAATCGATGGGAGACGGGGAACAAGAGCGGGAAGCAATCGACGACATCGCTCTCTGCGAGTTCGACATCGAGGGCTTGCGCCAGGCGGTGCGCATCACGTTCATCGCCCAAGACGTGCTGGTGAGCCATGCGGACTACCCGACAGAACTCATCGGCGAGACGTCTCGCAGTTTCCGCCAGCTCGGCTTGGGCTTCACCAATCTGGGCGCGATGCTGATGGCGGTCGGCGCCCCCTATGACTCGCCGTCGGCCCGTGCGCTCGCGGCAGCGGTCACTGCGCTGATCTGCGGCGAGGCATACGCCACCTCCGCCGACTTGGCGGCGAGGCTGAGCCCATTCGACGGCCTCGCTGCGAATGCCGATGCGATGGCTGGCGTCCTGCGGCGGCACCGCGACGCTCTCGAACACATCGAACCGATCTCGGGCGAGACAGGCGCAGTCCCGACGGCGTCCGGCTTGGACGCTCTGGCCGAACAGATGCGCTCTGCCGCACGCGAGCGCTGGGATCGCGCCGTCGGCGGCTGTGACAGGAACGGCGTGCGGAACGCGCAGGCGACGGTGATTGCGCCAACGGGAACGATCTCGTTCATGATGGACTGCGACACCACCGGGATCGAACCCGACCTCGGCCTGGTGAAGCACAAGAAGCTGGTCGGGGGTGGCGACCTGCGCATCGTCAACTCGACGGTGCCGGTGGCTCTGGGGCGACTGGGCTACTCGCTGCCGGAGATTGCCGATATCGAGGCCCACATCCTCCGCAGCGGCGACGTCGCCGGGGCCCCCCACCTTGCCGACGACCATCTTGCAGTGTTCGCCTGCTCGATCGGCGACGACGCGATCTCACCGTGGGGCCATGTCGCGATGATGGCTGCGTGCCAGCCGTTCGTCTCGGGCGCGATCTCCAAGACGGTCAACCTGCCCGAAGACGCCACCGTCGCCGACATCGAGAATCTGTTCGTCGAATCATGGCGGCTCGGACTCAAGGCCGTGGCGATCTACCGAGACAACTGCAAGGTGTCCCAGCCGCTGTCGGTCGGGCCGGCGGCATCGGGCGCCGATGCTCCCGCAGCCGCCACAGCGGCGCTGTGGGGAGCAGCGCCGCCGCCGCGCAATCGGCTGCCTCGCAGGCGCCGGTCGCGCACGTTCTCGTTCCGGGTCACCGACTGCCATGGCTTCATGACCGTCGGCGAGTACGACGACGGCCGGCCCGGCGAGATCTTCCTCACCGTGGCCAAGCAGGGCTCGACGCTGGCCGGGATCATGGATGCCTTCGCCATCTCGGTGAGCCATGGCTTGCAGCACGGGGTGCCGTTGCGCTCCTACGTCGAGGCGTTCACCAACATGCGATTCGAGCCCGCAGGGCTCACCGACGATCCCGAGCTTCGGATCGCCACCAGCATCGTCGACTACATCTTCCGCCGCCTCGCCCTCGAGTACCTGTCGCTCGACGAACGCAGCGAGCTGGGGGTGCTCAGCGTGGACGAACGCGCCGACCCGCCGCTGCCCGGCCTCGAGAGTGCCTCGGTCCCCACAGCCATCGGTGCCGAGCCCGCACCCGACCCGCCGTCTCAGCCTGTTGAACCGGCCGGGTACCGCGATGCACCGCTGTGCATGACGTGCGGCGATCGTATGGTGCGCGCCGGCTCGTGCTTTGCATGCCGGTCCTGCGGAGCGACGAGCGGCTGCGGCTAGCCGGCTGGCTGGCTAGACGACGCAGCAGCCGGGGGTGCAGCTGTCAGGCCGCGGGCCGAGACGTCCGATTGCGGGCCGGTCGCTGCGAAGACCGGCTGTCTCTTCGACGAGGTCGACGAGTGCCTCGACGAACAGCGGATGGGTGCCGACCGTGCGGGCACGCACCATGGTGATGCCTGCCAGCGCCGCAGTTGATCGTGCCCGGGTGTCGAGGTCGACCAGTACCTCCATGTGATCGGAAACGAATCCGAGCGGCACGACCAAGACCGAGCCGATCCCCATAGAGCCAAGCTCGACCAAGCGGTCACTGACGTCGGGCTCGAGCCACGGCACCTGCGGCGGCCCGCTGCGGGACTGGTAGACGATCTCGGTCTCGCCGACAAGTCCGGCTGCTGCTGCAACGGATTCGGCGACATCAGCCAATTGGGCTTCGTAGTCGCACGCCACCGCCATCGGTACCGGCACGCTGTGCGCGGTGAACAGGGTGTGCACGCCGTCGCGCAGGTGCGCGCCGTCGACCGCTTCACGGACTCGCCCGGCCATGGCGCCCGCGAACCCAGGGTGATTGCCGTAGACGCGGACCCGTGTGAGCTTCGGTGCCCCGTCCACCTCGGCAGCGGCTCGGGCCAGATCCTCGTGGTACTGGCGACAGCCCGAATACGAGCTGAATGCGGAGGTGACGATGACGGCTGCGTTCCGCCGGCCCTCGGCGGCCATCTGGCGGAGCGTGTCGGCAAGGTAGGGGTGCCAGTTCCGGTTGCCCCAGTAGCAGGCGAGAGGTGTACCCCTGCGGGCGAGCTCACCCGACAGGGCCGCCAGCAGTGAGCGATTCTGCTCGTTGATCGGGCTCACGCCGCCGTGACGGAGGTACTGCTGGTGGACCTGCGCGAGCCGCTCGGGCGGAACGTTCCGCCCGCGGGTCACGTTCTCCAAGAAGGGCCTGACGTCGTCTGGGCCTTCGGGCCCGCCGAATGACAGCAGCAGCACCGAGTCGATTGATGCGGGCCCCATCGTGTCCTGGGTCGGGGCGGCCCTCAGCGGTTGCACGGTCACCGGGTTGCTGCGCCCGACAGCCGCCGTGGGCGTCGCATCGCCCGGTCCAGCCGCAGGCACCGATGCGTCCCGTGTACAGGCCGCCATTGCGGGATCAGCAGCCGGGCCGGTTGCGCGTACGGCTGTTCCGGGTTGATCGCCCGCCGACGAGGCGGCGGCCGGAACCGGATCGTTGTGCGAAGTCCGCGGCGCCGACTGGTGCGACGCAGTGATCGGGTCATCCATGGCGCTGGCGCGGCTGAATCTCTCCGCCGCCACCAGCAATGGAACTGCTGCCACGCCGAAACACATCGCGATGACGATCGTGGTGCTGTAGCCGCTCGTGTCCACCAGCAAGCCCAGCATCGGCGGCCCGATCATGGCGCCGACGCCGGCCGCGGTGTACAGCGTGCCCAGGACGCTGCCGAGTCCGAGAGGGCCGAACAGGGCCGCGGCGACGGCCGGCGACAGAGCGATGAAGCCTCCGTAGCTGAGCCCCATGAGGATGGCGAAGGCGAGCAGCAGCCAGACGTTCCACGATGCGGCGAGCCACAGCAGGAAGCTGAGCGCCATGGTGAGGAACGAGGCTTGGTAGAGGCGCATCAGCGGGACAACGGTGCCAAGTGCCCCCAGACCCAGCCGGCCCACGATGGACGCGCCGCCGATGATGCCCACCAGCAGGGCGCCCCCGGATCTGCCGATGCCCGCGACGTAGTCGGGCAGGTACACGAACGGCATGAACAAGCTCGCGCTGAGCAGGAGCATCGACAGGTAGATCGACACGAATACGGCACGCCGCCCGCTCAGCAGGACCGACAGCGACGGCAGCTCGCCCGGCTCAACGTGCCCCGGCGCGCGCCGGGCGCCGAGCGCCGCCAGCGCCATGAGCGCAGCTGCCGCGACGGCCAGTATGCGGTAGCTGTTGCGCCACCCGTAGGCGTCGATCAGCCAATCCGCAGCGGGGGAGCCGACGAGCGTGCCTACGCCGATGCCGGCGACTGCGACGCCCATTGCTGCCACGCGTTGGCGTTCGAACCACCCGCCCACAACGGCGACCATGGGGACATAAGCGCAGGCCACGCCGATGCCGGCACCGATGCCGTATGTCGCATAGGCGATCCAGAGATCGTCGGCGAGCGAGGTCAGCCAGAGCCCGGCGAACATGGCGACAGTTCCGACGAGCAGCACCGGCCGCGGTCCGAAGCGGTCAGCGAGTCTGCCCGTGACGCTGCCGAGCGTGAAGTAGGCGAACGTGGTCAGCGAGAAGAAGAGCGATGTCAAGCTCGCACCGACGCCGAACTCGCCGCTGATCTGGGGGAAGAATGCCCCGAAGCTGTAGGCCACGCCGAACACCGAGAACGTGGCGAGTGCAGCCGACAGCGCCACCACCCAGGCGGCGCCGGAATCGAGCTGCGGCTGTCGGGCGTCGACGTTCATCGCGTCGTCTCCGACTCGGTGCCGTTCGCGTCGGCGCCCGCCGGGCTCGGAATCATGCCGCCTCCCGCCGCTGGTCACGTCGTGCCCTCACCGGTATCTGGGAAGAAGTCTCGGCCATGCTGGGTGTGGGCTGCCCTTCGGCGCACGCGTGGGCTGTCGAATCAGCAGCGGCGCGAGTAGGCAGATTACTGCCGTACCGTTGGCCCCGGCAGGAGAGCGAACCGGGAGCAGCGCCGTGGCCGCACAGACCGTCGCCAGCAGTGGATCGGGTGCTCCCGATGTCATCGAGCGGCCCGACACCCGCGAGACCGAGGGCGACCACGATCGCTTCTCCCACTACGTCGACAAGACGGCGCTGACCCGCTCAGCCGTCAGCGGTGAGGCGGTCGTGGCGCTGTGCGGCAAGAAGTGGGTGCCCACCCGTGACGGCGAGCGCTTTCCGGTATGCCCAGCCTGCAAGGAGATCTACGCCGGTCTGCGCTCGTGAGAACGTGCGCAAAATCGGACAGTGACAGATCGCGGGACGCGACTAGCCTTGCGACCATCGTGACCGAACCAACCGTCGGCAAGCCTGATAGCCGTCTGTGCGCCATCGATTCATGAGCGCTGCGCCGCCGACTTGCTGCGCCGGAGTCCTGTGACAGACACACAGGTCCGGATACACGTTCCGGGCAATCACCTCATGGTCGGTGTGCTGGGTCAGCGCGATGAGCACCTGCGGCTCGTGGCAGGCCATTTCACTGATGCCGACATCCACGTGCGCGGCAACGAGATCACCGTCGCGGGACCGAGTGCCGCGCTCGTCGGGCAGGTCTTCGAGGAAATGGTGCATGTGCTCGAAGCCGGCCAGCGCATCGAGCCCGAGATGCTCGACCGTGTCATCGACATGGTCGAGGCAGACGAGAGCCCGAGCGACGTGCTGTCTGTCCCGATCGTGCGCGCCCCCAACGGCAGGGTGGTGCGGGCCAAGAGCGCCGGCCAGAAGCGTTATGTGGAAACGATCCGCTCCAACATCGTGACGTTTGCTGTCGGGCCGGCAGGCACCGGCAAGACCTGGCTGGCGGTGGCGCTTGCGGTCGACGCGCTGATGTCGAAGGCCGTGCGGCGCATCGTGCTCACCCGGCCGGCAGTGGAAGCGGGCGAGCGGCTCGGCTTCCTGCCCGGCGACCTGATGGCCAAGATCGACCCGTACCTGTCCCCGCTGTATGACTCGCTGTACGACATGCTCGATGTCGAGACCGCGGCAAAGCTGCTCGAGCGCAAGACGATCGACGTGGCGCCGCTCGCGTTCATGCGCGGCCGCACCCTCAACGACAGCTTCATCATCCTCGACGAGGCGCAGAACACCACACCTGAGCAGATGAAGATGTTCCTGACCCGCATCGGCTTCGGCTCCAAGGTGGTGGTGACCGGCGACCGGACGCAGATCGATGTGCCTGGGGGCAAGAGCGGCCTGATCGACGTCGAGAAGGCGCTGGATGGAATTGGGGGACTTGCGTTTGCGCGCCTCGGCAGGCGGGACATCACACGGCATCGCATCGTGGGCGACATCGTGGCGGCATATGACCGGCGTGACGCGAAACGCAACGGCAGCGAGTGAACGCATGGCTGATGGCAGCGCCGTCACCGACGGCGTGCTCATCGCGGATCGTCAGAACGACGTGCAGATCGATCCGCAGCGCTATCGCGCATTGGTGCGGCATGTGCTGGAGGCCCAAGGCGCGCCGCCGGGCACCGAGACCGCGGTGACGTTCGTGGGTCGCGACGAGATGGCCGAGCTGAACGAGTCTCACATGGGACATGCCGGGCCGACCGACGTGCTCGCGTTCCCGCTGGATCTCGTGCCGGCCCCGCAGTCGCCGAATGGCTCGAGTGCCAGCTCCCTTATGACCGATGGCCCAGTCACCGACGATCCGGTCATCGTCCCAGGCACGACTGGCCCAGCGCTGGTCGGCGACATCGTCGTGTGTCCAGCCGTCGCTGCGGCGAACGCGGCGGCCGGCAGAGGGTCCCGTCCCGGACACGACGGCAGCGTCACCGCGGAGATCGATCTGCTGGTCGTGCACGGAGTGCTGCACTTGCTCGGCATGGATCATGCGGAACTCGCCGAAGCCGCTGCAATGCGCTCCCGCGAGACCGAGCACCTGCGCAGTCTGTGGAGTCGCTCATGAACTGGGTGCTGGGCGCTGTTGCGGCCGCGATCCTGCTCGCTGCGGCCATGTTCTTGCGACTGATCGAGGCAACCTTCGTACGGCTGGGCCGAGCGCGCGCCTCTGGCCTGGACGAATCCAACGGAAACGGCGAGCGTCACAACGGCGACCGTGACGACGGGCATTCGAGTGCCGCATCGAGAGCGTCGCTGGAAGAGCTGGTCGAAGACCGCGAGGTCGTGCTGGGCCCCGTCTCGCTGCTGCGTGTCCTGACTCAGGTCACGCTGGTGGGCGGTGTCACCTGGGTCACTGCGAGCACCACCGGAACAGCGGGCATCATCGTTGCCATCGCCGTCACCACGGTGGCGCTCCTCGTGGTGACCGAGGCGCTGCCCCGCCGCTGGGGAGTCGAAGCAAACGACCGCATGGCGCGGGTGCTGGCGCCGACAGCACGTGTGCTGAGCCGCGCCGCACCCCTGGTCTGGCTGGCTCGCTTGCTGGCCGCCCCCGCACGAGCGCTCGGCCCCGCAGCGACAGAAAGCGACAGCGGCGAGATCACCGAGGACGAGCTGGTCGCGCTGGCATCCGCCGCAGCACAGGCCAGCCTGATACGCGACGACGAAGCCGCACTGATCGGCCAGATCATGGAGCTGGACGACACGATCGTGCGCGAGGTGATGGTGCCACGACCCGACATGGTCACTGTGAGCTTGGACGACAGCGTTGCCGACGCTCTCGAGATGATCATCGACTCCGGCTTCACCAGGCTGCCCGTGATCGGCGACAGCGTGGATGACCTGCGAGGCATCGTGCTCGCAAAGGACCTCGTAGCGGCCCACCTGCACGGCGTGGATGCCCCCGGATCAGCGCAGCCCGGGCTGGAGCGGCCCGACGGCATCGGACAGCACGACGATGGGGCGGCAACCTGCGCGCATGTGCTGCGCCCGGCCAACTTCGTTCCCGAAACGAAGCGGGTCGGCGATCTGATGCGCGAGATGCAGGAATCCAAGTCTCATCTGTCGATAGCTGTCGACGAGTACGGCGGCGTGGCAGGGCTGGTCACGCTCGAGGACATCATCGAAGAGCTGGTGGGCGAGATCGCCGACGAGTACGACGTCGACGAAGCGCTCGTCCAAGAGATCGGCGACGGCGCGTTCATGTTCTCGGGCCGGCTGCCGGCGTCCCGGCTTGCCGAGGTGCTGGAGCTGCGCCTGCCCGACGGCGACTGGGACACGGTCGGAGGGCTCGTGCTGGACCGCGCGGGACATGTGCCGGTGCCGGGCGAGACCGTCGAACTCGACGGTTGGTGCCTGTCTGCTCTCGAAGTCGAGGGCCGGCGGATCAACCTCGTCGGCGCCCGCCGGGGCGCCAGCTAGCCGAGCTTCCAGCGATGCGCTCGGGCTTCGTGACCTTGGTCGGCAGGCCGAACGCAGGCAAGTCCACCTTGCTGAACTGCCTCGTGGGCGCCAAGGTCAGCATCACCTCTGACAAGCCCCAGACCACACGCCTGCGTGTGATGGGCGTGCGGCACTTGCCGGACGCGCAGATCGTGTTCGTGGACACGCCCGGCATCGGCAAGCCGGTCACGTCATTGGGCGAGCAATTGAATGAGACAGCCCGCACGGTGATAGCCGGACTGGAGCCGCCCGACGTGATCTGCATGGTTCTCGACGCGACTGCGCCGCTGGGCCGTGGCGATCGCTTGATCTGGGAGTCACTGCCGGCGGGTGCCAACACGGTGGTCGCGGTCACCAAGTGCGACCGGGCGTCGAAGGCGCAGGTTGCCGAGCAGTTGGCCGCTGCCGCGGAATTCGACGTCGGCGCGTACTTCCCGGTGTCGGGACGCACGGGTGATGGCGCCGATGCTCTGCTGGAGCATTTCGTGGCAGGTCTGCCGGAGGGCCCGGCCTATTTCGGGCCCGAGAGCGTCACCGATCTGCCTGAGGCGTGGCGCGTTTCCGAGGCGGTGCGCGAGCAGCTGCTGGCGCGGCTCGGCGACGAACTCCCGTACAGCATCGCTGTCCGCGTCACCGAGTGGGAACCCAAGCGCATTCGCTGCGACATCGCCGTGGAGCGTGATTCCCAGAAGGGCATCGTGATCGGGCGTGGAGGGGCCATGCTGCGTGAGGTCGGCACGGCGGCGCGACGCGAACTCGGCCTCGGCGGCGTGTACCTGGAGTTGCGGGTCCGTGTCGAGCCGGACTGGCAGCGCACCCCAGATGCGGTCGCCCGCATGCTCGCACCGGAGGCCCCCGTCAGCCCTGAGTAATGGGTGGGCTCAGCCTCGGGTGATCTGCTCAGCCCGGATCGATGCGAGGAACTCGATCGCTTCGGCCTGATCGACGCTTCGACGCATGGGCGGCAGCGGATCGAGAAGGCGCGACCGGTAGCGGGCAGTGGCGAGCCGCGAGTCGAGCACCGCCACCACCCCCCGGTCAGCGGTAGTGCGGATCAGCCGACCCACACCTTGGGCCAGCATGTCTGCCGCGTTCGGCACGTCGACGGTCATGAAGGCATCGCTGCCGGCCGCCTCGCGTCGGGCTGCCGCGAGCGGCTCGTTTGGCCGGGTGAACGGCAGACGATCGATCGCCAGCAGTGACAGTGCCGGTCCGGCCACGTCCACGCCTTGCCAGAAGCTCATCGTGCCGCACACCACGGTCGCGGCATCGTCGCCGAGCGCGTCGAGCAGCGCTGCGTTGGACAGTTCGCCTCCCTGGCGCAATACCCGGATGTCGCTGAGTCGTCCGGTGAGCGCATCTGCCGTGTCGTCGAGCGCGCGCCAGCTTGTGAACAGTGCGAGCGTGCGTCCGCCCACAGCGGTGACGAGTTCCGCCAGTTCGTCGACCGCCTCTGCCCGGTACGCATCGGAGGTGGGCGCGGGCAGATGTCGGGCGCAGTACAGCAGCGCGTTTCTGCGGTAGTCGAACGGGCTGTCCACGGAGAGATATGTGTGGTCAGCGGCGGGCACGCCGAGTTGCCCGACGAAGTGCGGGCCGAGTGTCGCGCTAGTGAGAATCGACGCCTGCCGTCCCCACAGCTGGCTTGCGAGCAGGTCTCCCACGTCGAGCGGGGCCAGCCGGAGCCGGCCGCGGCCCTCGACCAGGATGACCGTTCCCTGCGGAGGGTCCAGTGCAGTTCGCAACGCGTTGAGCGACTCCGCCGCGAGGCGCCCGACGCGCAGCCGTTCCAGGTCGACGGCGTCGTCGTTGCCCGCCGACCGCAACTCCGTGGCGAGATCGGCCACCCGGGTGTCGGCAGCTTCGAGCAGGCTGGCCAGGTCGCCGGTGATCGCCCCCAAGCGCGTGTCGCGCAAAGGCCCGAGCTCGTCGGCGAGACGGTTCGACACATCAGCGACGGCATCCGCAGCCGTGCCTGCGGCGCCCACCGCCCGCGCTTCGGCAGCCAGTCGCGTGAAACCTGCGGGCGTGATCTCGAATCCGGCGACCTGCGTGACGACCGGTTCGAGCTGGTGAGCCTCGTCGAGGACGACGGCGTCGTGCGGGCCGAACAGGTAGCCGTCGCCGAACAGGTCGATGCAGTACAGGTGCTGGTTGGTCACCACGATCCCGGCCCTCGCCGAGCGGGTCCGGGCCTCCTCGGCAAAGCAGCGGTGGCCCTCGGGGCAACGCTCAGCGCCGATGCACTCGGTGCTGGTCACCGACACCGACGACCACACGCGCGCGTCGGGCGCGACCACCAGCTCCGAACGGTCGCCGGTACGCGTCCGAGGCACCCACTGCTCGATCTCGACCAGTTGCTGCCGTCTGGCCAGCTCTGCGGGTGTCGCGGCGCCGCCCTCGAGCTCGAACTGCTGCTGGGCGTGCTCGCCGAAGCGATGGCGGCAGAGATAGTTGTTGCGCCCCTTGAGGACTTCCCACCGAACGGGGCGTCCCAACCGCTGGGCCATTCCGGCAGCCACGAGCGGAAGGTCCTTGCCGACGAGCTGGTCCTGCAGCGCCAGGGTCGCGGTGGCGATCACGATGCGCTTGCCTGCGGCAGCTGCGAGCGCGGCAGGAATCAGGTAGGCGAGCGACTTGCCCACGCCCGTGCCCGCTTGGCACAGCAACGTGCCCCCGCCGGCCATCGCCTCGTGCACCGCCGCCGCCATCTCGGCCTGGCCGTCGCGCCGTTCGCCGCCGCCGGGAAGCGCTGCGATGACCTCACCGAGCGCCGTGGCGGCATCGGCGACGTCGGTTGCGGGGGCAAGATCCCACGGCTCGTCGGACATCTGCTTCCCTCCTTTCGCGCTCTGGTTCTACCCTGCGCAGTGTGAAGCGAGGTGCGGGAATCGACGTGACGCGCCTGCCGACTCACGTGGCCTGTGTGATGGACGGCAACGGACGCTGGGCCCAGGCGCGCGGGCTGCCGCGGACCGAAGGTCACACAGCCGGCGAGGAAGCCCTGATCGACACCGTCGAAGGCGCGGCCGAGATCGGTTTGTCATGGCTCACCGTGTACGCGTTCAGCACCGAGAACTGGCGCCGACCGCCGTCAGAGGTGCGTTTCCTCATGGGATTCAACGAGTCATTGCTGGTGCGGCGCAGCCATGAGCTTCACCACAAGAACGTGCGGATCCGCTTCGTCGGCCGCCCTGACACCCGCATCCCGCGTCGAGTTCGGGCACGCATCAACGAGGCCGTCGAGCTGACGGCGGCCAACACGGGCCTCACGTTCACCGTGGCGTTCAACTACGGCGGCAGGGCGGAGATCGTTGACGCTGCGGCCAGTCTGGTGCGTGCCGGCGTCCCCGCCGACGAGGTCGACGAGGCAGCGCTCGCCAAGTATCTCTACGACGCCGAGATGCCCGAAGTCGACCTCATGATCCGGACCTCAGGCGAGAATCGGCTGTCGAACTTCCTGCTGTGGCAGATGGCCTACAGCGAGCTGGTCTTTACCGACACCCTCTGGCCGGACTTTCGGCGGGAAGATCTGTTCGACGCCATTCGCAAGTACCAGGCGCGTGATCGCCGATTCGGGGGTCTCAACGGCTGACGTCGGGTGACCAGGACGTTGGGCTGGCCCTCGCCGGCACCGAGGCATGAAGACGAGGGAGTGTCCCCCCAGATGCAATACCGGGATCGAGGAGTTGTGCTCCGCACGATCAAGCTCGGCGAGGCCGATCGGATCGTCACGATCATTACCTCGGGGCACGGGAAGGTCCGTGCCGTAGCAAAAGGTGCGCGACGCACTCGAAGCAAGCTGGCCGGCCATGTCGAACCGCTCCGCCACGTCGACCTGCAGCTCTACCGGGGGCGCGGCGAGCTCGACATCGTCACCGGCGCGCTGACACTGGGCCGCTGGGGGAGCCTCCGTGAGGATCTCGACCGTCTGGGCACAGCAATGTCGTTGGCCGAGGCAGTCGATCAGATCGTGCACGACCGCGGCGACGACCCGGTGCCCTACCAGATGCTGGTGGGAGCGCTGGGCCGCCTTGACCGTGGGGGTGCCGAGATGCTGCTGCCGGCATTCCTTCTGCGCCTCTTGGCTCACGAGGGCATCGCTCCGATGCTCGACGAGTGCGTTGTGGGCACCGGCTGCGACGGCGGCGCCATCGTGGCATTCGATCCGGCGCTGGGTGGCGTGACCTGTGAGACCCATCGGCGAGGCCGCTCGCTGTCGCCCGGCGCGCTTGAGCTATTGCGCTCGATCATGTCCGGGCAGGTCAACGCAGTTCTCGGAGCGCCGCCATCAGCAGACTCCCACGAAGCCGCGGCCGTCGTTACCCGCATGTGGGAATACCACACTGATAGGCGGCTTCGAAGCACCGACCTGCTCGGCTAGCGGAAGATCCGGGGGCCGCTCTGGGGGCTGTCGACGCTCTCGTGGAGCCGCTTGAAGCGTTTTTCTGCACGCGCGTCCGCAGTCGAGCACCACCATCTGCGGCCCCGCCAGAGCGCCCCGGCGAAGGCGAGCAGCGCCAGCACGACCTGCGTGCGAGCCAAGCTGCCGCACAACGGATGGCGGCTCTCAGGCGGGACGTAACGCTGGCCGGTGGTGAGTTCCGTCGCTCGGGCATCGGCGACTGCATCCCGTACCTCGTCAAGGTCCACGTCGGGCGGGGCCAGGCTCAGCAGCGGCATCGAGCAGGTCCAGTCGACCTCGCCCTCGCGAAGGTCCTCATACGGCCCGTTCAATACCGGCAGCGGCAAGAACAGCACCGTCATCCCGAGGAACGCACAGAGGAGGACGACGGTCGTGTCGCGCAGCCTCATGACAGTGATCCTAATGAGCGTCCTCTCGGGGGCGTGCAGCCGCCGCGGCTTCCGCTTGGCGAAATTCGCCCCGATGCCCCGGCAGCCCGTCAGTACCCTTGCCGCCCGTGACGAATACCTCCGGCGCTGAATCCGAACAGCCCGGCCCCGGTCCTGCGCTGTTCGACAAGATCGTCAATCTCTGCAAGCGCCGCGGCATCGTCTTCGGTTCCGCCGAGATCTACGGCGGTTTCCGCAGCGCGTATGACTACGGCCCGATCGGCGTCCAGCTCCTGCGCAATGTGAAGGACGCATGGTGGCGCTCGATGGTCCAGTTGCGCAGCGATGTCGTGGGTCTCGACGCGTCCATCCTGGGCCCGCCCCAGATATGTGAGGCCTCGGGACATCTGAAGAACTTCACCGACCCGCTGGTCGACTGCACCGATTGCAAGACCCGGCACCGCCTCGACCAACTCGACGATCCCGATGTGTGCCCCATGTGCGGTCGGCGCGGCACGTTCACCGAGGCCCGCGCGTTCAACTTGATGTTCCGCACCCGGGCGGGGCCGGTCGAGGGTGCCGGTGCCGAGGTGTACCTGCGGCCCGAGACCGCCCAGGGCATGTTCGTCAACTTCAAGAACATCCTCGAGACCAGTCGCAAGCGTCCGCCCTTCGGCATCGCGCAAGTCGGCAAGTCGTTCCGCAACGAGATCACACCGGGCAACTTCGTGTTCCGCACACGCGAGTTCGAGCAGATGGAGCTGGAGTTCTTCGTGCCGCCCGACGACGCTGCGCAGTGGCATGAGTACTGGCTGGCCGAGCGACTCGAGTGGTACGCCGACTTGGGCATCCCCGGCCACCAGCTGCGCCTGCGGGCCCATGACGCCGACGAGCTCAGCCACTACTCCAGCGGCACCAGCGATGTCGAATTCCTGTTCCCGTGGGGCTGGGGCGAGCTGGAAGGCATCGCGAACCGCGGCGACTACGACCTGCGCCAGCACGCCGAGCACTCGGGCCAGAAGCTGGAGTACTTCGACCAGGCCAGTGGAGAGCGTTACGTCCC
>JAJEIW010000169.1 GCA_022828045.1 Acidimicrobiia bacterium | reverse complement strand
CACCACCAGAGGCGGCACAGCCGGCACCGGAACCCAAGGATGGACCAAATGCATCAACCAGCTCGCCATCCGCTACCCAGGACGACTCCCCCTAACATGACCACCCACCACCCCCCTTACACAGACAACGTGACACTCCTTTCGACGCGTCGACGTTCTCCAAGAACCGGCAGCGGCTGCTGAACCATGAGATCGCTGATCGGTTCTTCGCGGCGGTGGTCGCCCAGGCGCATTTGCGCCGGTATTGCTCGAGCGATCATTTCAGTGTGGACGGCACGCTGTTGGAGGCGTGGGCGTCGCACAAGAGCTTCAAGCCCAAAGACGGCTCCCGCGGCGGCGACGCGCCGCGGGGCCGCAACGCCGAGGGCGATTTCCGGGGCACGAAGCGCCGCAACGACACCCACGCCTCCACCACCGACCCCGAGGCTCGCCTGTACCGCAAGTCGGCCGGCACTGCGGCGGTGCTGTGCTTCATGGGCCACATCGTGACCGAGAACCGCAACGGCCTCGTCGTCGACGCCGAGCTCACCAAAGCCGACGGCCGAGCCGAGCGCGACACCGCCGTCAAGATGCTCAAACGGCGCCCGCCGCGTCGGCGTCGGCGCACCGTGGGCGGCGACAAGAACTACGACACCAAAGGCTTCGTCGCCGACGCCCGCGCTGCGGGGTTCACGCCCCACGTCGCCCAGAACACCGCCAACCGCCGCTCCGCCATCGACGGGCGCACCACACGCCACCCCGGCTACCGGGTGTCCCAGCGGAAACGAAAACGCGTCGAGGAGCCCTTCGGGTGGATCAAGACCATCGCCGGCGGACGAAAACTCAGACACAAAGGCACCGCCCGCAACCGGGCCGCGTTCGTGACCGCAGCCGCCGCCTACAACCTCGTCCGCATAGCCAAACTCGACACCCAAACCGCCTGACAGACACCCCAGCGGGGCCGACACAGCCCGCCAGAACCCCCAGCAGGCACCCCCAACCCCAACCGCACACACCCAACCAGCCACAACACCGGGCCCCCCGCCAAATTTCAGCACCCTGCTAGACCCGGTCGCACTCAGCCAATTGCCGGGACTTGGGGATGCGGTTGTCCATGAGCGGCGGGAATGTCAGCCGGACGGCAGATTCACAGACTGATGTCAGATGGCGGCTGCATCTGCGAGCGGCATCTCTTGCCGTCCGCCGACGCCCCTCGACCGGCGTCTGGTCCCGCCGATACTGCTGATCGGCTGCTCGTCCGCGACTGCGACTGGGTGCTGCACGGCGACAACCTGCACCTGCTGCCGTTGCTGCCATCGGGCGACTTCGGGCTCGTCTACATCGACCCGCCGTTCAACACCGGACACACCCAGCAGGCCGCGGCGGGCAGCTATGAGGACCGACGCGGCGGCTACCTCGTGGCGGCTCTCGGCCCTTGAGCAACTGCGGCGACTATCCCGCCGGGGCAGCGAGCGCCTTGAGTCGTACTGCGGACAGGCGTTTGAGCTGCTGGTTGCGTGGGTCGACCTCGATGCCGGCTGACTCCAGCGCGGTGAGGCCCAGCAACGGCTCGACGTCGTCGTCGACGAACACCACGGTGCCGACGACCGTCTCGTCCATGAGCTCGAGCTCGGCGCCCCCGATGTCGAGTTCCAGCCGGCGGCCGTCCGCCATCTCGTAGGTGCGAGAGCCGATCGGCTCGATGCCGATGGCCTCGAGGTGCTGGCGGGGGACCACCGACTCGATGGCGCCGGTGTCCACCAGGAACTCGCCTTGCCAGACGCGATCGCGCGCTGCTGGGTTCTTGACGATGACGGTGACGTGCGTGGTGCCCACAGGAGGCCTCCTCTTTCGAACAGGGCGGATAGACGGCAGCCGATGGCCGCGTCGCCGAGCCTCGCGCGCGCCGCGAGGCGCGTCACCATCATTTTCGGGCGTTGAGTCTTCCTGCGTTGATGTCATGGATTCATTGTCGCAGTGCAATCGCGTCAGTCGCGACACGTCGGGTGCCAGCGCTCAGGTGACAGCGCTCAGGTGCCGGCGAGCCGGGCCACCACCGGCGCCATCGCATCGACCTCGGGGTCGTGGATGATGATGTAGCTGGCGCCATAGGTCTCGCGGTGGTGATGCAGCTGCTCGCAGATGTCGTCGACCGTGCCGGCCAGCACCAAGGGAACCTCGCGGGCTTCCTCCAGCGTCAGCCCGAAGCCGGGCGCGAACTGCGCGAGCACGCTGTCGGCGTCGTCGGACACCAACGCCATGAACGTGTTGAGCTGGATCTCGATGTCGGCGAAGCGGTCGTCGGCTGCATCGGCGATCCACTGGCGGCGCTCGACGAACTTGTCCGCTACCGAGCTGCGGGCGGCATCGGGGCCCACGGTGCCAGACCGCAGATTGGGATTCAGGCTGATGATGTCGGCGAGGCGGGCAGCTTCGCTCAGCACCCGCTTGCCGCCGCCGCCGATGATGACGGGCGGCCCGCCCGGCGTGTGGGGCAGCGGGCGGCCCACCATGCCGGCGATCTGGTAGTGCTCGCCCTCATAATCAAAGGGCTCGCCCCGCCACAGCCCCTTGATGACCTCCAACGCCTCGATCATGCGGTCGATGCGCACGCCGGGCCGGTCGAGCGCGATGCCCGACTGCTCGTAGTCGTCGGTCAGCCAGCCGGCGCCGATGCCGAACTCGGTGCGGCCCTCCGACAGCAGGTCGAGGGTGGCGAAGTCCTTCGCCAGCACTGCAGGGTGCCGGTAGTCGGCGGCGAACACCAGCGTCCCCACCCGCAGGGTCGTGGTGATCTCCGCCGCGACGGCGGGATGCACGATGGGCGACCAGCTGTCCCAGAAATGGTCGTGGCAGAACAAGGTCGAATAGCCGAGATCCTCCACCTTGCGCGCCGTCTCGCGGAACACCGCCGGACTCTCGGGCTTGCCGTACTGGACACCAAATCTGAACGGATGCACGGGGGCACCCTACGCGCCGCCAATCCGGCCCCCGACGACGGTTGCGCGTGAACGACGCCAGATAGAGGCACTGGCCGCCAAGGCCGGGACTTGGCGCCAGCGGTCTGCCGACGAGATCCTGTGCGATCCGGCTAGATCTGGGTCTGCTGGTCCAGGAAGGAACGCTCCGCCAGGCCGTGCCACTCGGCGATGCCGTCACGGAACTCCCGCCACGGCGACAAGATGGCGGCGAAGCGAGCATCGTCCGCCGCCACCGCGTCCAGCACGTTCTCGGTCTCTTCCTTGAACGCCGCCATCATGTCGTCGGGGAACTGCCGGATATTGGCGAACTCCTTCACGCGCTGCAGGTCGGTCTGGTTGCGCACGTCGTAGTCGGCGATCGTGTTGATGTTCGTCGCCGCCGCAGCGATCTCGATCGCCGCTTGGTACTCGGCGGGCAAGTCGTTCCACAACGACAGCGGGAACTGCACCTCCACGGCAGTGCCGGGCTCCCACCAGCCGGGGTGGTAGTAGAACAGCTCGCCGTCGAACTGGTCGAGGCCCAGGATCAGGTCGTCGGTGGGACCCACGAACTCGGCGCCGTCGATCGCGCCCTGCTGGATCGCAGGCAGGATCTCGCCGCCGGCCAAGGTGACCTGCTCGCCGCCCAGATTCTCGAGGACCCGCCCCGCGAGGCCGGGGATCCGCATCTTCAGGCCCTGCAGGTCGCCGACCGAGTTGAGCTCCTTGGTGAACCAGCCGCCCATCTGGCAGCCGGTGCCGCCGGCGGGGAACGCGATCACCCCGTGCTCCTCGGCGTAGAACTCGTTGAGCATGTCGAGGCCGCCGCCTCTGTACAGCCAGGCATTCTGCTGGCGCTGGGTCAGCCCGAACGGGACCGCAGTGCCGAACTGCTGCACGGGGCTGAGGCCCACGTAGTAGTACGACGCCGTGTGGCCAGACTGCACGCCGACATCTCGCACGGTGGGCAGCACTTCGAGGCCGCCCACGATCTCGCCGGCCGGCCGAGGATTGATCTTGAACCTGCCGCCGGTGAGACGGCTCACCTGCTCGGCGAAGTGCTGGGCTGACCCGAACAGGGTCACCAGCGCAGCGGGCCAGCTCGTCGCCATCTCCCACTCGATCTCGGGACCGTCTTGGGTGAGCGCCACCGATGTGGCCGGCGCGTCGGTGCCTGCGGGGCCTTCAGAGGTCGTCGCTGCAGTGTCGCCGTCGTCGGAACTGCAGGCGTTGAGCACCGTGGCGGCCGCTGCGAATCCCGCCACGCCGAGACCGGCCTTGAGGAACGATCTCCGGTCGAAGCCGCCGGCTTCGATGGTGTCATCAAGGGCAGTCTCCGGACTGGCCTCGTCGTGCATAGTCATCGGTAGTGCCTCCCCGCAGGTGTGCTCAAGCGCGCCGACTGCTCGGCGCGAAGCTAGCACGCGCCGGAACCACGCCTGATGGGCTGCCGCGGCTAACTGAACAACTCGAGCGACGTGTACACGATGCCCGGGAACACCCCGAGGATCACCAATGCGATCGACTGGAGCCCCATGAACGGGATGGCGCCCTTGTGGATGTCGGCGGTGCGCACTTCGGGCGGGGCCACGCTCTGCAGGTAGAACAGCGAGAAGCCCACCGGCGGCGAGATGAACGCCATGTTCAGGTTCACCGCCATCATCACGGCGAACCAGATCTTCTCGTCTTGGGTGAAACCCAGCACCTCCATGGCCGGGACGAAGATGGGCACCACGATGAAGGTGATCTCGAGGAACTCCAGATTGATGCCCAGCAGGAACACCGCGATCATCGCGATGATGACGAAGCCCAGCTTGCCGCCGCCGATGGAGGTGAGCCACTCGGAGGTCTGATCGGAGCCGCCGAGCTGGAAGAACATGGCGCTGAAGAAGGTGGAGCTGAACAGCAGTGTCATCACCAGCACCACCACGCTGGCCGTGGACTTGCCGGCCTGCACTGCCGCGGAACGGCTGAGCCGCCACTGGGGCGTGATGTGGGTGGCGCCCTCGCGCATCAGCAGGCGGTCGAAGAGCCAGTTCAAGCCCGTGAGGGCAAGTGCTCCGAACACGCCGACGGCACCCGACTCTGACGGCGTTGCGATGCCCTGGAAGATCGATACCAGCACGCCGAGGATGAGCACCACGATCGGCACGATCGCAATGAGCACCTCGCACGCCAGCATCCTGGTGAATGCCATGATCGCGAAGCTCGCGAGCAGCACCAGCACCGCAGCGATGACTGCCGTGCGTAGGTCCCTGAGCAGCATCACGCAGCCGACCATGAAGCCCAGCAACGCTGCGATCAGCAGCTTGGTCCAGATCGACGGGTTGCCTTCCAGCTTGCGTTCCTCGATGGGCATGGCCGGGCCCATGTCGGGCTTCCACCACGACGCGACCAGCACGTAGGCCACGTACAGGCCGCTGAGCATCAGGCCAGGCAGCAGCGCGCCGGCGAACAGGCCCAGGATGCCCACGCCCATCTGCTGGGCGAGCAGGATCAGCACGATGCTGGGCGGCAGCAGCTGCGCGAGCGTGCCTGAGGCGGTGATGGCGCCTGTCGAGAGCTTGTTGTCGTAGCCGAGCCGCACCATCGCCGGCAGCGACAGCAGGCCCATCACGATGACGGTGGCGGCCACCACGCCGGTCGCCGCGGCCAGCAGCGTGCCCACCAGCACCACTGCCGCGGCCACGCCGCCGCGCAGCGCGCCCATCAGCATGCCCACGGCGTTCAGCAGCCGCTCAGCCATGCCGGAGCGTTCCAGGATCGCGCCCATCAGCACGAACAACGGCACGGCGAGCAGCACCGGGTCGCTGATGAACACGAACCACTTCGCTGGCAGGGTGTTGAGCGTGGCGGCGTTGAACGCTCCGGTGATGTCGCCGATGAACGCGAACGCCAAGGCCGTAGCAGCGAACGAGAACGCGACGTTGTAGCCGGTGAGGATCATCCCCATGAAGACGACGAACATCGTCAGGGCCAGGAAGACGCCCGTGTCCATGCCGAAGATGGCCAGAAGGTCGGTCATGGGGCAGCTACTCGACGCGCAGCGGCGACTCGTGCTCGACGATGCCGCCCTTCGCCTCGTCGCCGATCATCACGAAGCCGGTCTTGATCATCTCCGCCAGGATCTGCAGACCGAACAGGACGAACGCAATGAGGATCATCACCTTGATCGGCCCCACCGGGAGGCTGCCTGCATCGACACCCTGCTCCCAGCTCTCCCACACCCGCCAGCTGCTCGGCCACTCGCCGTTGTGCCGACGGCCCAGTGACGTGGCCGCGTAGCCCTTGAGAATCCGGATGCCCATGACGATGAACGGCAGCAGCAGGGCCGAGTGGATGACGAAGTCGAGCCAAGCCTTGCGCTTGGCGCTGAAGTTGGCCCACCAGAAGTCGATGCGCGGATTCACGCCGTCGCGCACGCCGAAGTTGATGGCAATGAGAAACATCAGCGCGAACGACTGCCAAGCCAAGCTGGTGGTCTCGCCGAAGAGGATGTCGGTCTCGACGAGGTCATTGCCGTAACGGGTGATGACGTTGAACAGCTGCAGCCCGAAGACCACCCACGCCAGGATCCACGCCACGGTCAGGCTGAAGGTGGCGATCGACTCCACGCCCCGGCGGAGCCGGTCGAGCCCGTCGTGCCAGAGGCCCATCGCCACTGCGCCCGCCAGCACCAGCCAGTTCCACCACGCCAGATTGCCGATCCAGTAGTCGGTGTCCCACAGGAGGCGGGCGATGATGGCGAACACGATCGTGGCGCCGGCGAGCCAGCCGATCGGGTGCAGCCGCGCCCACCATGGCGGGGCCGTGGTCGCTGGCGGCGCATGGGGAGCGGGGGTGGCAGTGTCGGTCACGTCACCCCTTCCCCCTGCTGGTTGCTGGCATCGCCGAACACGAGAACGGGCGATCCAACATCCTGCCACCTAGCTTGTCGCCGTGGTGAACATCGGATCCGAGCCGAACAGCGAGACTCCTGCTTCTCCCGACTCAGCGCTCCCCGGGCGGATGCCGCCGCCGCTCTTCGTGGCGGAGGCTGGCGGCGTGCGCGCGACCGAACTGACGCGCGGTCCGTGGGCTCACCAGGTGATGCACGGCGGTGCCATCGGCGGCCTGCTGGGCTGGGCGGTCGAGCGCGAGCAGCGGCGGCTCGGGATTGCGCAGGTCTGCAGCCGGTTGACGGTGGAGATCCTCTCGGGCATGCCGATGGCGACCTACGCGGTCACCGCAACCACCGTGAAGGGTGGCAAGCGAACTGCGCTGGTCGACGCCGAGGTGCGGGCGATGTCGGGGGCGCGGGGCTCCGAAGGTGCCTGGGGCTCAGTCGGCTCGCCACGGGCTGCTGATGCGACGGCGGACCGGGAGACGGGTCGCCTGGTGGCGCGGGCAACTTCGCAATGGCTGACCCCGACTGAGCCGTCGGCTGAGCTTGGGGGTGACGGGCAGTCGCTGCCGCCGATCCCGGCCGAGCGCGCCGACCCCGGCGCCAATCCCGACATCGACTACCCGCGTCCCGGCTTCAACGCCGACGCCGTGGATTTTCGCTTCGTCGGCGGCTCGACGGAGGAGCCGGGCCCTGGTCGTACGTGGCTGCGGTTGGACCATCCGTTCATGGCCGGTGAAGAGACGTCACCGCTGGTGCGGGTTGCGACCTTGGCCGATCTCGGCGCGGCCGTGGGGTGGGACTTCTCGCCGTCTGGTGGCGCCTACATCAACACCGACGTGACGCTGCAGCTGCTGCGCGTGCCAGCGGGGGAATGGTTCTACTTCGATGCGGCCACGGTGGTGGCGCCCCAGGGGCTGGCGGGCACGCACACGGCTATCTGCGATCGGCACGGCCTGCTCGGCTGGGTGTTGCAGAGCCAGGTCGAGGCTCCCGCCGAGATCGGCTTCCCAGGCGGCATGAACGCCGCCCGTGCCGCCGGCTAGCCGGCCTGTGTCTGACGATCGCCGGCTAGCCGGCCTGCTCTGTCTTGTCGCCGGTTAGCCGGCGACCTCGGCCAGCAGGTCGTCGATGACGTGGGCCATCTGGCTGTAGTCGGGCCGCTTCATCACGAAGGCGTCCGCGCCGAGGTCATACGCGCGGGCACGGTCGTCGGCGGCCTCGTCGGTGGTGAGCGCCACCATCATCACCTTGTCGAATTCGTCGGCGGCACGCGTCTCGGCGAGCAGATCGAACCCGCTGACCACCGGCAGCTTCAGGTCGAACAGGACGAGATCGATCTCTGACGGACCTACCGTACGCATGAACGCCAGGGCATTCGCACCGTCATGGGCCACACGGAGCTGGTTGCGGGTGCCGGCCTCGGCGAGGGCCATGGTGATCACGTCGACGTCGTGCTGGTTCTCCTCGGCCAGCAGCACATGAACCGTGTCGTCAGGAGCGTGGATGACCGGCGGCTCGAACGTGCCTGCGCGATCGACGGTCTGCGTCTCCGCCGAGACGTGCTCGACGGGAACGCCGAAGCGCCGCTGCAGCCGATGGGGCAGGTCGAGATGCAGCCACCTGCTGGCGCCGACGGGCAATGTGCTCAAGATGATGAGGTCGGGATTCAGCCGGTCAATGGCCAGGTTGACCGCCACGACGGGATGTGCGGGGCCGACCTCGCCGGTGACCCG
>JAJEIW010000215.1 GCA_022828045.1 Acidimicrobiia bacterium | reverse complement strand
GGCGCAACCCTGCGCCGCTCCAGGACGCCGCCCCTGCCCACGCACTCGAACTGGCCCGCGAACCCGCCCTGTTCCCGTAGCAACCATGACACGACCTCGGCAGACTGTCCCGAAGACCTCGCGAACCCGCCCTGTTCCCGTCGAAAGCGGTTGAAAACGTCGGTTTCGGCAGCTGAGCAGCGCTCTGAGCAGCGACTTTGCATTGCTGAATCGGCGATTTGGGCAGGTCGAGTCCCGTGAGGTGGTGCAACGGACGGTCGTGGTGATCGGCGGGTCTGCCTGTCACACTGCCTGTCACCTCGCCCGCATCTCGCGGTGCCAGGCCGAACGTCGCCCGTGTCGGCTCACCGGGAAGGCGGGACATCGGCGACTGCACGCACGCCGAACTGGTGTCCCTTGGCCGCTGGACCAAGCGGGACACGCTGCTTCGTACCCAAGCCGACCTGATCTCGGAGCTTGTTGTCGTGCCGCAGCAGAGGGGGCTGCGCCGGCCCGAGCAGGCCGGCCGCATACGCCGCTGGGTACAAGCCGACGATCTGCTCGCTCTGGTTCGCAAGAGAAAGAAAACCGCCCACAGGCAAGTATCCTGTCCCTATGCAAAAGATGGAGCCAGAGAACGCAGAGGCGCTCCTGATTGCAGCCAGGTGGGCCGAAGAGCCCACATGCCCGTCGTGCGGCAGCGGTGCTCTGGCTCTCGCCGACAAGAGCGGCGGCGGTTGGACTGCATGGCGCTGCGTGGGTTGTCGCAAGCGATTCACGGCCACGACCGGCACGGCGATTCACTCGACGAAGCTGTCGCCTTCGGATTGGCTGGCAGCAGCCAGTCTGCAGGATCCGGCGCCACCGATCATCGCTGAGCAGATCGGCGTGTCGCTGGTGACAGCGCGCAAGGTTGCGGCGACCATCCGGCCGGTGGCAGACCGCCCATTGGCCGTCAGGATGGAGCACTTGCTCGGAGCCCGATCGCGGCAGGCGCCGATCTCGGATCCGTGGCACATCGATCCCCTTCCGGCCACGCTTCGGGCGCAAGACAACCCGCTCGTTTCGTTGGGCAACGGAACGAAGAGCGTGCTCAACGCATTGAGGGCGCGCCCATTCGGAGCTACCGCCGCCAAGCTCGCCGAGCTCGCTGACCTCTCCTACTCGCAAGCCTCGCGATGCCTAGCCGACCTCGAACGACGCGGTTGGGCGGAGAAAGCCAAGAAAGCCGTCCAGCACGGATACGACCTGCGGACGGTGACGGTCTGGACCTTGTCGTGGTCGGTCGACTGCATGAAAGCCCTGGCGTTTCTGCGGGATCGGCCGCCGCGGCGGAGCGAAGACCCCGGCGATCGCATCCCGCAGCGCTTCTGGCGGAATTTCTGGTCCGGCGCCTCAGCCGAAACGCTCCGCATCTCCCGGCACGGCTTGCACATCGCCGAGACCCTCATCGGAGGACGTGATGTGTGCGCGCGGGCATGGGCGATCTCGGCATTGCCGACGAGCGTGCTGCAGGAATGCCGCAGACTGCGAGGCTTCGACACCGGGACGGCGGCTGATCTGATCGACGCCGAGCTGACCCGGCGAGCAGCCGCGGCATGAGCGAACTCGACGAGTTGGCTGACGTCCTGCCGACGAACCTGCGAAGGGTGTGGCCCCATGTCGCCGAGTGCGCCGGCAGGATCGGCGGGGTGCTGATGGGCGGCACCGCCGTTGCAATTCATCTGCGGCACCGGGTCTCTGAAGACCTCGATGTCATCACGCTGGAGGAGTTCTCCGGGAGAGCACTGGAGAAGCGATTGCGCCGGGCAGCTTCCGTCGTGGACATCGAAGAGGTGTCCGACAACATGTTCCATGGCTTCGTCGACGGCGTGAAGGTCGACATCTTCCGGGCGCTGCCGACCGAGCAAGTCCAACCCTCGGAGATGCGATGGGTCGGACCGAGCACGACGGTCGCGGGAATGAGCGTCGGATCCATGCCGGATCTGATGGCAGCCAAGCTCAACGTGATCAGACTCCGCCCCAAGCTGCGCGATTACCTGGACCTCGCGGCGATGGACCAGTCCGGCGCCTGCAGCCTCGAATCCGGCTTCGGCTACTACTGTCAGCGATTCGGCTACAGCTACCCCCCTCACGCATTGGAGGAGATCACTCGGCTGCTCGACAACCCCGGCACGTTGCCCACCGACCCCGACTACGAGGTCCTCCGCGCAGGTGCTCTGGGTCACTTGCAAGGTCGCGTGCCTGATCTGCGAGACCGAATCGCAGAAATGCGCGATATCGCCGTCAGCCAGCCGTTCGCAGCAGACCGATTCGCAGCAGACCGACGGGCGCCTGGGGCGGCAGAACAGTCATCCGATTCGGGGGTGTGCAGCAGTCGGATGCCACGAGCTGGCGCCTGCCGCGCTCCCGATCCCGACCACGAGGAGCGCTGCCGCTCCGAACGCTAAGGCAGGCGAAACGAGATGGACGACAAGACGGCGAGCGGCGGGGTGCTGCCGCGGGGAATACCCGACGACCGGCCGGCCGACGGCGACGACGGCGCGCCCGTGTCGTTTCGCCTGGACGAGCTTCGGCCATGGGGCATTGCGGCGTACGTGGCGGCCGGCATGGCTGCCGACGACGCGGCGACTGTCGTCGACAACCAGCTCTGGTCGGATCGGCGCGGCGTCGACACGCACGGCTTCCAGCGGGTGAGCTGGTATGTCAACTGGTTCCGCGACGGCACCACCGATCCGACTGCGCAGTGCGAGATCGTCACCCGCACGCCGTCAGTGCTCGTAGCCGACGGGCATCACGGGCTCGGGCAGCTGGTGATCACCCGGTTCATGGAGCAGCTCATTGAGGCCGCCCGCGAGAGCGGTCTGGTGGTCGGCGTGATCCGCAATTCGAACGACTGGGGCTGCGGCGCGAACTACCCGTACCAGGCTGCTGAGGCCGGCTTTGTCTGCTACGGCACCACCACGTCGGTGCCGAACCTGGCGCCGTTCGGCAGCCGCCGGAAGCTGTTCGGCAACAACCCGATCGTGTGGACGTTCCCGCGCCGCGCCCAGCCGCCGATCGTGCTCGACATGGCCATCACACCCGTGGCGCTCGGCAAGGTGCTGCGGGCCCGCTCCGAGGGCGCCGAGATCCCGGTGGAGTGGGGATTCCTGGACCGCGACGGCAACCCCACGGTCGATCCCGACGTGGCGATGCGCGGCATCGTGCCGGCGATCGGCGGCTACAAGGGCATCGGCATGATCACGGCATCGAACATCGCCGCAGGGATCCTGGGCGGCTCGGCCCACACCGGCGATGTGGCCGTGGGACGGCGGGGGCAGTTCTTCCTGCTGATGGATCCGGGAGTGTTCCGCGACCGTGAGGGTTACTACGACGACATCGAGGACATG
>JAJEIW010000273.1 GCA_022828045.1 Acidimicrobiia bacterium | reverse complement strand
CCTGATCTCGGCGGCGTCGCCGGCGGGCTTCCGCGTTGCCGCCGAGGCCCAGGCGGCATCGATGTGCTACACGAGCGGCACTACCGGCGAGCCCAAGGGCGTGGTGTACAGCCACCGCTCCACCTACCTCCACACCCTCGCGGCGATGCTCGTCGACTCGGCCGGCGTGTGCGAGAGCGACGTGGTCATGCCGGTGGTGCCGATGTTCCACGCGAATGCGTGGGGCCTCGCCCATGCGGCCGTTGCAGCGGGTGCGAAGCTCGTCAATCCCGGCCCGAACCTGGCCCCCAAGCCGCTGGCCGAGCTCATCGAGACCGAGCGGGTCACGGTCGCTGCGGGGGTGCCCACGATCTGGATGGGCGTGCTCGGCGAGCTGGAGGGGCGCGACGTGTCGAGCCTGCGGGCCATTCCCTGCGGCGGGTCGGCGGTGCCCAAGGCGCTGTCTGAGGGGTACCGGGAGGCGGTGGGGCTGCCGATCCTGCAGGCGTGGGGCATGACCGAGACCAGCCCGCTGTGCTCGATCGCGCACATCCGCTCGGGCCAGCAAGACCTCGACGACGACGCCAAGGCCGACCTGCGCACCACCGTGGGCACGATTCTGCCGACCGTCGAGTTCCGCATCTGCGAGCCCGACACCACCAATGAGCTGCCTCGCGACGGCGAGGCGTCCGGCGAACTGCACGTACGCGGCCCCTATGTGACCGGCTCGTACTACAACCGGCCCGACTCAGCCGACTCGTTCACGGCCGACGGATGGCTGCGCACCGGCGACGTGGCCACCTGCGATCCGAACGGCTACATCCGGCTGGTGGACCGCACGAAGGATCTCATCAAGTCCGGCGGCGAGTGGATCAGCTCAGCCGAGGTGGAGAACGAGATCATGAGCCATCCCAAGATCGCCGAAGCCGCCGTGGTCGCCGTGGCTTCGGAACGCTGGATGGAGCGGCCTATGGCGTGCGTCGTGCCGGTCGAGGGCGAGACCATCACCCACGACGAGCTCATCGAGTACCTCACGCCGCGGATGGCGAGGTGGTGGCTGCCGAGCGCGACCCGCATCATCGAAGAGGTGCCGAAGACGTCGACGGGCAAGTTCTCCAAGAAGACGCTGCGGGACCGCTTCGCCGATCTCGTGGTGGAGTGACCCGACGTGAGCACGCCATTCGAATCCGAGTCTGATGCGAGCGGTCCATACCGCTCCGAATCTGATGCGAGCAGTCCATACCGCTCCGAGGCGCGCCTGCTGGTGTGGCTGGCGCTGCGGCTGAAGGGACTCGGCGAGATCGACGACGTTGCTGCGATCCACGGGCTCAAGCCCGACGACACCGAATGGCTGCTGGCCGAGCTGGATGCGGCCGGGCACTGCATGTTCCGCGAGGTCGGCGGGGTGCCGAAGTTCTTCCTGACGCCGACCGGGCGCGACGACGGCGAGGCTGCGCTCGCCGCTGAGCTGGATGCGGCCGGTGCCCGCGACACCGTCACAGCGGCCTACCGGGAATTCCTGGCGCTGAACCCCAAGATGCTGCATCTGTGCACCGACTGGCAGGTGCTGCCCGAAGATCACCCGGCTGCCGCCGATGGGGGACCCGGCGACGGCGGGCGTCTGAACGACCACAGCGACCCCGACTACGACGCAGCGATCATCAGCCGGCTGGGGGATCTGCACGGCGAGCTCGGCGGAGTGCTCGAGCGGCTCTGCAGCGTGATGGCTCGCTACGACAACTACGCGCCCCGGTTCGCCGAGGCGCTCAGCCGGCTGCAGGCCGGCGAGTTGGACTACCTCACCAAGCCGATGATGCCCAGCTATCACACGGTGTGGTTCGAGCTCCACGAGGATCTGCTGGCCACGCTCGGCATCAACCGTGCCGACGAAGGCAGCGTCTGACACCTTCGCCGACACCCAACGATTCTTCGCAGTTGACAAGCGGGAAAAACAGGCGCAGGCCGTCGATGGCACGGCAGTAGTCTCGGGGACATGAGCGCGCGATTCGGACGAGTGGTTCCGGCGATGGTGACGCCGTTTGCGGCGGACGGATCGCTGGACGTGGACGCTGGAGTGGCGCTGGCCCGCTGGCTCGTAGGCGAGGGCGCCGAGGGCCTCGTCATCACCGGCACAACCGGTGAGGCCCCCACCATCACCGACGAGGAAGATTGGGAGCTGTGGCGCGCTGTGGCGGAGGCCGTGACCGTGCCGGTCGTGGCCGGCACCAGCACCAACGACACGGCACATTCGGTGAGTCAGACCCGCAAGGCCGCCGAGCTGGGCGTCGACGGCATTTTGGCGGTCACGCCGTACTACAACCGGCCCTCGCAGGCGGGCATCGCCGCGCACTTCGCAGCCGTGGCCGAGTGCACCGACCTGCCGATCATCATGTACGACATCCCGATTCGTACGGGGCGCAAGATCAACACACCGACGCTCCTGGAGCTGGCACAAATCCCGAACATCGTGGCGGTGAAAGACGCCGCTGCGAATCCCGGCGAGACGGCGAAGGTCATCGCCGAAGCACCGGAGGGCTTCGAGGTGTACAGCGGCGACGACACCTTCACGCTGCCGCTGCTGGCTGTCGGCGCTGTGGGCGTCATCAGCGTCGCGGCCCACTGGTCCATCCCCGAGCACATCGCGATGTTCGACGCCTGGGATGCAGGCGACGCCACCAAGGCCCGCGAGATCAACGCCGCTCTGCTGGAGAGCTACGACTTCGAGACCGGCGACGCGGCGCCCAATCCAGTGCCCACCAAGGCCATGCTGCGCACGTTGGGACTGTCCGTCGGCGAGCCGCGCCTGCCCATGGGCCCGACGCCCGACGGCCTGGAGGACCGCGCCCGAGAGGTCTACGCCCGTCTGAAGCAGACTTGAGCCGCCGCAATCGCCGCTCCCCCACCGGGGGCGCGCCCGCCCAATCCGACGATCCCGCCGTACAAGACGGCGGTGTCACAAGACGTACGCGGAAGGCAACTGGACGCAGTCACGGCAGGAATGCCACCAGCCCGGCCGGAGGAAACAGCACCCGAGCCCGAGGCGGCAAGCCCAAAGCGCAAGCCGACCGGAGGTCTGCGAGCAACAGCAGCCAAGGCGTCACGGTCACCTTTCTGGGTGGGCTGGGCGACGTCGGGCGCAACTGCACCGTTGTCGAGCAGAGCGGCAAGCTGCTCGTCATCGACTTCGGGGTGATGTTCGGTGACCCGGCGATCATGCCGGGGGTGCAGCACGTGCTGCCCGATATGAGCTGGCTCAACTCGCGTGCCCGCGACGTTGTCGGACTGGTGGTCACCCACGGGCACGAGGACCACCTCGGTGGCGTCCCCCACTTCCTGCGCAGCATCGAGGTTCCCCTGTACGGGTCGGCCCTGTCCATGTCGCTGGCGGAGCACAAGGTGACCGAGGCACGCCTGGCAGACCGCACGTCGTTTCATGTCATCGGCGACGGCGAGCGCCGCGAGATCGGCCCGTTCGATGTCGAAGCACTGCCGATCACCCACTCAGTGCCCCAGAGCCTGTGCATCGTGCTGCACACACCGGTCGGCGCGCTGGTGCACACCGGGGACTTCAAGATCGACCCCTCGCCGGTGGACGGTCGGCTGACCGACTTGGCCCGCCTGCAAGCACTCGGCGACGAGGGCATCGCCCTGCTGATGGCCGACTCCACCAACGCCGACCGTCCCGGCCGCAGCGCGTCGGAGACCGAGATCGGTGCCACGCTCCGCCGGCTGTTCAGCGAACGTCCGGATCGGCGTCTGATCGTGAGCTGCTTCGCCAGTCACCTGCACCGGGTCCAGCAGATCTGCGACGCGGCGGTCGGCGAAGGCCGCGTCGTGGTGCCGGTGGGCCGCTCCATGGTGAACAACGTGCGCATCGCACGCCAGCTGGGCGTGCTCGACGTTCCAGAGCCTGCGCTGTTCGGCGTGGAGCAGCTCGATCGCTTCGATCCCGGCGAGGTTTGTATCGTGTGCACGGGCAGCCAGGGCGAGCCCAATGCAGCGCTTGCACTGATCGCGCAGGGCAACCACCCCGAGATTCATGCCGGGACGTCCGACACGGTGGTGCTGTCGAGCCATCCGATCCCGGGCAACGAGCGAGCCGTGTTCCGCATGGTGTCCCGCCTGGCGCGACTGGGCGCCGAAGTGATCCACGACGGGCACGAGTTGGTGCATACGTCCGGGCACGCCCAGCGCGACGAGCTGCGCGAGCTGCATCAGGCATGCCGGCCGCGCTGGTTCGTGCCGATCGAGGGCGAGTTCCACATGCTGGCTCGCCACGCCGGCCTTGCCCGTGAGATGGGCATGAAGGCCAAGCGCGTGCTGACGCTGACCGACGGCGCCCAGATCACGCTCAAGGGCAACGAGCTCCAGGTCCGTGCCGGCGTGCCCGCGCCGTACCACTACGTGGACGGGACGCTCGACGATCCCGACACTGAGGTCATCGGCGAGCGCTTGGCCCTGACGGCAGGATTCGTGCACGTGACGGTGGTGCTCGACCGGAAGGGCCATCTGGCAGCAGCACCCGACATCGCCTCGCGAGGCTGGCTCGACGTCGCCAAGCACGCCGATGTCGTCAAGGCCCTCTCCGACGAGATCGCCCAAGCCGTTGAACAGTCCGTCAAGGGGTCACGGCCCAGCCCCGACCCAGACGACATCGAGCGTGTCACCCGCCGCGTCGCCGGCCGCTTCGTCAGCAACCGCACCCGGCGCCGCCCCGCCATCTCCGCCACCGTGATCCGCTTGTTGAGCAGTACCGAACGATCCGGTCAATCGTCCGCTCATTGAGCCCCGAGGCAACAGGTTGCTCCGCATCCTCGGCCTGACAGGCGACGAACTTGGCGCACTCGTACCTCGGGCGTTGCGAGTCACAGGCATCCGATAGTGCTTGCGTCGGCGGCGCGGAGGCCTTCGTCAGCGGGCGCCGGAACATGTGCGCCGAAGGGCGTGGGGACGAACCAGGTGCCGCCGCTGCCGGCCAGCTGTGGCGTACGCCCGGTGACTCCCTCGAGGTCATCGCGCCAGGCTGAAAGCTCGGGGTAGGCGGCGAGCGCGGCTGGTTCGAGGTCGTTGGCATTTGGACCGGACGGGCCGCCGAGCTCGTCCCATGCGCCGTACACCGCCGCCGTGTCGACCTGGACCGGCGGCATCCACAGCACGAATCGCTGCTCTCGGAACGGGAGGGGCTCGATGATCTCGCCGATGCCTGTGACGCGAGCACGGCCGCCAACGAGGCAGAACGCCACGTCTGCGCCCAGCGCCGCCGCTTGCTGCGGGGTGACGGCGGCGGGCACGCCAGCGCCGGTCGGCGAGGGCGCAGACTCGTTCGGCTGCGCACCTGCCCGGCTGCCCGGCGCGTTCGATATGGCGCTTGGGCGCGGGTGCTCATTGACCGTGAGGCAGTTGCCCCAGCGGAGCACGGCGGCTGCGTCGGCAGATCCCCCGCCGAGACCGGCGCCGGGCGGGATGCGCTTGCGGATCTCGACATGGGCCGTCCTGCCCGCCAGCTCCAGCGCCCGGACGACCAGGTTGGAGCCGTCGGTGGGAATGTCCCAGTCGGGCACCGCGGCGCCGTGGCCGTGCGCGGCCGGTGTCGGAACGATCTCGACCGACGTCTGCGAGCTGGGGTGCACGATGATCTCGTCGCACAGGTCGAGCGTCACCATCTCGGCATCGATGAGGTGGTGGCCGTCGGGCCGGGTGCCGGTGATGCGCAGCGACAGCGTCAGCTTGGCCGGCGCGAGCAGCCGTACCGCCTCTGTGTGCGCAGGCACGGCCCTACGCCCGCGTCCCGAGCGAGATCTCGGCGAGGTAGGCCCACTCGGCGGGCCCGAGACGTTCGGGGCGGTCAGTCGGGTCGACGCCCGCCGTCACGAGTGTCGCGTCGGCATCGTGGAGGGCCTGCCGCAAGGTTCGGCGCAGCATCTGGCGGCGGTGCGCGAACGCTGCCGTCACCAGCCGATTGACCTCCGCGCGCAGGTCGGGCGCCATCGATGGGGCACGGCGCGTGATGCGCACCAGCGCAGACTCCACTTCGGGCCGGGGGTAGAAGACCGTGGCCGGCACGGCGCCGGCCAACTCGGCATCGGCGTGGACGGCGACCCGAACCGAGACCGCACCGTACGCACCGCTGCCGGGGGCCGCAGCCAGTCGCTCGGCGGCTTCGCGCTGGCACATCACCAGCAGCCGGGCGACGTCCGGCACATCGTCGAGCACGGTCAGCACGAGCGAGGTCGCGATGTTGTACGGCAGGTTCGCAACGAGGTGCCACCCGTCGCCGGGCAGGAGCACGTTCCAGTCCATGTGCCGCGCGTCGGCGTGCACAATCTGCACGCGGCTCGGCGGCGCCTCGCCGGGGTCCGCGCTGTTCGGCTCGCGGCCAGTCGCGGCCGATCCCACCACCTCACGCAGGAGCGGCACAAGACGGGCGTCGGTCTCCACGGCCACCACCTCGGCCCCGGTTTCGGCCAGGGCCAGCGTCAGCGAGCCCAGACCCGCGCCGATCTCCACCACACGGTCGCCCGGGCCGATGCCTGCGAGACGCGCGATCCGGCGCACAGTGTTGGCATCGATCACGAAGTTCTGCCCGAGGCTGCGACGCGGCGCTGCACCAGCCCGCTCGAGGAGCGCCTTCACGGCTGGCGCGTTCAGATGCAGAGTGCTCATCCGGCTGCAATCGGGGAATGCCGCAACCGGTGCCCGCGGCGGCCATCCGACCCGCTCAGCAGCCTCAGGCTCATCTGTCGGGCAGATCGCCGAGACCGAAGATGCGCACGGCGTTGGCAGTCGTCTCCGCCGCAACCTGGCTCGCCGACACGCCGCGGGCGGCAGCGACGGCCTCGCCCACGAAGCGCACCCAGCTCGGCCGGTTTTGCTTGCCGCGCTGGGGCACCGGCGCCAAGTAGGGCGCGTCGGTCTCGACCAAGTAACGGTCGGCGGGAACGAGCGCTGCGGCGTCGCGGATCTCGGCGGCATTGCGGAACGACACGATCCCGCTGAAAGACACTGAAGCGCCCCGGTCAAGTGCCGCACGCGCCTCGTCTGGCCCGCCGGTGAAGCAGTGGAACACCGTGCCGGGGGGCACACCCTCGGCGTCGAGCACGTCGAACGTGTCTTCCCACGCATCGCGGCTGTGGATCACCAGCGCCAACTCGTAGCGGTGCGCCATCGCGATCTGGGCGGCGAATGCCTCGCGCTGGCTGGCCCGATCGGAGTGCTCGTAGTAGTAGTCGAGCCCGCACTCGCCGACGGCGACGAGCCCCCTGCCGGCCGCGCATGCGTCGGCGATGAGCTGTTCGAGCACGTCGAGCGCTGCGGGGCCCTCGTCGGCGTCGTGGGGATGCAGGCCGACGGTGGCTGCGACGCCCGGCAGCGTGCGGGAGCGATCCAGCGCCGCAATGCTGCGCTCGACGTCGGTGCCGATGTCCACCACCCAGGCCACGCCGTCCCGATGCGCCTCGGCCACCAGTTCGGCACCGTCTTCCCACAGATGACAGTGGCTGTCGACCCACACTTCGGGCTGCGTGTCGCTCATCGCCTGACCATTCTCGGATCGTCACGAGACAGCAAGGCATTCCCTGCGGTCATGTGCGCAGCCGGTTCATTCCTCGAACGCATAGCCGGTCAGCGAATCCGGGGGTACAGCGGCTCGCCGGTCGACACCGGCATGCCGCCGGGATAACCGCCCCAGGTCGCAGCTTCGGGCAGCCGCTGATCGGCGACCGAGCCCTCCATGCCGATGCGCCGCCACACCTCGTCGGAGCCCCGCGGCGTGGCCACAGATGCGAGCACCGCCACGATGCGCAGTGCCTCCAGCGCGTCGCCCAGCACGGCGTCGGTCTCGGGGCCAGGATCGGCCTTCCACGGCTCGGCTGCCTCGAGCATGGCATTGGTCTCGCGGATGATCCGCCAGGTGGCGTCGAGAGCCTCCGACGGCGCCAGCCGCTCCCAGGCGTCGGCGGTCTCAGCAACGCACTCGGCCACTGCGCCAGCCAGCGGGCTGTCCGCACGGGGCGCCGGCCCGATGCCGTCGCACTTGCGGCTGACCACGGTGGCGACCCGGCTCATGAGGTTGCCCAGGTTGTTGGCCAGGTCGGCGTTGTAGCGGGCAACCATCCCCTCATAGGAGAAGTCGCCGTCGGGGCCGAAGGGCTGATCGTGCAAGAAGTGGTGCCGCACGCCGTCGCTGCCGAAGTCGTCCACCAGGTCGCCCGGGGCGATCTGGTTGAGCGCTGACTTCGCCATCTTCTCGCCGCCGACGAGCAGGAAGCCGTGCACATGGACCCGGCGGGGCGGCAGCACACCAGCGCTCATCAGCATCGCCGGCCAGTACACGCAATGGAAACGGAGGATGTCCTTGCCGATCAGGTGCACACCCGGCCAGCGATGCGCGAACTGGGCATCGTCGCTGCCGTACCCGGCAGCGGTGATGTAGTTGGTGAGCGCGTCGAACCAGACATAGGTGACATGGCTCGGGTCCCAGGGGATCGGGATGCCCCAGTCCAGCGACGTGCGGCTGATCGAGAAGTCCTGCAGCCCGCTGCGGATGAACCCCAATGCCTCGTTGCGCTTGGTCGCCGGAACGACGAAATCGGGATGTGCTTCGTACCAGTCAAGCAGGGGCTTTTCGTAGCGGCTGAGCGAGAAGAAGTAGTTCTCCTCCGAGACGTGCTCGACCGGTCGCCGGTGGATCGGGCACATGCCGTTGTCGAGGTCGTCCTCGGTGTAGTAGGCCTCGCAGCTCACGCAGTACAGGCCCTCGTAGGTCTGCTGCGTGATGTCGCCGTTGTCGTAGCAGGCCTGCAGCAGTTGCTGGACCGAGTGATGATGGCGAGGTTCGCTGGTGCGGATGAAGTCGTCG
>JAJEIW010000235.1 GCA_022828045.1 Acidimicrobiia bacterium | reverse complement strand
GTACCAGGTGCCGCCGACGTCGCCGCCCTTCTCGCAGAAGCGCACGTCGGTGAATCCGGCGCTGCTCAGCTTGTGCCACAGCAGCAGCCCGGCGAACCCGGCGCCGATGCACAGCACCTCGCACTCGTCGTCGAGCGCCTCGCGCTCGATCGGCGGCTCGGAATAAACGTCGTCGAGGTAGCGCTTGAACTCGCCCTCCATGGCCATGTAGTCGGCAGCGCCCCGGCGCGCTTCCTTGAAGTCGCGGTACTTGGCCTGCTCTTCGGCGTTGAACACGGCGCCGGGCGGGGGAGGGGGCAGCTCCTTCAGATGCTCATCGGCGTTGACCGAGTAGCCCACGCCGTCGATCTTCTCCGAGGCCTTTGCTGCTCGGGTGTTGAAGATCTTGCGACCCGTCTCCGGGTCGATGCTGACCGCCGGGCGCGTGCCCGCGTCTGTTGCCACCTGGCCCTCTGACATGGTGCGACCTCCGTGGATGCCCCGTTCGATGTTAGGGGAGGCGTCCGACAGTACGCCGGGGTGTGACAGCCTTCGCGGCGACATGCAGCGCGACACGCCGCGGATCTTCGTGTGTGCCCTCGCGGGCGCGGGCGTGCTCTTCGCAGTGCTCGCTGTGCACCTGCGCACCGCGATCGCGGCCAGGGGACCGGTGGCTGTTCCCGACATCCCGGCCTACCTGGGCATCGCCCAATGGGTTGGTGGCAACGGGCTCGCGCTCAGCGACATCCCCTTCCAGCCGGGGTACGGGTTGCTGATTGCGCCGCTGGTCGCTGTCTCGAAGGTCTCACTGCTGGAAACCCAAGGCGAGGCCGTGCACTATCTGGCGCTGGTCGTCAACTCGCTGGCGGCAACCGCCGCCGTGGTGGTGGCGGGCCGGCTCGGCCTCGTGGGCTCGCGGCGCTGGTGGGTGGCCGGGGCGGCGGGACTCCTCGCGGCGGTGCACCCGTCACTGTCGAGCGCCTCGCGCATCGCCTGGCCCGAGACCCTGCTCACCCTCGCCGTGCTCGCGGTGGCGCTCGCGGTGGGCTTCGCTGTGACGGTTGACGGTTCGGCAGCGAGCCGGCGGGCGTGGGCACGTGCGGGCCTGATCGCCACGCTTGCCGTGGCGCTGCACGCCCGCGTGGTCGTGCTGATCGTTGCGGTCGTGTTGACGGCACTGCTGTGCCGGATCGGCCGCCGGGCATGGTCGGCCCTCGGCGTCGGTTTGCTCGTTGGCGGCGTCGGGACAGCCGTAGCCCTGACCCTCACCGACACCTGGCCGACCGAACGGCTGAGCGAGGCAGCTCAGCTCGACAGGGGAGCGGAGCCGTTCGCCACTGTCTCGGGCCAACTGCTGGCGCTGGGCGGGGGAACCCTCGGCCTCGGCCTCGTCGGCTTGGTCACCGGTCTCGCTGCGACGCTCTGGTTGGCCCGAAGATGGCGAGCCGGCGATGCCGTCGGGTCGTCGAGTTCCATGGCTCAGATCCTGCAGCCGCAGTACGGGACTGCGCCGGCCCGCCCCGACGCCCTCACTGCCACGTTGCTGTGCCTCTCACTCGGAGCGATCGGTGCCGTGATGCTCGGCGGCTGGACGCTGACCGGGAGTGAACGCCCTGATGCGCTGCTCTACGGCCGGTATGTCGACCCGTGGGCTGTGCCGCTGGCCGTCGCGGCGCTGGCGAGGCTCGCGACCCGGCAACGAAGCCGACCGGACGCTCCTGCCTTGCTCGGAGTGAGCACGGTCGTGGCCGCAGCGGCATGCGTCATTGTCGTGGGTGCAGCAAGCGGCTACGGCGCTGCGCCGCGCCGCATCATGACCCTGTCGTTCAGTCCTGCGTGGAGCTGGCTCGACGATCGCTTGAGTGCAGCAGCCGTCGCGGCTCTCGTGGCGACACTGTTCGGAGTCCTGCTCGCCGCGGTGACCCAGCGCGGGCGTGCACCGGCTGGCCACGGCGAGACGGTCCCATCGGCCCCGCCGCCGACATCAGACGCAGCATCCGCCACTGCCCGCGTGCATGCGGCGAACGCCCCCGCAGTTGCCATGGGTGTACTCGTCGCGGCAGCGCTGGCGCTGGGGGCCGTAGCCACCGTGTTGAACCACCGCCATCTCGCCGACGTCGGCGCTGTGGCACGCGATCAGGTCACAGCGGCTGCGGCGGTGTTCGACGCTGTCGAGGACGACGGACTGGCCTGTCTCGCCCACGACCGCACCGAGGTGCCCGACTATGCGCTGTGGCTCTACCGGCTGGAGTTGCCCCAGATCTCCCACCAGCGCGTCGACATCACCGCCGGGGAGCGGCCGTGCTCGGCGATGGTCATCGCCCATGACGACCTGACGGCGCGCTGCTCGAACGCCCGGCATCTCGTCGACGAGCCTGCAGCATCGTGGGCGCTGTGGCACCTGCCCGAAGGCCGGTGCACCGGCTGGTGAATGCCCCGTTGCGGTGCCTGGGGGTAGCGTCGCACGATGGCTTCACAGCAGCGGCATCTGTCCCGGCTGAGCCGGCTGCCATCTCGACGGATCGCCCGCGGCGTGGTTCTCTCCGCGGTGGCCGCAGGTCTTGCGTGCGTCGCATTCGGATGTTCGGACACGTCATCCAGCGATGTCGTGACCGCCCGCGAGGCGACGATCGAACCCGCCCCCGAGGCGACCGTGGCACCCGCCACGAGTGCCTCCACGCCAGCGACAACCGCTGCGCCCACGGCAACGCCGGTGACGACGCTGGCGATCATCCCGCTGCAGGTCGAACAGATCCCAGGCGACCCACCCGAGGTCACCGTCTCGGCGCTGCGCGACGGCATCTCGGCGCCGTCACTGCCTGAGCCGCTCGTCTCGCCGAGCGACATCCGTTCCGGCGGGCTGGTGCCCGACCAAATCCCCTCCATCGACGGACCGGAGTTCGAGCGAGCCGCCGAGGCTGACTACCTGCAGCCCCAAGAGGCCGTGGTGACGCTCACAATCAACGGCGATGCCCGCGCCTACCCGGCGCAGGTCATGATCTGGCACGAGATCGTCAATGACACCATCGGCGGGGAGCCGGTCACGGTCACCTATTGCCCGCTGTGCAACACCGCCATCGCGTACCACCGCCGGCTCGGCGACCGCACCTTCGACTTCGGCACCTCGGGCAAGCTCTACAACTCGGCGCTGGTCATGTACGACCGCCAGACCGAGAGCCTGTGGACGCACTACACCGGCCAAGCCATCGCCGGCGAGCTCACCGGGACCCAGCTCGAGCTGATCCCCATGGCGACGGTCGCCTTCGAGACCTTCCGGGCCGAACATCCCGACGGGCTCGTCTTGAGTCGGCCCGCCGACGTCAGACGGTCCTATGGCAGCAACCCGTACGTGAACTACGACGCGCCCGATGGCATCCCGTTTCTCTTCGCCGGCGAGCCTGACGATCGACTGCCGCCGCAGACCCGCGTGCTCGTCATCCGCCGCGCCGGGGAGGCCGTCGCAGTGGTGCACGAGACGCTGCAAGCCGAAGGCGTCATGACGGTCGATGTCGGCGGCACCGAGGTGGTGGCGTTTCACCTCCCCGGCACCGCAACACCGATTCAGAACTCCCAGGTGGCCCTCGGCCGGGACGTGGGCGCAACGGCCGTCTATGACCCGACAGTGGACGGTCGGCAGCTCACGTTCGCTCGCAAGACCGATGCTGCGAGCTCGGCGGAGCCCGGAGCGTTCGTCGACGATCAGACGGGTTCGACTTGGTCGCTGCTCGGCCGCGCCCTCGACGGCCCGTCGGCCGGCGCTCAGCTCGCACCCATCGAGCACATCGATACCTTCTGGTTCGCAGCCGCCGCCTTCGATCCCGGTATCCATCTCCTCGACGCCCCGTAACGCGGCGGATACCACACACGGACCACAGCCATGCCAACCCGGCTCTCACAGATACTCCGACGATCCCTAGACCCGGAAGATGTCGAGTCGAGCGTCGATGTGCACGAACGCAGCTTCGACTTCGGCCGCCGCAAGGGACGCGACCGGCGGGCGACCGACCACCGGGGCTTTGTGGAGAACTACTACGACCTCGCGACCGATCTGTACGAGTACGGCTGGGGTCAGTCGTTTCACTTTGCGCCGCGGGTTCCCGGCGAGAGCCGTCGTGCGTCGATTGCGCGACAAGAGCACCTCTTTGCACTCAAGCTCGGCCTGCGGCCCGGAATGCGCGTCGCCGACTTCGGCTGCGGTATCGGCGGCCCGCTGCGAGAGATCGCCCGCTTCTCGGGATCGCAGATCGTCGGAATCAACGTCAGCGCGTACCAGATCAGGCGCGCCGTCGCCTACACCGAGCAGGCAGGGCTCAGCCATCTCGGGACCTACCTCGAATCGGACTTCACCGATGTCGACGAACCGGACGAATCGTTCGATGCCATCTACGCGCTCGAATCGACGTGCCATGCGCCTGACCGCGTCGACGTCTTCGCCGAAGCGTTCCGTCTGCTCAAGCCGGGAGGCTGCTTCGCATCACACGAGTGGTGCCTCACGGATCGATTCGACGCGGGCAACTCGCATCACCGGCAGCTCAAGCACGACATCGAGCTCGGCGCCGGGCTGCAGGACATCGTCTCACTGCACGAGGTGGATGCCGCCCTGGACAAGGTCGGCTTCGAGGTGCTCGAGGCACTCGACATGGCCGATCAAGCCGGGCCGTCGATCCCGTGGTACGAGCCCCTAGCCGGCCCCAAGCTGTCGCTGACAGGCCTCAGGAGCTCCCGTGCCGGGAGATCGGCGACCCACACGATCCTCCGGGTGCTCGAAGCGCTTCGGGTCGTC
>JAJEIW010000076.1 GCA_022828045.1 Acidimicrobiia bacterium | reverse complement strand
CCAAGCAGACCCGGAGTTCCGCGCCGGCGCCGCAGCCGAGGTGATGCTGCGCAAGAACTACATCGCCCCCGGCGCCTGGGATCCCGCCAATCGGTCCCAGGCGCTCGACGACCTGGGCTTCGCCAGCCAGCTCGTATTCCCCTCGATGCCCAACACGCTCATCGAGGAGATGGAGCACACTGCCGAACCCGCCCTCACCTACGCCGCAGCCACGGCGGCGAACCGGGCCCAGATCGCGTTCTGCTCGGAAGATTCCCGCTTGCTGCCGGTGTGCTCGGTGCCGCTGCAGGACATCGAACGAGCCGGGCCGCACGCTCGCCAGGCCATCAAAGACGGCGCAGCGGCGCTGCTCATCCCCAACCGGATGCCGAAGCACCACTCCCACAGCCACGTCGGCTTCGACCCCGTCTGGGCCGCCGCCCAAGAAGCGGGCATCCCGGTGGTGATGCATGTGGCCACGCCCGACCTGGTGATGCCGCCACAGCACCGCAACAACGGCCTGCCGCCCGAGCCCGACTTCCACGGCGGCGGTGAGAACTTCCGCTCCGTGTCGTACATGGCGATCTCCGCCGCGCCGCTGCAGGCGCTGTCGATGCTGATCTTCGACGGCGTGCTCGAGCGCTTTCCGGAGCTGAAGATCGGCGTGATCGAGTTGGGCGCCGTGTGGGTGCCGGGTTTCATGCGCCAGCTCGAAGCAGCGTTCGACGCCTTCGAGCGGCACGAGCAGCGGCTCGGCGAGCTCAGCCTGCGGCCCTCGGAGTACGTGCACCGCCAGGTGCGGGTCACGCCCTACCCCACCGAGCCGACTGGCTGGATCATCGAGAACACGGCGCCGGAGATCTGCATGTTCAGCTCCGACTATCCACACGTGGAGGGCGGCCGGAACCCGCTGCGGCGTTTTGACCGCGAAGTCGAGCACCTGCCCGCCGACGTGCAGGAGAGGTTCTTCCGGCTGAACTTCGAGGATCTGATGGGCACTGCAGTAACCGACGTGCCGGTCGTGGCGGCGGCTGCATAGGCCCACGGCACGCGTCGCGCCAACCGACGCAATCGCACGACGGCCGCACAACCTCAGCCTGAGAGGCATCGCAGATGGGAATCCGACTCGACAAGCCATGGCAGCGCCTCGATAGCGAGACAATCGACGCACTGCCGGCGCAGCTCGGCGTGTACCACGTCGCCGATGACACGGGGACCGTGCTCTCGGTGGGCTATGCCGGCGCCCGTGAGCCGTTCGGCATTCAGTCCGCGCTACGCCGCGAAATCGAACGGCACGGCGACGCCGCTGCGCAGTTCTGCTGCGAGCTCACCTCCAACTACCGCAGCCGCTGGGACGAACTGCTCATGCTGCATCTCGCCGACCACGGCGAGCTGCCCGCACCGCAGCGCAACCAAGCACAGCGCGTCGGCCGACTCACCCCCTCCTGATCTCCCGACGCTGGGCCACGGGCCCGAGAGCGCAGCAAGCTCAAGCTTCGAGCACAAGGAGAAGCCGTTGCCCGAGCGGCCCGAGAGCGCAGCGGGTCAGATGATGTGGTCGGTTGCCAAGGCAGCCAGGTCGTCGGCTTCCAATCCGCAGAACTCGCGGTAGATCGCCTCGTTGTCGGCGCCGACAGGCCGGTAGGGCTCTACCTCACGCATGTCCGAGCCGTGCCAGCGCAGCGGGCTGTGCGCCAGCGGGATCTCGCCCAGGCCATCCAGCTCGGTCCATTGCAGGAATCCGCGCTCGATCATGTGATCGTCATGCACGACGTCGGTGACTTCGCGGACTTCCGCCACCGGCACGCCCGCCGCCGACAGTGCCGCAGCCGCCTCGGCGCGGGTGCGCCCAGAGGTCCAGGCCGTCACGAGCTCGTCCACCTCGTCCATGTGCTCGCAGCGACCGGCGTTGCTGCGCAGGCGCTCATCGCCGAGCAGGTCGGCCCGACCGATCACCTCCAGCACGGACCGCCAGTGCGAATTCATCGCCGCGATCAGCGCAATGTGCCCATCGCTGCACGGATACACGTTGGACGGCGAGACGCTCATGGCGGCATTGCGGTTGCCCATGCGCCCGGTCACGCCGTGCAACTGCCACGCCTGCAATGAGGTGGTGAGCGTGTAGTAGGCAGCCTCGGCCATCGATGTCGACACCAGGCGACCGCGGCCGGTGCGCTGCGCCTCGAACAGTGCAGTCACGACGGCTCCGTACAGGTGGGTGCCGCCGAGGAAGTCGATGAACGTCGCACCGGACTTCACCGGCGGTCGGTCAGCGAATCCGTTGATGCTCATCACACCCATGTGCGCCTGAACGGTGACGTCCATGGCAGTCCGCTGAGCGTCCGGGCCGTCGAGGCCGTAACCGCTGGCCTGGGCGAAAACCAGCTTGGGGTTTGTCTGCCAGAGCGTCTCGGCATCGATCCCGAGCCGTTCGGGCACACCGGGTGCGAAGTTGCACAGCACCGCATCGGCGCCGCCGGCGAGCTGGATGAACAGCTCCCGGCCGCGCGGCGACTTGAGATCCAACGACGCGATCTCTTTCGACGAGTTGAGCATGGCGAAGGGCAGCTGGTGACTGTGGCCTCGCAGGGCCTCGCCCCGAGGATGCTCCACCTTGATGACCCTGGCACCCGAGTAGGCCAGCAGCAATCCGGCATAGGGACCTTGGTAGATCTGGCCGAGGTCCAGCACGACCACGCCGTCGAGCGGCAGCGGGCGGGTCGGCTCGGCGGCCCCGCTGTCCGAATCGCTCATTTGAAGCTGCCGCCGAGGATGTCGCGAGCCATGATCAGACGCTGCACCTCGCTGGGGCCCTCGCCAATCCGGCGGATGCGCAGCTCCCGGTACCAGCGCTCCAGCGGCAGGTCCTTGGTGACGCCGATGCCGCCGTGGATCTGGATGCAGCGGTCGACCACCCGCCCGGCGGCCTCGGAGGCGACGAGCTTGGCCATCGCGGCCTCGGTGCGGAAACGCTCACCGCGGTCGGCCTTCTGGGCCGCCTCCAGCACGCACCAGCGGCCGTGGCGGATGTCGATCTCGTTGTCGACGATCATCCACTGCACCGCCTGCTTCTCGGCCAGCACCGATCCGAACGTCTCGCGGCTGCGGGCCCACTCAATTGCCATCTCCTGCGCCAGGATCGCCGGCCCCAGGCAGCCCGCGGCATACGGGATGCGCTGGCGGCTCAGCCGATCGTTGGCGATGCCGAAGCCGCCGTTCACCTCGCCGAGCACATGGCTCTCGGGCACCCGCATGTCGGTGAACTCCAGCTCGGTGGCGTAGCGGGTGGCCCGCAGGGTGTGCACCACGCGGCGCACGTTGAACCCTGGAGTG
>JAJEIW010000238.1 GCA_022828045.1 Acidimicrobiia bacterium | reverse complement strand
CGCTGGGTGCGCGCACCCACACGCCGTAGGGCCCGACCAGGCCCCGCAGCCTCGGTCCCCGCCCCGACGTGCCCCGAGGCCCGCTCCGGATGGCATCGAGCACTGCAGCTTGCTCCGCCGTCAAGTCCTCAGCCGTGATCTCGTCCAACCGCATGCTGTCTGTCACCTCGTCTCGAGCTACCGCCCGTCATTGTCGCGTGCGACCAAGGGCCGCAGCCTGCCGAGTCGTCTTGACGGCCGGCGCTACCTTCGGCCGCTTTCTCGGGATTCGGCATGTGTCAGGACCAGAGCGTGGAGATGGGTGCGGCGAGGATCCGGTCGTCGAGTTCGAAGATGTCGGGACCGGAGTGCAGCACAACGCCTGCGACGAATCGGTCGCCGAGTTGGTCGCGGAGCCATCGGAGATGGCGCGCGTCAGGTCGCTTCACATCGGCTGAGGCCTTGACCTCGATGCCGATGATGCGGCCTCCGCCGAGTTCGGCCACGATGTCGATCTCGTGCCTCCCGTCGGCGCTGCGCAGGTGCGACAAGCGGTAACGAGTCCGGGAGGTGGCGGCTTCCGCCCGCAGCTGCGCTACGACGAACGTGTCCACGAATCGTCCGATGAGATCACCCGACGCAAGCACGTCGTCGGTGCCGACGCGCAGGATGCCCCCCAGCAGGCCCGAGTCGATCACGTAGCGCTTCGGTGTGCGGCTGAGGCGCTTTGCTCGATTCGATGACCATGCAGGCAGTTCGTCGATGACCATGAGTTCGCGCAGCAGCGAGTCGTACGCCACGGCGGTCTGGCGGCTGATGCCCGCCGCGTCGTAGATGGTCTTGTGATGCGGAGCGCCGGCGGAGTTGATTGCGCAGGCCTCCAGGTAACGGCCCAGCCGAGCGGCGTCGGGCGCGTCGCCGTGGGCGCGGGCATCACGCATCGCAATCTGGTGGGCGTAGCTCTCCAGCCATGCCCGTGCCGTGGCGTCGCCGAGCTGCAGCGCCGGCTCGGGAAAGCCGCCCCGCAGCGCAAGGCCTAGGTAGTCGCGCAGGTCGAATGCTGGCGATGCGCCTGTGGGCGCGAGCCTGTCTGCTGATGCTCGGTCGATGAACGGCTCAACGTGCTGCTGACGCTGCTCGGCCACGGTGAGCGGGTGCATGTTCACCAGCACGACTCGGCCGGTGCCAGGCCAGGTGCGGTCGCCGACGTCGGTGCGGGCCGATCCGGTGATCACGAACCGGCCGGGCCGACGATCGGTATCGACGGCTCGTTTGACCGCGCCGAGCACTTCGGGCACCAGCTGCCATTCGTCGAGCAAGACCGGCTCGGGGCGACCAGCGAGCGCCGCGTCGGCATCGATGCGGAACGCAGCAGCGGCATCGCTGTCCAAGCGGACGACGCTGCCTGCCAGCCGAGCGGCGGTGGTGGTCTTGCCGCACGCACGCGGCCCGACCAGCATCACAGCCGGCAGTTCAGCGAGGTAGCCCTGCAAGAGTGCGTCGACGAGTCGAGGCAGATACTCGTTCACAACCGGCGATCCTAGCATGACAGAGACAGATTTCGCGAAATAACGCAAGTCGTTTACTATATTTAGCGTTCTCTGTCACCGATATCTCGCACCCTGCAAGTCCCCGACAGCGCACTCCTCACGTTGAAGTGGGCCTTCTGCACAACGTCGTACCCGCTCACCAAGATCTATATCCCGTTCCATTCGGCGGGCGAGCGTGGCCGCATCACCGGATGTGTCTGTGCCAGATTTGAGGGCATGGAGACCACCACCCCCGACGCCGAAGCGCTGCTGCGGGAATACAAGCAGGCGAAGCATCTGTACGGCGAACTTACCGGCGACCACTTCCCAAGCACCTTGGGTGCGAAGGGCAGTGCTTTGCACACTCGCCGCTCGAACCGGTTATTCCGCGCCGACAAGGCGCTCTTCGACGCCGGACTTGGGCACCTGCGCTGATACTTGAGCGCTGCACTCGTCGGGGGCCCCAAACGGCTGGCGCTACCGTCGGCTGAATGAGTTCCGACGGTGCCAGTCGGCCAGTACGACTGGACCCAGTTCAGGGCGTGCTAGAGATCCTTGACCGCGCCGCGATGACAGGAACCAACAAGCTGGGTCTGCTGCTCACTCTGCTCGACTTGGCACCGACGCTCGACACCGGCGCTCCCAGCGTCACTTGGACGCAAATGGCAGAGCGCTACCTCGAGATTCACTGGGAGCATGCACGCCCCTACGCAGGGCCGAACGGCGATGTAACGCTTCGCCAGAGTTCGGCGCGCAAGAAGCGCAGTGATGGCACGACTGCCGAAGACACAACGGTGATGCAGGAAGTCCACCGGTTCAGGGACCTGCTGCGGCTCCGCGGACGTGGAGACCTCCAAGGCAAGCCACTGGACATCGTCAAGCACGGCGTTGCAAACTCCGAGTGGCATCAGGAATGGCACGAGGAGTACGAGACGGCCGTCGCGAGAGTCCGGGCCGCACTGCTCAAGAACCCCGTGCGACTCCTGCAGCGGTTGCCTGGCGACCCCGATCCGTTCCTTTACGACATGTCAGCGGACCCGTCGAATCTGACGTTGCTGCCGGGCGTCGCCGAGAGCCTCACGAGGTTCGCCGGCATCCTGCGGCCTCTGGTGGAATTCAGGTTCGCCCAAGCCGTTGTGAAGATCAACCACGAGACGCTCCAGCTGCCGGTCGATGACGTCTATTCGCACCTGTTCGGTCGGGACAGGATCATGCCGCCGCGGCGCATGCGCGAGCGTCTTGTCCAGATTCAGCAGGGGCGTTGCATCCTGACAGGCGATGCTGTTGTCGCGTCCGGTGGTTCGCTCGACTATGTGGTTCCGTGGTCGCGGGCGCGACTCTCACAAGTCGAGAACTTCTTGATGACGACCCGCAGCGTCAACAGCACGAAATCCGACTCGATGCTGGCCCCGGATGCGATCAAGCGCTGGCTGCGCCACCTCGATGCCAATTCGGAAGCGATTCAAGAATGTGCAGAAGAGAACAACTGGCCGTCCAACCTCGACAGCGTTCGCCAGGTAGCACTGCACATGTACGAATCACTCGACGCGACGACTGGCGTATGGGATTTCGACCAAGGCATCCGGCCGCTCGGAGACGATGGCAAGCGCGAGGTCATCGCGATGTTGAGCTAACGCCGGCCCTATGGACCTACGGCCCTGGAGTCGTTGTCGACGGCCGTCGTCGATGGGGAGCAGCGTTTGGAATGGCCGATGTCAGCCGGATTCCGTAGCCGTCCGGACATGCGCTAGACGGGACTGGTCATGCATGGGGTGCGCTGCTGCATGGGCGCCGTGCCCACGCGTCATCCGAGCTGTTCGACGAAGTCTGCGACGGACAGCACTGGGATGCCGTAGTCGCGAGCCTTGCGGGCCTTGCCTGAGCTGCTCGATCTGTCGGCGGCGACCAGCAGGTCGCAGTTGTTCTTGGTCACCGCGCTGACTGGCACGAGTCCGGCTAGCGCTGCCAATCGCTCCAGCACGTCTCGGCCGACGGCCTCGCCTCCGATGGTTGCCGTGCCTGTGAAGCAGACACGGGTGCCCTTCGCCAAGTCTACGGAGCGCTGGGTCTCGGTCACCTCCGGGATCGTCGCATCGGTGAGGTTCAGCGCTTGTGCGATGCGCTGCATCAGGTCGTGCTCGTCGGGGGTGATGACGTGGTCGCGCTGTGCCGCAGCGACGATCGAGTCGAAATACGCACGATGCGCTTGGTCGATCTGGCGCTGGTTGATGCCGAGGTCTTGTGCTGTCTCGATCAGCTCGCGCCGTTCGGCTTCGGTGACAACGTGATCGTCGAGCACCCAGTCGAGCAGGTCGAGATAGCTCAACAACGCCTCATCCGAGAAGGGATAGTGGGCGCGCGACACGATCCGCACCATGTCGTTGGTGCTTGCTGCGCCGCCCGGGCGCCTGAGCGTTCTGGGTCGAGAGCCTTGTTCGATGTAGCCGATGCGGCACGTGTCGGTGCCGTGCTGCGGCAGCGGATCGTCATCGAGCAGCAGTGACGCCAGTTGTGCGGTCGCTCGTGCGTCTGACAGCGCACGATGCTGGTCGGCATGGGCGATGCCGAAGCTCTCGCACGCCAACCCGAGCTTCTGCGACGTGGCACGCAACGTGCAATAGCCCGCTCCCGGGTCGAAGGTTGTTCCGAGGCGCTGGAACTCCTGGCCGAGCAGCCGTGCGTCGAACGTCAGGTTGTGGGCCACAAGGATGGCCCCCTGCAGACGCCGGCCGAGCGCCCCTGCGATTTCCTCGAACGTCGGGGCCGCTGAAACCATCGATGCAGTGACGCCGTGCACATCGACGGGGCCTACGTCACGTTCGGGGTTGACGAGGGTGTCGATTTCGTCCACTACCTGCCCGGTGCTGACGTCGACTTCGACAGCCGCGAACTCAACGATCCGGTCGTGCCGGCTGAAGCCGGTCGTCTCGCAGTCGATGGCGACTAGCCGTTGCTGAAGTGCCATGGCTGACCTCGCCTGATGATCGCTCGGGTGGGCCCTATTGGGCCGGTGGGCTGAGCTGTGAGCCGGATTCGAGGCGGTTGAGCTGTTCGGTGTGCTGTTGTGAGGTGGTTTCGAGGCGGGCGAGACGGTCAGTGTGATCCAGCAGGGTTGCGTTCACTTCAGCGCGAAAATCCTGCATCTCGGCACGGAGGCCTGTCTCGACGCTGTTGATCTCGGCGCGGAGTCGTTCTTCGACGCCGTTGATCTCGGCGCGCAGGACAGTTTCGAGATCGTTGATTTCGGCGCGGAGGCGTGTTTCGACGTTGTTGATCTCGGCGTGTAGTGCGGTGATGTCGGCGCGCAGTGCGGTGTAGCCGGCTGCGGCCACGGCGATGAGACCTGCGGCGATCGTGGTTGCCAGCCCGATCAGCAGTGCGGAACGCCTTGGCCGGCTCTGGGCAGCGACTGCCTGCGCTACGAGCTTGGCGAGCAGCTCAGCATCAAGTGCAGCATCAGCGTGCTGTACCGGATCCGGCGACCGTTCGGACTCAGCGTCCGCGGTCTCGGGGTCCATGCCGGTCATCGTAGCCACGGCAGTTCCTCACATCGTGCGTCGTGGCATTCTGTCTAGTCTGAGATTTTCGCTTATTTCCAATGGTTTTCGATCTAGGCGTCATGCGGTCTGAGCGTCGTGCTTGTACAGCGCGGAGGCCAGCAGTCCTGACGGCACGGCGACCACGCCGAGGCCGATCAGCACGATGAAGATGCTGAGCAGCTTGCCGCCGAAGCTGAGTGGCTGGTAGCCCTCCGCGCCGGCGGTCAGCGACAGCACTGCCCAGTAGAAGCTGTCGAAGATGCTGACGTACAGCGTGTCGGGCTGATCGTGTTCGAGCTCGTAGATGCCCACCGATGCGATGAACATCAGGATCCCCGAGGCCGACAGGTACACCAGCAGCTCGTCGGCAATGTCCCTGAACGCTGCCCGGAAGCGGTCGAGGGCCTCGCTGCCTCGCACCAGCTTGACGACCCGGAACACACGCAGCAGGCGCAGCAAGCGCAGCGACGTGCCAGCCGGAACGTTCGCGAACCCGCCGAGCACGGCCAGCAAATCCACGATGCCGTAGAACGAGAAGATGTATCGCCACGCGGACGGCGCGAGCGCAATGCGCATCACATACTCCACGGCGAACAGCACCCAGATGACCAATTCGAGCGTCCACAGCCACCCCGGCAGGCCCCCGTCGGCCGCCGTGTAGTGGGTGTCGGCAACCAAGGTGGCCATCGACAGCACGATGACCACCGTGATGAACGCATTGACCCGGCGGCCGAGCCGGGTATCCAAATCGAAGATCTGACGCATGCATCGCTCCCCTCGCGGGCTTGGTGGGCCGCGAGTCTGGCGACTACACCGCACGCCCGCTATGAGCAGATGGGAAGAGTGACCATGCCGACCCCACCGAGGTCAGGGGTCGAGCTGTCGGAGGCGGGCGGGATCGCCACGGTGGAGGCAATGGCGCCGCTAGTCCACGCGTCTCACGTCGGCAGGCTGAACGAGCTGATGCCGATACCAGCGGCGCGACTGAAAAAATCCGCCGTCGGTCAAGTAGGCAGTCACATAGGGTGAGGGCTTGTCGGCGGCGGACACTGCGAAATCCGCAGCGTTTGGGAGCGAGGGTCAGGCATGCAATCGATCACGTTGCGCAACTACCGCTGCTTCGGCGACGAGCCTCAGACGGCACGTCTCGCTCCGCTCACGCTGCTCGTCGGAGAGAACAGCAGCGGCAAGACCTCGCTCATGGCGATGGTACGGGCCATGTGGGACCTGGCCTACGACGAGCGCATCCCTGACTTCAAAGAAGAACCGTACGATCTCGGGAGCTTCGACGAGATCGTGCATCGCCCCCGCGCCCGCGGCAGCGGGGCAGCTTCATTCGAGGCAGCGATCAAGCTGACCGCGTTGGGGCGCTCCAGGAATGACGCGGCAGCTTGGGACCGCCAGTTTCAGGTGGAGTTCTCCGAGAAGTGGTCCGCCCCGGTGCCTGTGCGCCGCCGCATCCAGGCTGCCGGCCCGCCGGCTGGCGGCACATCCGACTTCTGGTTCGAACACCGCGCGCGCGACGGCGAGTCAGAATCACTGAGCCTCGGAACTCCCTCGGGCGAATGGCGATGCGAGCTAACTGAGAATCGGCCAAGAACAGCATCGCGGGTCACGCAGGACCCTCTGGTGCCGCTGGAGATATTGCGGATGCGCCTCCGCGCAGAACTGCGGGAGGCGCGACCGAGTCGCTGGACGATTCATCCCATCGGGGCCGCACCCGAGTTGACGGACGACATCGTCACTGAACTAGAGCAGGCGCTACCGCTGCGGCGACCCATGGGGCGGTCCGTCTACGGCTCGCAGCGGCAGCGACCCTTGGCCAGCGCTCCGGTCCGTTCGCAGCCGCGGCGTACGTACGACCCTGTACGCATCACAGCCGATGCGGTCGGAGACGCGATCCCCACGTATCTGGCACAGCTTGAGGCACGAGCGCCAGATGAGTGGCAAACGCTGAAGCAGCAGCTGGAAGCCTTCGGTCGATCGGCTGAACTGTTCGACGAGCTGAAGATTCGGCGTCACGGCAAGCACGAATCGGATCCGTTCCAGATCCAGGTGCGCAAGCTCAGCGACCGTGTGACAGGACGCTTTAGGAATCTCGTTGACGTGGGCTACGGCGTCAGTCAAGTGCTACCGGTCATTACTGAGCTCCTGCGGCCGGGCGGGGCCCAAACCCTCCTGCTGCAGCAGCCCGAGGTGCATCTGCATCCTGTGGCCCAAGCCGCGCTGGGCACCCTGCTGTGCCAACTGGCCGGTACTAGGGCGGGCCGACCCCGGCGACAGATTGTCGTCGAAACGCACAGTGACTTCATGATCGACCGGGTCCGCATGGCGGCGCGCGACCATCCGAGTCTGTTGGCGCCGAAGGACGTGTCGATCGTCTACTTCGAGCGCTGTGGCCTTGAAGTGCGTCTGCACTCGATCTCCGTCGACCGCCTGGGCAATATCGATGGCGCTCCCGCGGGCTATCGCCAGTTCTTCATGGACGAACTCCAGCGTTCGCTCGGCGGTTGAGGCGTGTGCGCCATTGTGGATGCCAATGTCGCCAGCGAGCTTTGGGAGGGTGGCGGAACTGCAGCAGGACAAGCGTTCCGCAAGGCGATCGAGCAGGGCCGAGTTCCGCTCGTATTGGGCGGGACGCTCAGCTACGAGTTGCACAGGGCCGGAGAGCCGATGCGCCGCTGGCTCGCTGGTCTTCAACTCGCTGGACGGTTGGTGCAAGTGGACAGCGAGCAGGTCGCGCGCCGGACTGGCGAGCTGAACCAGGCCACCGTGGACGGCGAGGCTCGATGCAGGTCCGACGACGAGCATGTCATTGCTCTCGCGCTGGTCTCCGGTGCCCGCCTTCTCTACACGAATGATGCGGCGTTGACTGACGACTTCAAAGACAAGACCTTGGTTGACGCACCGCGGGGACGGGTCTACACGACGCGGACTTCGGGGAACCTCCGAGACAGCCATCGTGCACTGCTGCGTAGAACCGATCTGTGCAGCCGCGGGGTCGCTTCGTAGCCATGTCGCCGCATTTCGATGATCGGCTCGAATCGACGACCACCCGGCTCGGCAGAGCGGTGCGATATCGAGCCGTCGAATGCGGGCGGGGCCGGAACAATGGAGGCAGGGTGCGAGGAGGGCCAAGCAGGTTCGCCGGTGATGCCGCCGCCGACGGCGACAACTGAGGAGACATCATGGGATTCACCTACACCGACGTCACGGTCCGCAGCCCTGCTGAGCCTGAGCGCTCGTGGGAGGGACGCTTTTTGGTGGACACCGGGTCGACTGACACGCTGGTACCGCGAGACCGCCTGGAGGAATTGGGCCTACGGCCCTACGGGAGCGATTCCTACGAGTTAGCCGACGGCAGCAGCCAGACCGCTGAGTTCACCGGGGCGCGGCTCGAGTTCATGGACTCCGATGCCTTTGTGCGCGTGGTGTACGGGCCGCCGGGCTGCGAGCCGCTGCTGGGCGTGCTGGCTCTTGAGTCGGCCCGTTTCGAGGTGGATCCCGTCAGCCAAGAGATCAGACGTGCCAAGCGGCTTCGCCTCTGAGGCGCCCTGCGCCATCTGACTGCATCGACGGCAGGTACCGGACTGTCCTGAGTACGGCTGGCGGGCGAGCAGGCGTCGTGGCCGGTGGCCGGCGACGGGTGGCTACTGTCATGCGAGCGTCGCTGGAGCCCGGCGGCCTGCGGCGAGCGCCGCATCTGAGCGAAGCGAGGGAATCATGGAACTTGGCGAGGCAGCACTGACGTCGATGACGACGCGGTACTTCACGAAGGACCCGGTGTCGGATGCGACGCTGGAGCAGGCGTTCGACTATGCGCGGCACGCGCCGCAGGGTGGCAACCGCCAGCCGGTGCGGTTCATCGTGGTGCGCGACGAGGCAAAGAAGCAGCAGCTGCAGGAGTGGTACCTGGAGCCGTGGAAGGCCTACCTGGGCATGGCGCGCAGCGGCGACATCGAGATCGTCGGTGACAAGGCGAAGCGCCTGCTTGACAGCGCCGACTACTTCGCTGAGCACTTCGCCGAGGTGCCTGTGATCGTGGTGGCTTGCGGCTACATCGACGGCGTCCATCCCACCGACACCGAACTGGGCCGGCTCAGCGTCGTGGGCGGCGGCTCTATCTACCCGGCGGTGCAGAACTTCCTGCTCGGCTGCCGTGAGGCCGGCCTGGGCACTGCGCTCACCACCCTGCTGTGCATGTACGAGCCACAGGTCGCCGAGATGCTCGACATTCCCGAGGGCGTGGCCACTGCGGCCCACATCGCGGTCGGATACCGGTCGACGCCGTTCCCGCGCAAGCTCGACCGGCTGCCGCTGTCGGAGATCGTCTTCGACGAGACCTGGGGCAACGCCACCTACTAGCTGCCATGACTGAGCCGGGCGATCCGGCGGCGGCCGGTCCGACTGTCGAGCACGTCGGCCTACGGGCAGAGGCCGAGGCGCTTCGGGCGGACGGCCTCTCCGCTGACGAGGCGTTGCTTGTTGCGGCGCGGCGGCTGGCTGCGACCGATCCTGAAGTGAGGGCGTTCGCTCGGGAGCGCTTCGCAGGAATGTGGGACGAGCCCGAGCCAGCATTGACGGATGCCGATGCCGCGGCGGATGCTGGCGAGCGCGGCGCCGAGCGGCGCGGCTTCTGGATCATGGCGGCGTTCGCCGTCGCGGCAGCGATTGCGGTGCGCCTGCCCGAGGCATTCGGATTCAGCCTGACCGACTCCGACGACGCCAGCTTCTATGCGCGCAACTTCAGCCTGCTCGTGCTGCCGGCATTGGCGGGCTGGTTCGTGTGGCTGAAGCGGCCGCCGTACTGGGTGACGGCCGTGATCGGCGCTGTCGTCGCCGCCTCGGCGGCGGTCATCAACGCTTACCCGTTCGACGATGACAGCTCCACGTTCGTGCTCGCCGCGCTGCACCTGCCGGTGCTGCTGTGGCTGGTCATCGGCCTCGCTCGGACCGGAGAGCGCTGGAGGCTGGCCGGCCCGCGCATGGACTACGTGCGCTTCACAGGCGAGTGGATTGTGTACGGCGTGCTGATCGCGCTGGCCGGTGCGGTGTTCAGCGCCCTCACCGTCGGCGCCTTCGTGGCCCTCGACATCGACACGAGATGGATGACCGAGTGGGTGATGGTGGCCGGGTCGGCCGGCGCCGTTGTTGTCACCGCCTGGCTCGTCGAATTCTGGGCGGGTGCCGTCTCGAGATTCGCCTCGATGCCGGCGTACATCTTCACGCCCCTGTTCGCAGCGATGCTGGTTGTCTTTCTCGTGGCGGTGCCGGCAACGGGCCGGAGCATCGAGGCCGACCGAGAGGCGCTCATCCTGTTCAACGTATTGCTGGGTTTCGTGGTCGGTTTGCTGCTGTTCTGCGGTGCCGCGAGGCGCCCAGGCGATCGGCCGGGATTCTTCGATGGCGCTGCCGCGGTGCTCGCCGCTGCGGGGCTGCTTACCAGTGTCTTGACGCTGGTTGCCGTCGTCGGGCGCATCGCGGACTTCGGCTGGAGCCCGAATCGGGCGGCAATCGCGGGCATCAACGCCATCTTCCTGGTGAACCTGGCCGGGAGCGTGTGGCTGTATCTGGAGCTGTGGCGCCGGCGGCGCCCCTTCGGCGACATTGTTCGCTGGCAGACC